>NZ_JBQTGI010000023.1:0-80995 GCF_052400645.1 Saccharicrinis sp. GN24d3
TTTTTGCTTCGCTTTTTCAAATATCTTTTGTATACTTCCTACCGGGTATCGCTCACCTGTCCAAAATTTAGTGAAAGCACTCAAGTCTAAAATTGTTGTAACAAAGCAAAGCTCTTTAAAAAACTTCATTTTCTTGAGGTTTAGCATCGTAGTGCCCAATAAGGTAACCTTTTCAGACTAAAAGCACGCGTTATCGTTAAAATTAACGACCAAAAGATGGTTTATAAGCAAAAACAAACGTGGTGTCGCGTATTCAAAAGCTTTAAAAAACGCAAAAAACCCGATTAAAATACCTGGCAGGTATTAAAGCCGGGTTGTAGTTCAACCTGGAATAATCGCTGGGTCTTGCAGACCGCTCCTATTCCTATTTATTGGCGGTATGTTTATCTTTTCCAAAATACGAATTTGTTATAACATTACATATATTCCTCAACTACCTTTTCATAGATAAAAAGGCCCGGTTTGTTGATTATTATTTCGTTATTCTTAATTTCTTGGTAAAATTGTAATGAGGCCAAAAAAATTGGCGTTATGATAACACAGGTTATTTCGAAGCGTTCAAAAAAATATATAGCATCAACTTTAGGTTGGCTAGTAATGAATGGCTTTTGCGCCAATTCAAAGACAAAAGCTGTATTAAATTTGTAAAATTTGCATATTTCGTGGTTCAACTAAAAATAGTACGACGCATCAATTTCAATTTATTAAACTATAATTAGCTTTACGAACATACATGGCAATGCCCCAGCCACAAAGCAAAACATAAGTACCTATGCAAAGTAACAAACGACATAAACTAATCGAAAATACAATCTATACCACTTTATGGTTGCTTGTTTTATTTGTTATCATTTTTCTATCGCAGAAAAATAATGAAATACAATGGAATAAGGTGCTTCTCGATACAATTACCATTGCACCATTTCTTCTTATGTTTCTGGCTAATAATATGTGGCTGGCTTCCAAATTCTTATTTAAGAAAAAATATTTCTGGTATTTTGGAATAACTGCTGTATTGATAGTCGGAATAAGCCATCCGAAAGTTACCGTTTTTATTCATGAATTATTGTCGACAAATAAGGCTATATCGGTAACGGATACCAATATTCCACTTCCCAGGAATGGCGTTTCACCATTAAACAGACCCCCAAGAAGCACCAACCTTGAACAACTTCGCCCGGGAATGGAGCCACAGGCCAGGGGACAATTTATCCGATATTTGAACAATATTCTGCTTTCTATTTTAGTTATAGGGTTTAATACAGCCATAAAACAGGGCGGCAGGTTAATAAAAGAAGAGCGTTTGCGGCATCAAATAAGCGAGGAGAAACTTCAGGCTGAACTGGCTTTTTTAAAGCACCAGATAAGTCCCCATTTTTTAATGAATACGCTCAACAACATCCATGCTTTGGTTGAAATAGAGCCCAAAGATGCACAAAGCTCTATTGTGAAACTTTCTCATATGTTACGTTATCTTTTATATGAAAAAGAGGACAAAAAAACTTCATTGGCAAAAGAAATAGATTTTATCAAAAGCTATGCGAAACTTATGCAAATGCGGTATACCGAAGAGTTGGATGTGCAACTCAACATTCCTGATAAGATACCGCCCGTTTCCATTCCGCCATTTGTTTTTATGACTATTTTAGAAAATGCCTTTAAACATGGTGCGGCCACCCAAAAGAAATGTTATATCCACTTAAATGTTAGTATCGAGGATAAATGGCTCGTGGTAATGTGTAAAAATTGCAAAAAAACGAACACTTCTTTATCGAAACCCAAAAGCAGTGGTATCGGACTTGAGAACACGCGTAAAAGACTTGACTTATATTACGGTGATAATTACATTTGGGATATTAATGATAATGAAAATACATATACAAGTACTATAAAACTCCCTATTTATGACGATTAAATGTGTTGCTATTGATGATGAGCCTCTCGCCTTAAAGCAGATTTCGAGTTATATCGAACGAACGCCAAACCTGGAATTGGTGGCTTCTCTAAACAATGCTGCTGATGCCTATGAGATACTGGACACAAAAGAGGTTGATCTGATGTTTGTGGACATTAACATGCCGGAGCTAACAGGGATGGATTTTGCCAAATCGTTAAGTCAGGATGTTGGAATTATTTTTACCACCGCCTACAGCGAATATGCCGTGGAAGGATTTAAAGTAGATGCCATTGATTACATATTAAAACCTATTGGTTACGATGGATTTATGTCAGCCGTAAACAAAGCTAAAAAACGCATGGCACAAGAGAAAGGAGCCCCTGAGGAAATAGAAGGCAACAATGATTACCTCTTTATTAAATCGGAATATAAAATTATAAGACTTGAACTTAAAAACATTACTTATATTGAAGGGATGCGGGAATATTTGCGCATCCACCTTACTGATCAAAAACCGGTTATCACGCTCCTCAGCTTTAAAAAACTGATAGAAAAGTTACCGACCGATAGTTTTATGCGTGTTCACCGATCCTATATTGTCAACTTAAAAAAGATAACCACAATTGAACGCATGCGAATTATTTTTGATAACGACGTGCGTATACCTGTAAGCGACCAATACAAAGAAACTTTCCAAAAGTTTGTAGATGAGCACTTTCTTATTTAACAGCTTACTTATCTTATATTTGTGCATTTACCCACAAAATCAAACTTCTTGTCAATGCAAATGTAACCTAATGGTGGATTCTCTGTATATGTAGTTTGTATAATATTCACGGTCAGGATCTAAAAGAAGAGATAGATCCGGACCAAAAACAACCGCCATGCACACAGAGAGCTTATCATTGAGAGAAGTTGTTTACGTAGAAGAAGGAAATTGTGTAAACTGCCATGCGTGCATAACGGCATGTCCGGTTAAATTTTGCAATATCGATATGGGTGATCATATGTCGATAAACGGGGACCTGTGCATTGCATGTGGTAAGTGTATTGATGCATGTACCCATGATGCGCGCAAACCAAAAGATGATTTCGGACAGTTCAGGGATAATCTGTCTCGTGGCGATAAGTTTGTGGCTATAGTAGCTCCGGCCATTGCAGCGAGCTTTCCGGATACTTACAAAGAACTTAACGGTTGGTTAAAAAGCATAGGTGTAAAAGCTATTTTCGACGTGAGTTTTGGAGCCGAACTAACGGTTAAATCCTATCTGGAATATATAAAACAGGGGCCCCAAACGGTTATCGCTCAACCTTGTCCTGCGATTGTATCGTACATAGAGCTTTACAAACCAGAACTTATTCCTCACCTTTCGCCTGCGGACAGCCCCATGTTGCATACCATTAAAATGATCAAGGCGTTCTATCGCGAATACCGCAATCATAAAATATTGGTTGTATCGCCGTGTTTGGCCAAAGCCAGGGAGTTTGCCGATTCCGGGTTAGCTATTCTTAATGTCACCTTTAAATCGTTGGATAAATATCTGAACGAGAAAGAAATTAACTTAAAAACATACCCATCCACCGATTTTGACAACCCGCCGGCAGAGCGGGCGGTATTGTTCTCTTCGCCCGGTGGATTGCTGAGAACCGCAGAACGTGAGGTTCCTGAGATTGTAGAAAAAACCAGGAAAATTGAGGGACAGGATTTGATTTATCCGTATTTAAATACCCTAAGTGCAGATATCAAAAAAGGCATTGCTCCTTTGTTGATCGACTGTTTGAACTGTGAACGGGGTTGTAATGGCGGGACAGGAACCCTAACGCATGATAAAACCTTGGACGAAATAGAGCACCTGGTAGATAACCGAAAAAAAGAAATGGTTGCCGAATATGATAGCCGGAAAGGGAAAAAACGATTGACAAAAAACATTGATAGTTATTGGAAAGAAGGATTATACAATCGCACCTATATCGACCGCAGCGCCAATAACAGTATCGTTGTCCCTAGCGAAAACCAAAAGCGGGAAATCTTTAAAACCATGCGTAAACATTCAGATGCCGATATTTACGACTGTTCGTCTTGCGGATATGGTAGCTGCCAGGATATGGCAACTGCTATTCACAATGGTCTTAACAACAAAGAAAACTGTCACTATTATAAGAGTTCTGTGATATTGGATATTTCTACTTCCGTATCGGAAACAATTATCCAATTGGACGATAAGTTCAAATCTATCAATAACATGCTCGAAATATTCAGCCATCTTAAAAATGAATTCTCTGAACTTGAAGAGGCTTTTGCCCAACAAGCCAAGTTGGTGGACAAGTTTGATGAAATTGCGAAAACGATTCACTCTGTATCTACTCAAACCAACCTGCTGGCGCTTAACGCCTCCATTGAGGCTGCAAGGGCCGGACAAGCTGGCAAAGGCTTTGCGGCAGTTGCCGGGGAAGTTAAAAAGCTGGCGGAAAATACCACCAGCGAAACCACTAAGATTAAAGATAACGCTAACGAGATCAAACAATATTTCGAGGTTACTGAAAACAGACTTACTTCATCTACAGATAAATTCGGCGAGGCTTCGGAATTATTCTTAAAGGTGAGCGGTGCGGTGGACGAGATGAACAGCGCAATACTGGAACTGAATGAAAAAACAAACGCTTTTGCCCAGGGGGAATCCATGCGTGTTAGTAAATCAAATGATTTTAATTTAAACCTAGGTGAAGAACGAAAGTGGGCGTAGTTAAATCCGCAATATGCATTTAAAATCCCAACCGGCAGGGTAACAGGAATAACACATTGAACTGGCATTAAAACATGTCAGTTCGTTATTATAACTCAGCATTATCGAAGTACGCTTTATTACTGCTTTCGTTTATCGCAATAATTGCCATTTTAAGGCTAATGAAGAAGTGTAATGATAATCCAAAAATTGTCATTAAACTTTATACAAAGGCCAATTCGATTAAGAAAATCTAAACATTACCAACACACCACAACATATTCAACCTGTTTATTTATCCAGGCTATCAGATAATCACCCGCCTTTGGCATATTAAATATGCCAGTTCATATAATAAATTCCCAAATCTAATTACACATGTATACTATTGACATTTA
This sequence comes from Saccharicrinis sp. GN24d3, assembly GCF_052400645.1. NCBI lineage: Bacteria > Pseudomonadati > Bacteroidota > Bacteroidia > Marinilabiliales > Marinilabiliaceae > Saccharicrinis > Saccharicrinis sp. GN24d3. The sequence continues at coordinate 5,019 of NZ_JBQTGI010000023.1, forward strand.
AAAGCATTAACTGCAATTTCAAAAATACATGTACAATAAATCAATTTTAACCCGGATTATGCATTAGAACTTCGTCGTGAACATTGAAAGTGCAATAAAACAAGGCTTTACTGAAACGAGGCATAACTTGTCCCGATTACTTTCGGGAGCATCGTTCTGGTGAGTTGAAGTGAAGCAGCGGAGTGTCTTGTTCTGAAACAATTTCAATGTGTAATAGATTTTCTAATGCATATTACGGGTTTAACGCTTTTTGCCATACTTTTTATTACAACAGTGTTTGGGCAAAGCATGGAGAATACAAGCAAATGGCATTCCAAAGAGTTCCAACAGGATGATCAAATTCCTTCGTATAAATATTTATACGACAAAAAAAATGATGTTTTTTATTTATTTACCAACGACAAGAAAAATTTATATGTGCATTTGAAATCGAGCAATAATAATGTACCGAAGCTCATTTTAATGGAAGGGGTAAAAGTAAATTTTAAAACCAAAGTAAAAGGTAAAAAGAAAGTACAAATTGATTACCCCTTAAATATGGAAGAGCGCATGGCGCTAAGCAATGTTCAATTTGCAGCGCAGCCGGGCAGACAAAACGAAGAACAGTCAGATAGCAGATATAGAGGCAACATGGGCGGACCGCCAATGGAAAAAGATTTTAGTGATGCCGAAAAAGAAAAACTCATGAACTCAATCCGTGATATCAAATTAACGTACGGAAACTCAGAAGAGCTTATGGCTGTAGTCAATCCAGATCATATTTCTGGCGATATACATTTTAACAGACAGGGAGAATTGTTTTATAAACTGTCGATTCCTTTTGAACAGCTGGGTATGGATTATCATGCGAAGAAGATGTACATTTCAGTTACCTCGGGAAGAAGTTCAGCTAGTTCGTCATCTCAATCCGGAATGGGTAGAGGCCCTGGTGGAATCAGCGGAGCTATTGGCGGAGGCTCAGGAGGCGGAATGGGTGGTGGTCCAAGAGGCGGCATGGGCGGAGGCCCGGGTGGCAGTGCGGGCGATGGCAGCTCATCGATGCAAGGCCCACCTTCTCAAAAATCAAGTTCGACAATAAGTATCAAGGTCAAGAAACTTAAGTTAGCTAAGAATTAGTGTTTTTCCTTAAAAAAGGTTGACTTAAAATAAAATAATTTAATGAGTCGACCCTTTTTTAAAATTTATACTTCATATGACTATTTCTCTTTGGTAAATGGCCATGCCATTACCCCACCTTCCATCACTTTTACGTTGATATACCCATGCGCTTTCAGCATTACAGCAGCCTCGTACCCACGCAGTGAAATTTTACAATAAGTAATTATTTCTTTTTCTTTGTCTTCAGGGAGTTCGTTTAGGCGCTTTCGCAATACACCCAGTGGAATCAGTGTTTCACCAATTCCCAATCGGGTTTGTTCATATTCGTCTGACCCTCGCACATCCAGAATATACATATCGTCACCAGCTTCTAACTTATCCTTCAAGTCTATTGCCGATATACCTTGAAAAACACCTTTCATTTTATTTTGCATGATATGTGCGGAGGCAATACTGTGGTCTATAGCCAATGAGAATGGGGGCGCATATGGGAAATCGGCATTCACCATATCTTCAACCGTGAGCTTACCAATAATAGCCGTGGCCCAAATTGACAATTGCTTACTCACATCACCGGGCCCCAAACATTGGGCACCCAATATCTTCCCTGTCTCCTTTTCGGCCAGCAGTTTAGTCACCAATAATTTTCCATCCATAAACCCGGGCTTATCCGGACTGGCATTAATGATTTTGACATAATCGAACCCGGCCTCTATGGCCTTGGCTTCCGACAATCCGGTGATACCAATTCCATAATCGAACAGTTTACAGATCCCTGTTTGGATGGTCCCCGGAAAAGTGACCGTGTTGCCGGCAATTACATTTTCGCCAGCTACACGGCCTTCAAGGTTGGCAAGGTCTCCATAGGGAGCTAAAACATTTTTACCTGTAATAATATTTTTAATCTCGCAGCAATCGCCCACTGCATAAATATCCTCATGAGACGTTTGCATATACTTGTCGACGACAATACCGCCCAGCTCCCCAATTTGGATCCCGGCCTCCCTGGCCAGCCCTACGTTAGGTTTCACACCAATAGCAACCACGGCCAGTTCACAAGGGATTTCGGTGCCATTCTGAAGTTTTACTCCGGTCAGCTTACCATTGTTGCCCAGAAATTCTGACACCCCATTTTTGGTTATTACATTGGCTTTCTGTTGCAAATAATTTTCAACCAACTTGGCCATCTTCCAATCCAGAAAAGTCAGCAGCTGAGGCAACAGTTCAATCATGGTGAGTTCAATTCCGGCAAGGTTCAAAGCCTCCAACGTTTCAATACCAATCAATCCACCACCTATTACAACGGCTTTTTTAACTTTTCCCTCATCTCTTATTTTTCGGAGATAATCTGCATCTTGCATCGATTGCAGGGTGGTAATCCCTTCCAGTTTGGTACCTGGAATGGGTGGCATATTGGCTGTAGCTCCTGTAGCAATAATCAGTTTGTCATATTCCTGAGTGCCTTTCGCTCCAGTGTTAACATTCACATACTCCACCTTTTTGTTTTCACTATCTATTTTGGTTACCTCCGTATTAACCTTGGCGGAAATTCCTTTGGCATTCCAATAGAAGGTTGGATCACGAACCACTCCTGTAGGAGTGCAAAGCAACTTGTTTCGATCGTCGAAAAAACCGCCCACAAAATAAGGATAACCACAGGAAGCCATAGATAAATCTTCCCCTTTCTGAAACAGGGTTATCTCTGCAAATTCGTCCATCCTGCGCGCTTTTGCAGCTGCCTTGGGACCCGCTGCAGACCCACCGATAACAATAATTTTTTTATGCATAAAACAATAGGTTTATTAATTGGATAATTTCTTAACGCTTATCCTCGTCTCCTTTTTTAATTCTATAAATTGTTGGCCACAAGTTTTTTCCGTTTTTTCTTCCAAAGCGATAAATATATTAATACTCAATTCCTTCTCGAGCCTCAATACCTTTTTGATAATAATGTTTTACTTCTTTCATTTCGGTGACTAAATCTGCAAGCTCAATAAGTTCCTGAGGGGCTTTGCGGCCGGTAATCACAATTTCTAAATGTTCAGGCTTGTTTTGAACGATGGACAATAGTTCGTCTATTGAAAATAAATTGAAATACATGGCCATGTTAGCCTCGTCGAGAACTACCAAATCATATTTGCCTGACTTAATAATTTCTGCAACTTGGGCCAAACCATGTCTTGCTGCTTCAATATCTTTTTCAGTAGGATCCTTTTCAATAAAACAACACAAACCATACTGCTTAAGCGTAATGGCAGGCAACATTTTTTGTACGATATTCATTTCGGAATAAACGCTCCCTTTGATAAACTGCGCAAAAAACACCTTTTTACCAGCTCCAATAGCTCTAACGGCCAAACCCAAAGCAGCTGTGGTTTTACCCTTTCCGTTCCCCGTATATACCTGAATGTATCCTTTCATCATTACTTTAATTAGAAACTTTGGGATATCTGAAGGCAAAACTCTACAATAATTGATACCAGATAAAAAGAATCGCACATTAGGAATTGCGATTCTTTAGGTTACTTATTTCCAGTGAATCAGGAATTCCCCTTGCCAAATCCCAAAGCTCTTCCCAGGCCTCTTCCGAAACCTCTTCTTCTACCGGCTCCTCTTCCTCCTGATGTTTTTTCGGAATCCGAGGAGTTGTGCTTACTTTGTTCTGATGGATTACATTTACCCATTCCTCTACCTGTCTGCGAACCTTTACCTTCAGGTCCTGTTTTGTCAAATCGTGGCATAACTAATTAATTTACATGTTTAAATAAAAAATTCTTGTCGTAATTCAATTGCTTTGCTCCGATAAAGGTAATGAGAATATTCTCATTTAAAAATTAATATGCATTTATTTTTGATGATTTTCATTATTCTTTGCCGTTTAAATACAGAAAGAATCTCATGGAATTAGATGTACCTGATTATTTGTATCGCTTTTTTGAATTCCATTATCTTACGAAATAATGATATAACGCTATGATCTTTTTATTTAACCCGGATTATGTATTGGAGGTTCGTCATGAGAATGGCAAGTACAATAAAACAAGGCTTTACTGAAACGAGGCATAACTTGTCTCGATTACTTTCGGGAGCATCGTTATGGAGAGTTGAAGTGAAGCAGCGGAGTGTCTTGTTTTGAAACAATTTCAATGTGTAATAGATTTTCTAATGCATATTGCGGGTTAAAAGTAATTTCAATGTGTAATAGAATTTTTAATGCATATTTCGGGTTGAACTGATTTTATATAACTCCAGTGGAGTGCCACGCTATATTCACATCATCAAAACAAGACAGGTTGAAGCAAAAAAAAGAGGGTGTCCAAAAACAAAAAAGGAGTTATAGAAATCTTACAATTTGAAAGTTTGTTCCTCTTTTGTACCCCTAAATCCCCTGAAGGGGACTTTAAGCCTCCCACTTTAGGGGAGGTTGGAGCGGTAAAATGAGAAGTTTACTTATAAATTGTAAGTTTCAATTTTTAGAAATATCATTTTTGGACACCCTCTTTAAATAGTTTTTAGTATTTTATTTTTTTATTTCAGTTCAAAACTTCCTGTTAAGCCTTCTTGCGAGCTGGTACCCACCATCACGTCGAACATACCAGGCTCAACCATAAATTCTCCGTGCCCATTGTAAAACCCAAGTTCATCTTCTGTTAAGGTAAAGTTAATGGTTTTAAATCCATTGGCTTTGAGGCTGATCTTCTCAAATCCTTTTAGTTCTTTAACCGGACGCACCACTGCCGCAGCCCTGTCGCGAATGTATAACTGAACCACTTCTTCGCCTTCCACATCGCTTGTATTGGCAACTTTTACAGATACTTTCACGTTTTTAGGGTCGGAGCTGTCAATATACAGATCGCTGTATTCAAACTCGGAATAACTCAGTCCAAAACCGAAGGGAAAAAGAGGGCTGTTTTTCTCATCAGAATAATGTGACCAAAACACGTTCTTTTCTCTGTTTACAGGGCGACCTGTGTTAAAGTGATTGTAATAAATAGGGCATTGGCCTACACTACGAGGGAACGACATGGGTAATTTACCCGAAGGATTGTACTCGCCAAACAACACATCGGCAATAGCATTTCCGGCTTGCGACCCCAGTTGCCATGCTTCCACAATGGCAGGAACATATTCAGCAGCCCATGGCAACGCCAGCGGACGTCCGTTCGTCAATACCAAAACAACGTTTTTGTTCGCCTTGTAAACCTCTTCCAACAGCTCTTGTTGCACACCGGGCAAGTTGATATTGGTGCGACTACGTGCTTCACCGGAATGAAAACCATGCTCTCCCAATACCATTATGACTACCTGGGAATTTTTAGCCAGTCGCACTGCCTCTTTGAATCCGCTTTTATCGCTTTTATTTATATTCAGCTCCATCACAAAATTTACATCACCAGTAACCACATCGGCTCCTTTGGCATATTTGAAATTGGAGGTGTGCTTTTTCAGTCCTTCCAACACCGACACTGCGGTGCCGTCATCGGAACCGATACGCCAACTTCCCAATGGACTTGTTTTGTCATCTGCCAGGGCACCAATCACGGCAATTTTCTTCTGGTTTTTAGCCAACGGCAGTAAATTATTCTCGTTCTTTAATAATACGATGGACTTGCGAGCCATATCCAATGCTGCCGCCTGGTGATCTTCGTGATACAACAATTCTTTTTCTCTGTCTTCGTCGCAGTATTTATACGGATCATCAAACAGGCCTAATTCATATTTTACCCTTAGTATTCTGCTGGCTGCTTCATCCACAACCGATTCGTCAACCTTACCTTCTTCAACCAACTCCACAAGATAATCTACATAAGCATAGGATTCCATATCCATATCGGAACCCGCGTTGGCGGCATGCATGGCAGCTTCCTTTAAATCGGCAGCAAAGCCATGGTTGACCATCTCGAAACCACTGGCCCAGTCGGAAATCACATAACCTTTAAAACCCCATTTTTCTTTTAAAATATCACGTTGCAAAAACTTGTTACCTGTAGCAGGCACACCGTTTACAATATTAAATGCGTTCATCACTGTTTTAACATCCGCTTCAACCGCTGCCTTAAAGGGTGGAAAAACAATATTGTATAAGGTTGAGGTCCCGATATCTACCGTGTTATATTCTTTTCCTGCTTCCACAAAGCCGTATGCGGCAAAGTGCTTGGCACAGGCTGCCAGCGTGTTATTGGCCGACAAGTCATCACCTTGAAATCCTTTTATACGTGCCACACCAACCTTGGCTCCCAGGTAAGGATCTTCTCCTGCACCTTCCATCACGCGTCCCCAACGGGCATCGCGGTAAATATCGACCATTGGGGCAAAGGTCCAGTTTATTCCGATAGCCGAAGCCTCGATCGCTGCTACACGAGCCGACTTTTCTATGGCTTCCAGGTCCCAACTGGCAGCTTCACCCAATGGAATAGGCGCTAGTGTTTTATGACCATGTATGACATCCAAACCAAAAATCAACGGGATTCCCAGGCGAGTTTCCTCAACAGCTATTTTTTGTAATGCTTTTACTTGCTCAACTCCCCTGACGTTAAGAAATGAGCCCACCATTCCCTTTTTAAGGTGCTCATATTTCTTTTCTGCATTACCTCCGGTTGGTGCCGGGCCGGTAGCATCGTAAAACCCACTGTACTGCACCATCTGCCCCACCTTTTCTTCAATGGTCATTTTAGTTAGAAGGGCTTCAACCTTTTTTCCAATATCATCTTGTTTCATATTTGAACTTCCCTGACTACATGCATTAAGCACAAGAATAGCCAAAACTGCGATAATTGATAAGTTTGTGTTTTTCATATACTGTATAAATTTTACTTTCATTTGTCAAATAGCCTTACAAAATGCTGCGCAACCACCTTTCCCGAACTAGTTTTAGGTAGGTCAACCAGGCCCTGGCCGGAAGCTCGCCCGTCAATCATCTTCGAATTAAATTCGAACTCACCTAATCAAAAATTATATATTATTGCTTACGGTTCGTTTCATGATTACTATCCGATAATTTTCTACCGCAATATACCGCTTTATGACTTTCGGACGCAATCTTAAACCACATCAAAAACTCACATTTTCTACTTCCTTAAAGGTAATCTTTTCCGGCGTGTAGGTTAATTTATTGCATTTTTCAACAATCTCTTTTACTTGCTGATGTCTTACTTCGCCGCTGGTTATGTACGGCAACTTAATTATAGGATGCTCCAAAAAGAATCCCGGAATATTAGCTTCGTCCACTGATTTTCCTTCTGGCACCCATCCCCCAATCCATTCCGGCATATATTCTTTAATGAACTTGCGGGTTTGTTTGTTTTCCCATAGCTCCTTTACAAAAGTATATTCATCCACCATCATCGGTAATCTTTGCGTGGATTTTAAGTGAATCGTTTCCGTTTTGCGGATATCTCTTGAAGAAGCGGCCGCTGAAATAACAAACGCACCACTTTCCGCCACCCAGGTGTCTCTTTTAGCATCATAATACGAGAAATCGCGACCGCTTAATTCAAAAACAACCTTTTTTGATTCTCCGGGAGCTAATTCAACTTTGGCAAACTTTTTCAGTTCCTTCTCCGGACGTTGTAATGTGCATTCCGTATCTGACACGTACAGCTGAACTATTTCTTTACCCACTATGCTTCCTGTATTTTTTACAGTTACCGTGATCTCCAGAACATCCTTATCCGTAATATTTTTAGAAGATACTTTTATATCGGTATATTCAAATTTGGTATAGGATAAGCCATGACCGAACGGAAAAAGCGGTTCAATCTTCTTTTTATCGTAATAACGATAACCTACAAATATACGCTCGCCATAGAGCACGTCTCCCTGCTCGCCCGGAAAGTTTAAAAATGCAGGGGTATCTTCTAATCGAACGGGAAATGTTTCCGCCAGCTTACCGGAAGGGTTTACCTTTCCGAACAAAACATCAGCTACACCGCCGGCTCCTGCTTGTCCTCCCAGCCAGGCTTCTAACACAGCTTCCACATCCTTAACCCAAGGCATGGCAACCGCACTTCCGTTGGTTAAAACAACAACCGTATTCTCCTGGACTTCTGCGATTTCAGCAATCAACCGATTGTGAGATATCGGCATATCGATATGCTTACGATCAATTCCTTCCGACTCGTAGGACAATGGCAAACCTGCGAATATTAAAGCGATATCAGCCTCCTTTGCCACTTTAACCGCTTTTTCAATGAAGCTTACATCATTGTCATCTTTTAAAGTATAGCCTTGTGCATAAGTAATCTTCACCCCTTCACCATACTCCTTTTCAATAATATCATAAATATTATCCAATTGCGTCGGCTTAACTTCTGAACTTCCATTCCCTTGATAACGAGGATTTTTAGCAAATTCGCCTATAATAGCTACCTTTTTATATTTTGTACTGCTAATTGGCAATACCTGCTTCTCATTTTTTAATAAAGTGGCCGCTTCTGAAGCAACCTTTCTTGCAAAAGCATGATGCTCCTTAACTTTTTGATCTGCCCCTTGTTTTTTCAGTGCATCGGCTTTTAATACTATCTTTAAAATATCCCGTACAATATTATCCAAAACAGCTTCTTCCAGCTGACCATTTTTCACCGCCTCCAGCAATATGTTGTCATTTACATCGCTTACATGTGGCATTTCTATGTGCATGCCCGCATGCAATGCTTTAACCCTGTCAACAATAGCGAACCAATCAGAAATTACGATTCCTTCAAACCCCCAGTCTTTTTTAAGTATGTCGGTTAAAAGATATGGACTCTGTGTACCATACTCCCCCTGAACCCTGTTATAGCAAGCCATTACTGTCCATGGCTGCGCTTTTTTAATAGCCATCTCGAATGGTGTCAGGTAAATTTCGTGCAGCGTTCGCATATCTACATTCGAGTTCATAAACATACGCATGGTTTCTACGTTATTGGCCACAAAGTGCTTTAAGGAAGTTCCCACGCCCTGGCTTTGGACACCGTTTATGTATGCAGCTCCCATCTCGCCTGAAAGCACTGGATCTTCGGTAAAATACTCAAAGTTCCTTCCTCCTAATACCGAACGCTTAATATTCACTCCGGGACCCAGAAGAACATTGACATCCAAAGCCTGACATTCTTCGCCCAATGCTTGCCCAACTTTGTAAATTAAATCAACATCCCATGTTGCAGATAAAGCTGAAGCGGTAGGAAAACAAGTTGCGGGTAGCTGGTCGCCATAACCTGCCTTATTGGTGGCCGGTGCACGTCTTAACCCGTGCGGACCATCGGACATCCAGATCCAGGGAATATTCAACCTTTGGATAGATTGTGTACTCCAATCGTCCCTGCCCGAACAGAGCAATACCTTTTCTTCCAAACTAAGTTGAGATACAAGCTCATCTACTTTTTTTTGAATATCATTACCTTGAGCTTTCATAAGTATTGCAATGAATAGAAATGTAGATACTAATAAAATTCGTTTCATGAGATTACCATTTTTTTTTTAACACCACATGTAATTCGCCAAATTTGATCATACACAAATAAAAATCTGTACTATTCAGATATGATAACCGTTTGGATGGCCTTAGCACTTATACGAATATCCTTTGTGCTTTCTCCCAGGGAAAGCTTAATGCTTTTTGCCTGTTGTTCCATGTTCAAAATAACAACAGCCACCGAACCATCAGTATTCTTTGCTGCTGTAACCATCAAGTCGTCATCCGAATTATTAAAACCTATACGGACTGCCCCCGGCCGGATATATTTACTGAAATGAGCCATGGTATGATACAAAGGTGTAAAGTATACTTCATCTTTATCCGGATCCACTATCACAGGTGCCACGCACCAATTTTTAAACCAGTTGGGTCCGCCTTGCCTGTTCAGTACCATATTCCAGTCAATCCATCCGTCAACCCAATTATTCAAACTACCTATTATATTTCTGGCATAACGGTACACAGGCACATACTTAGGATGTAAATACTTTTGATCATCTGGTGCCCAATCCCAGCCCCAGTCTGTAGCCTCTTTCGCCCAGTACCACGCATCATCTTGCCAATGCGGCACTTCTGCATCCACACAAGCCTCTGAATTAATGATGGATTTTTCAGGAGCCATTTCATGTGTAAAATTTAATGACTCAGGGAACCAATCGTAAGTACTAGCATACCAATGAATGGCCATACCATCAAAATATTTAGATGACTCTTCATCTTTATACATTACCCTGGCCCACTCTTCCAGTTCCTCTCCCCTATTCTGGTCATAGCCAAATATCTTAACATCCGGATGCGTTTTTTCCAATTGCGGCCCCATATGATTCTTTACAAAATCGACCATCTCTTCTGCCGAAAAGTGCATGCTCTCCCAGTTATTATTGTTACCCAAAGGCTCATTTTCAACCGTTAATCCCCAAATATCAATTCCTTCCGCTTTGTATGCATCAATATATTTTGAAAAAAACAAAGCCCATGTATCATAATATTCCGGCAGTAATTTTCCACCTCTCCAGTCCTTGTTATCCTTCATCCAAGGAGAAGCCGTCCAAGGAGAAGCCATAATTTTAAATCCATCTTTTGATATGGCTTGCGCCTCTTTAATCATCGGGATAATATCGTCACGGTCTTCATCTATCGAGAAATGTTTTAACTCCTTATCACCTTCAACGGGAGCATAGGAATAGTTGCTTACCGAGAAATCGCAAGAATTGATATGTGTTCTGGTTAATGAATAAGCAGCGCCTTCAGGACCAAAATAAGCGCTTAGTATCTTTTCCCTGTTTTCTTTGCTGAGTTGATTTAACAAATAAGCCGAAGCTTCTGTAAAAGATCCACCAAAACCGGTGATCGTCTGGAATTTTTCTTCTGGATGAAGCATAACTTCCGCAGGGTTTTCAACATTTTTAAATTCAGTTACCTTTTCCAGTTTATGTCCATCTGCAGAAGTTTCGTATACATCAAAATTTAATGATGATTTTGAATTACAGCTCATAAGGATGATAATACTAATGATTGCTGTGATGAAAGTGGTCGTTTTCATGGTTTCTATATTTCAATTTGTAATGGTTCCGACGCAAAACCTAATTTCATAAAACAATTACGTTTGTGTTGCGTTGGTATGGTATTTTTATATACTTAGGGCGATACCCTGGACCAGGTTCTATAACCTTTTCAGGGTATTCTTGCCATCTCAGGCCTTCATTTCCCTTGTTACTTTCTCCCTCTTGCTCATTCTTCCGCTCTTCTTGCTTCCAGATCATTTTGCATGACCAGTGACGTTTTGTGATCGATGCTATAGAAGAAAAGCAGTATGGAACATGACATATACAGTATGCCGGGGAAAACGGAAATCATCATTTTAATACCGGTAATAGCTGATTCTGTTTGCTCAACATTTGGTTCAAATTTATATAGGGCCAACAACCATCCCGCCAAAGCTCCTCCTATTCCCCATCCTGCCTTTTGGGCGAATGTAGCAGCCGAGAAAACCAACCCCGTTGCACGACGACCTGTTTTCCATTCTGAATAATCAGCTGTATCTCCCAACATTGTCCACAACAAAGGTACAGCAGGAGCATATGCCATTTTAGCTAAAATATTGAAGCCATATATCATATAAGTATTTTCCGGACCTGGTAAGTATAGCAATATGAAAAAGAGACCTGAAAGAAGGGAACTGGCCAAAAATACGTTTCTGTTTCCAAACTTTTTTGCCAGTGGTTTTGATATAGGTATCGTGAGAATTAAGGCTATGGTACCAATAACGTTGAATAGTTGCACGTTTTCAGCATTACCGATATAATACTTAAAATAATAGGCTACCGCCAGGTTTTGCATGGCAAACATCACAAAGGAAATAATGCCTACAAAAAACAAGATGACCCAAGGTCGGTTTTTGAAGAGGTTTTTAAGATCTGCTTTTAAATCTACTTTCTGTTCTTTTGGTGGCTGTACCCTCTCTTTGGTTGACTTAAAGGTAATGACAAATAATATCAAGCTGATAAGCGCGAACAATGTAAGTGTATATTGATAACCTTTTGCACTGTCGCCTCCTCCAAAATAGTTGGCCAATGTCAAGGCCGTTCCCGAAACGATCAATTGCCCCACAAATGCGAAAATAAACCGATAGGAATTCAATCCAGCTCTTTCAGTGCTATCTGCCGTCATCACTGCCCCAAGAGAGGAATAAGGAAGATTGATTGCAGTAAAAACGGTCATTAACAACAAATAGGTGACTGCGGCATAAATCACTTTACCCGTTTCACCAAAATCAGGCGTGGTAAATGTCAACACTGCCAAAACACTGTAAGGCAAAGCCATCCATAAAATATATGGTCGGAATTTTCCCCACCGGGTGTTGGTCCTATCGGCAATAATACCCATTATCGGGTCGTTCAGGAAATCCCACGAGCGGGCGATAAGCATGATGGTACCGGCTGCGGCTGCCGAAATCCCAAAGGTATCCGTGTAAAAGATTAGAATCCAGAACCCTACCATATCCCATACAAAATGAGAAGCAGTATCGCCCAGACTATAACCGATTTTTTCTTTGATGGATAATTTCGCTGTTATTTTGTTCATTGTTTATTATTTTACTCGCCGTTTGACTTTTGACAGATTGAGAATAGTCACACGGTGAGTTTATTACATTTCACTTCTTCTGATAAATCCTTACATAATCCACTTCCATGGTTTGGGGAAAGGCAAGGCTGTCTATTCCTTCAACGCTTCCCCATGCGCCTCCTACTGCCACATTCAAAATCAAATAAAATGGTTTATCATAAGGCCATTTGTCTACTCCCAGTCCCTCATTTCGATAGGTGAAATAAAGGTTATCATCCACATAGGCCTTCATCACCTCCGGTGTCCATTCAAGAATGTAAGAATGAAACTCTTCATTGACACCTTCTATTTTTACCGTAGCAGTTTTTTGTGTCTGCTTTTGCCATTGGTAATCCTTGGAATGTGCCGAGGCATGGATTACGCCCAAATCGTGCCCTACATGTTCCATGATATCAATCTCACCTATATTGGGCCAATCACCATCATCAAAGGTCCAGCCGCCAGGCATCATCCATATGGCCGACCAGGTTCCTCTGGCATCCGGTAATTTGGCACGCACTTCCACCTTACCATATTGCCAATCTGCTGTGGAGATTAATCGGGCTGAAGTGAAGTTTTTATCCTGATATGGTTCGTGAATGGCCGTGATATTCAGAATGCCATTCTCCACCCAGGCATTCTCCTTTCGTTCCCTGGTGTAGAATTGTTCTTCGTTGTTACCCCAACCATGTGGGTTGCCCTCCTGGTCGTAATCCCAAAGGGTTGAATCGGGTAAACCTGTATATTCAAATTCATCCTCCCAAACCAGCTTATATTCGTTTTTAGACGTGCAAGCTGGTAATATAGACATGCCAACAAAAAATAAAGCTATCCATGTCATTTTTTTTAACTGTCTCATAATATATTTATAATTATTTTTCTCCCTGATGATGCACTTTACCACGACGGGCAATTAAGGCTTCTCTTATTTCGTTGGCTTTTTCTTCGGTAACATCGTACTTACGCATTACCACAATGGCTATAATACCTGTAAATATAGGTATGATGATATCTGCCAATCGAAGATTAGTCATTGTTTCTATTGTTTGTACTTCTACATCCTGGTTGAACCCTACATACTGCAATACAATACCACTGGTTAATAACGCAAGTGCAGTACCCAATTTTACCATCCACCAATATACGGCACCAAACATGGCTTCGCGACGCTCTCCGTTGTTTAATTCGTCCAAATCACAAACATCTGCCGTCATGGACATCATTAATGTAAATAATCCACCTATACCAAAAGACAAGAATGGAATAGGCATAAACATTAACCAAGGATTATCTGGTGTATATCCCCACCATTTAAGAGCGTATCCAATAATAGAAAGGAGCGTTGCAATAATAAAAGCATTCTTCTTTCCAACCTTTTCCGATATCTTTGTAACAATGGGAATAACTAAAAATGCGGTAGCCATAGCACTGATAGTTCCGAACCATGCCGGCCAGGATCCTGCTGCTGACTTATCACCATTAAAAAGATAATACACAATAATAAACATGGCAAACTGTGCAATAGTTTGGAAACCATTAAATATTAAAAACGTTGAAGTACAAAGCTTTACAAAGGGCTTGTTTTGTAAAGTTAATTTAATACCCTTTAAAAATTCTTTTACATTATTGGCCATTTCAGCTCTGGAAAGATTTTTAATCTTATCCTGTTCTGGCACAATTAATTCTTTGTTAAACAAAGCAGGCATTATCCCCAAAATCATACATACTCCCCCTACCCAAACCGACATAATACGTGCTCCTTCGGGTGCTGTTTCAAAGATAGACTCATTATAGATAATTACCCAAAACCAAGGGGCTACCATCCATGCAATTTGTCCCATAAATTGAGACACAGCCATTAATCTTGTTCTTTCGTTATAATCAGGTGTCATTTCGTACCCCAAACCAATTAATGGAGTAGCAAAAATGGTATAACCGATATAGAAAAAAATGGAAACAATTAAAAAGTAAAAAAAGTTATAAAGCTCAGAATTTTGCGGATTTAATTGCCACATAATCATAAACGACACTCCTGAAATTACACTACCTAATAGAATATATGGTTTTCTGCGACCCCATTTCGATTTAGTGTTGTCAGATATAAAACCCATAATTGGATCAGTTAAGGCATCCAACAAGCGCGGTAATGCCCCGAGTATTCCTGCAAGAATCGGTGACATACCCAACGACATGACCAAAACAACCATAAACACACCTAAAGCAGCCGGAAATAACTGGTTGGCTAGGTGTCCTGAACCAAACGCCATTTTTTGTCCGAAGGGGACTTTGTCTTCCTTCACTGTTTTAATATGTGTCATATTTTGTAGATTTTAGATTTCATTTTTGTAGATGTTTATTCATATACCACCCGATTATACGGGTAGTTGTATTCTTTTATAGTTCAGGATAAATCCCCTTCATTACTTTTTTAGGTTTGCGATCTACGGTAAATATTCCCCAATGTTTTTCGGCCCCAAGTGAATTATCTGGATTACCTTTCCAGTCCTCATCAAAGGCCTCAAAAAAGAAGGTGGTGATATTGTTTTCCTTTGACCATTCCATTATCCAGTTATAGTATTGTTTCTGTTTTTCCTCACTGGCCCTTTCTCCAAATTCTGAGGCTACCGATGCCCAACCTGCTTCTGTAATTACTATTTTACTACCAGGCAATGCGCTTTGCACTTCTTTAACATTAGCCACCGTATATACTATTCCCTCATCCATATCTTTTCCCTCCCAAACCGGGTAAACATGAATCGAAACAAAATCCACCACGTTGGCCAGCTCAGTTCCATGATCGGCCCACCACTTATAGTTATCAGCAACGGTTACAGGTTGAGATATCTGGCTTTTTACATGATTTACATAGGAAATGATAGTATCTGGTGAAACTTTGTGGTCGTTCCAATCCACCAAACACTCGTTACCCACGTTTACAGCACAAATAATTTCCGGGTATGCGTTTGCCAGCTTAATGCCATTGGCAATTTCCGTCAAATTTTTCTTCTTATTCTGATCTAACTCATCCTGAGGTATGGGTTCTGAAAGCCATTCGCAAGTTTCGTGCGCACTTAGTTCCGCATCGAGCCAAATACCTAATAAAACTTTAATATCGATCTTGTTTTCTTTGATGACCTTCAACACCATTTGGGTATTCACTCCGCTATCGTAAAGTCGGATCAACTGGTACATATTGTTTTTTGACAGGATATGAAGGTCCTCCAGTATTTCATCGTATGACGGATTAACGGCTCCGTTGCCTCTATCAGGGTGTTGACCGCTTCGGAATCCGGAATAACAGATGGCGGCGGACAAACCGGACAATAGGGCCGATTTTGGTTGTATCATTTCAATTTCATTCTCCAGCTCCACTGATGACACCTTTTTTTGCTTAGGTGATTGACATCCTGCCAAGACAAAAAGGATTAGTGTTATTTTCCAGAGTGATTTCATATCCTATAGTTTATTTTTCCATCCTTGTATCCCGACGCAAAGTTTGTTTACACATTTCTCAACAACGTGATGCGTCGGTTTAATTTTTTTATTTTACCCAGAGCATCGCCCTGGGCTTTTACCATATCCCCCCTTCAGGGCTTGATTTACATTTCGTAATCGCACTCCAGACAAACTGTGGGTTATTAACCTCACCTCCCGTAGTAAATTCGGGACTACCTGTTCCGTGCTTGTCTCGGAAGGCGCTTTGGGGCTTTATTCCTCTCTCCGCTCTCCGTTCTACCTGTTACTTAAAACAAATGCTGCATCACTTTTTTGGGTTTTCTATCCACGGTAAACAAGCCCCAGTGTTTCTCAGGTTCGTTGGCGTCCGGTGATCCTTTCCAAGGTTCATCGAAAGCCTCAAAAACAAAAGTCAAAATCCCCTCTGCATTACACCAATTCATTAGATCATTATAATAAATTTGTTGCAAATCCTGACTGACATTTTCCGGGTCAATACCTCTACCGTTTGAGTTAGTTGCCCAACCCGCTTCTGTGATTACCACAGGTTTATGCGGATATCTATCTGCGATTCCATAATAATTCTGTTTCGTATATTCCAGTGATTCATGGATATGTTTGTATTCCCAAACGGGATAGGTGTGGATAGAGATAAAATCCACCTCTTCTACTAATTTCTTTAGCTTATCTTTCCAGGGCACATAATTTTCGCAGAATGTCACCGGTTGTTTGGCTTCTTTTTTCACCATTCTTACATATTCAATCACGCTATCAACCGGAACATAATGATCCGTCCAATGTACCGTGGCTTCATTACCTACGGAAAGCGAAAAAATAATGTCGGGGTATTTGTTAGCCAGCTTAATCATTTTTTGGATTTGCAACTGGTTCATTTCTTTGTTTGAAACCAGTTCATCCTCCGTGTAAGATCCTCCCCAAGGGCAACCGAAGTTGTTCATCTCGGCACCTATATAAGCACCCAACATCACCTTAAAATCCAGGTTTTCGTTCTTGATGGCTTCCAACACCAGGTCGGTTTGCTTATCGCAATCATACAACCTCAGGTATTTCCAGTGACCTTGCAAAATCAGGAGATCTTCTTTGATTTGATCATACGACGGATATATGTCTCCCGGTGCTTGTCCTTCGCGGAAACCAGAGTAACAAATAGCCCTACCCGGCTCTATATTTAGTTCTTTAATTTTCATACTTAATTTTAGTATCCCCGAAGTTGACTAAATTAGAGGCTTCGGGATCTCATTTTGTTCAACAAGATTCAAGTATCAAGACACATGATTTTTATTTACACAACATATCAAATCTTGATACTTGCGACCTGATACTTATCTAATTATGCTTCTATATATTTCAGCTTCTCGTCTTTGTCCCAGATACCCCAATAGGCTCCCACATCACCTTCCGAAGATGTTTTCCAGGCTTCGTCGAAGGATGAGAAATAGAACATTTCGATACCTTCTTGTTTTGACCATTGTTGAGCATTGATAAAGTATTTCAAGGCATTTTCGATTGAGGCTTCTGCACCATAAAAGCCGCCCCCAGCATTGGGCCAACCTGTTTCCGTAATAATTACCTTTTTACCTTTAGCGGCCATCAAAGCCCTTCGGTACATATCCTTCATGTACAAAAAAGAATCATCCAGCGAACACCCCTCCCAAAATGGGTAGCAGTTAGCCAATATTACATCACAGGCATCTGCTACCGTTTGACGGTTGCAAAACTCATAGTAAGCATCCACGTAGCCCACAGGAATGTCCGGCAGTTCATCTTTTACCCGCTTGATAAAATTAAGTAACTCTTCCTCCGTTAAATCTTCCCTATATAAAACTTCGTTACCAACAGCCACAATATCAGCATTACCTTCCTTGGCCACTTTAATCACATTGGTGATTTCCTGCTCGTTGATTTCAGCATCGGTACCTAACCAGGCACCCACCAATGTTTTCATACCTTTTTGTTTGGCTATAGCAGGAATCAGTTCATTGCCCTCGGTGCATGAAAAGGTTCTTACCCATTGGGCATAAGGTTTCATAATATCCAGCCTGCGCACTATTTGTTCACGGCTTAACTGATCTCCGGGCTTTTGCCCTTCAACATAAGGACTCATGCACAAACCATGCATTCCCTGGTTGAGTGTTTTTTGATACAACGACAGTAAATCACCGTATTTCTTTCCTGAAAAATTCACCCCATAAAGTGAGAGTAACTGTTCTTTTCTTGCTGACATGGTTATAGTACTAACTTGTTTTGTTCAATTTCCGAGGCAAAGCCTGTTTGAATCCATCAAATTCAAGTGCTGAGTCGGTTTGCTATTGCTTTTTATACCCGGGGTTAAATCCCCGGGCTAATATTTATCACTTCCTAAATTAATTCTACCTCTATCTTCACAACGTCCCCTTGTCGGTTAAATATCTTTTCACTGGTTTCTTTATCCAGTGTATATTCCGATATTAGTTTTGACTCCCCATTAGCAAATGTTATTAACACTTGCTCATTTTTGCCGGAATAATAAACCACAGGAACTTTGCAGAAGGTAAATGCCAACTGACCCTTATTCAATTTAATTTGCTTCTTATTACCTTCTAAATCATAATAATTAAACAACTCTTCCCCCGTTAGAATATCATTCTTATTTAATAAGCTGGTATTAAATATGATCTCCCCTGATTTAACCTGAACGCCCAGCTCTGCAATACGACTAATCACATCTTCTTTTACCTGCCCCGTCATACCAGGTTGCTTTGCTCCTGCTCCACCCGGAGAATGCGAATATGCATCAGTTGGGAAAGCGCCATAAAGTGCCGGTGATTTATAAATACCTATTCCTGCCTTAATCTCGTAATAATGGTCCATTATGCGACCTAAAATGCCGGCGTCCGCACCTTCTTCGAGGGCATTGAAATAACTTTCCTGAGTGGCAAGCAATAACTTGGATACCATGTGCCAGTAGATACTCCCTAATCCTTCATATCCGTAAAAGGTCCCCGAGCGGCCCGTAAACGACTGATGATCGAACATCTCTTCGTAAATATTCAGTACAGCATCTTTTTCTTCCTCCAGTAATTTTTTGTACGAAGTGTTTTCCAGGCTATTTAAGGCTTCTTCCAGGACATCCGCATTTCTAAATGCTCCGTTAAAGTGACAAACGCCATTTTTATCGGCACTTATAATAGATGCATTATGATCCGCAAGTATTTGCGACAACAACTTAGATTCCTTCACCTTGTCAGCGGGGATATTGTTTTTATCCTCAAAGCGAGGCAACTGCCTGTCCGGATATAAGATATAGCTGTATTGATCTTCGCGGAATAGCGCACTTGCTTTTAAGGCATCCAATACATCCAGACTCTCCTGTGCGCTAAAACAACCGGCACTTAAAGCTGCCACTTGCCCTTCCAACATCTCGTACAGGTAACGCACCGAAACCGTATTTTTGCCAAATGAAATTAAGTTGTATGCGTGATAAAGACCATCCTCTCGTTTGTTTACCTTGATGGACTGATCCATGTATGCCAGAGCAAGATCAGTGAATTCCAGTAATTGGCCAGCCTTAATTGTTTTTTTAACACCCGAGAATGAATCTGCATAAATACTGTTGCGATATTTTTCTCCGGCCCTACCTAAAACATCGGCAAAGTACCTTCTTTCCCCATCGGAGAATCCTTTTTGGGCAAGCGCCTTTTTATCTGCAAAAAGAGAAAAGATGCTATCCATTAATTCTTTCACCTCTTCCGAAACACTCACTTCCTTGATGCTTGTAGAACTAAATTTATCCGACCAAAACTTTAAGAATCTGCGCAAGTAATATAAGGTAACCATGGAAACCCCGTTACCTACCAAAGCGTTGTTGGCATCGTTCCATTCGGGACGTTGGGTGTTTAACCAGATACCTGCTTCCGGGATAAAGTTGCTCAGCTTGGAAAGCATCGTCACTAATATCTTCTCGGTTAAGTTAACACGATACAGATCACCTTCCGCATTTGAAATCATTCGGGCATCTGCTCCAATTTCTTTAACTTTTGCTTTTATCCGCTCGTTTAACGCGGCATCAAAAGCAATAGTATCTTGCGGATTAGCTACAATCTGATCATACGGCTTTATACGGTATGGTACATTTGCATATACAAACATATCGCTGGTTAACAAACTATCCAACTTACCAGGATGATAAGCATTGGACTGCTCCAAAAACTTTTGAAGGTAAATTATTTGGTGGTCGCCCCAATAACCAATGTACGCCCAAGGGTCTTCCGGATCCGGACATTCCCAATCGATACCTTCGCGCGTAATACGATAAGGGTTGTAACCGTCGGCTGTGGATGCGTTCACGAACTTAGTGATCATTCCCTCAACAAATTCGGGATACGAAACAGCTAAAGCTTCCCAGTTTTGGAAGATATCGCGCCAGTTTCCCTGATAGTTTAATTTTGGTGTGCCATCTTCATTTTTAGTCTCAATGGAAAATTGATTCCAGGGACGACTCGGGTCACCATGTCTTCTGCTAAATGTCAATGGCAGGTATTCATTGGCAATTCGCAACAAATCAACATCTTCGCTTTCCAAAGCCCAGGCACAAAGTTCCGGGTACGTCATCTGTTTTGGAAGAGAATCGATACCGTCCTTAACCTTATTATAAACTAGCTTGTTAGTTTGCCCAACATATAGTTTAAAATCGACAATATCTACCGTGTAATTGTTGTTAAATATACCGCCGCGCATTACATTAAACAAAGTGTTCGAGAAATGGCGGGTTGATGACAATACATCATTACCTAATTGCACACCGTCCGAATCGGCCACAATCCTGATCAGGTTTTCAGTACCCAAATTAATATCCGCTTCTATGGCTTTTGCGATATCATTCTCGTTTTTGATGAACGATTTCAAATTAGCGACAGCTACCGCATCCTGGTTGATCTCTGCCACCAGCATCCACTCTTTTGATGCAGAAGGTGCCAATTCCAATTCCGCATTTACATAATACGATCCTCGTGATGCCCTGATATCCACTTCGGTTTGAACCTGTTGTCCCCTTTTAAATCCGTCAACCTGTTTTTCTGACAAAAGAACATTGCAGCTGTCCAAACCTGAAGACCAAACAGTAGTCGTTTTTAAAGATTCGCTTGGCTCGGCCCTATCCACGGGAATGGAGCTAAGCATAAACATGCCCAGTTTGGTATCCTCTGCCAGTTCGTTCTTCTTATAAGCATCCAGCAAATTGCTGTAAGCATTTTGGAAATCGTAATCTATACCATATGGCAGGATATTTTTTATGCCATCCAAAATTTCAAATCGTACCGCCTTAGGGCTTATATTTGAAACAAATGATTTTCGTACGAATCCAAATTTTTCGGTATAGCACCAAGCATATCGAAAACAAAGTCCCAATTCGTGATTCACTTCTTCGAACAGGATTTTGTTTCCATATAAATTTTTGTATAAATTTCTTTCTGTTTTATACAGAGCACCAAGTTCCTTAGAAAAAGGTTCCCACAAATAATTTTTGTCCTCTTTTTCTACCAAAACATAAGTTCCACTTCCTGTTTTACCTTGATAATCATGTATCTTATCAACCGTATAATAAGGAAAAAGTGCATTATCCCTGTCTTTTCGTCCTGCCGACAAAGAACCATTACTCGATATGAACATCCAGTGATCCGAATCACTTACAATGCTCATAAAAAAGTCCGGCATTTGATCGTAGTTTCCAATTTTATAGAACTTCTCGTTATTAAGCTCTACAAATTTTCCTTCAACTTCAGCTCCCCCGTATTTCAGATTTGTATTCCCTAAATAAATACTGTTCTTCTTCATTATATTAACTATATTAGTTTTGTTTTTAACCCACTCAGGCAACGCTCCTCCGCTGAAGCTTCGCCAGCACGCGGAAAAAAGCCCGCCAAGTTGCACTAAGTTCAATACAACAATCCCATTCGTTTTAGCAGCGCGATTTTGTAAAAATCTGTTTTCTAAATAAAAGTGGTCGTCTACACTCTCTTTTCAATAATCTATTTTCTACAAACACGTGATGCACCTATCAATATTTAAAATATCGCCCCACTATTTATTATCGAATCAGAACATCGACAATTCACTATTCTTTCCTTTGATATACTCTTACGTAATCCACTTCCATCGTCTGCGGAAAGATAGAATCATCAACACCATACAAACCACCCCAGTTTCCTCCAACAGCCACGTTTAGTATTAGGTAAAACGGATGGTCAAAAGGCCATTCTTCCGTATTATCGGATTTCTTGTGAAACGTATATACCTTTTGGTCATCCACATAAAAAACACATTTATTCTTTTCCCACTCAACGGCATAGGTATAAAAAGCATCTTCCGCATGGGGTAAATATATTGTTCTGGTTTTCTGGGTCTTGTGCATTCCATTAAATGCACCTGTATGAACGGTAAAATGAACCGTATCCGGGTGATAGCCCACATATTCCATTATATCAATCTCGCCACTGTGGGGCCAGTTGCCGTACTTGTTTTCCGTCGGTAACATCCATATGGCCGGCCAAATACCGGTACCTTCGCTTATATTGGCCCTAACCTCTATCCGTCCATACAGCCAGTCTCCTTTTTCCTTCGTTGTTAAACGGGCAGATGTATATGGTGCGGGAAATCCTTCCTCTTTACACGCAGTGATGATTAATGTTCCGTTACTTACCCAGGCATTTTCTTTTCGTGCCGATGTATAATATTGTAGCTCGTTATTTCCCCATCCCCAAGTGTTACCAAGCGTATCGTAATTCCATTTGAGTTCATCGGGCAAACCGGTATAATCGAACTCATCGCTCCAAACCAGTTCATATTTACTACGCTGGTTACAAGCACTAACCATTAAAACGATTACTATTATTGCTGATATCCTGTTTATCATATCCATATTTTTTTAGGTTTATAGGATTCCTAAAACTGTTTATCCCTTACAAGCAATACTTCAATACTCCATAGGTATAGTATTGCTGTTTTATTTATTTAGAAATTATTAAATCCTAATGCTTCGCAGTAACCCTCATTAGGAAAACAATTTTCAAATTTGCTGTTTTCTATATATAGATTCAAAATATTTATTATCTCCTCCGGATTTATTCCACCAATACTATCTTTCAGCGCCCTTATCGCAGCAAATGAGCTTCTGTTTGCATCCGCATAAGCCGTAAAACTGTCATATCCCTCAGGTTTATCAAAGTTCATAGGCCCCCGTGTATTGTCCATTTTCTTGTAGGGCCAGAATGTCCAATGAACACTATTTTTATCTAATAGATCTCTAAATTTTTTCACCCATGCATCCGTGTTTTCACCACTTTCCCCCATTAATATGGGCACGTTATGCTTTTCTCTAAAATCAATATACTCCTGTATTTCTTTTTGTTCAGTTGGCATCCAATACTTATGAAATGTATAGGCCAGCTTATCGTCAAACGGTTCCGAGAACACTGAAAAATCTGTCTCCCACTCAGCACCTCCTAAAAAAATAATATGATTTCGATCCACTTCTCTTATGGCTTTGGTAATCCTTTTATACAAGGGTTCCAAATGAGTTTTTAAACTGTCTTTATCAAAATAATGAGCGATGGGTTCATTCAATAAATTGTATCCGATAACAGTGGCATTATTAGTATATCTTTCAGCTATCTCCCGCCATATAGCGGAGACCTTTTGTTTCATACCTTCATCAACCATAAGCCAGGGATAACCATCACTGTTATCTATGTTATCACCGGTTTGCCCCCCGGGCGCACCATGCATATCCAGCAAAACATAAATATTGTATTTCTTGCACCAATTCAAGGTATTGTCTATATACTTGTAGCCGTGCATGTTCCTGCCTAAAAAATCATCATTTGTTAGCAAGCGATAATCAAATGGCAGCCTTATTATATTTACACCCGCTTCCGATAACCATTTAATATCGGCTTCAGTAACATAATTTTCAAGAAAAGAATCCCAAAAAGCTGTGGTGGCAGTATTTCCAATTAATTCGCGAATGGCCTGGTCAATTTTGCGTGGCGAGTTGCAATCGTTCAATTTGAACATATATCCTTCCGGCAATAACCAATTGCCCAAATTCACTCCTTTCAGATGTAATAACTCGCCTTGTGGTGAGTAAATGTATTTACCATCCACATACACATATTGCTTTTCAGCCTTTTTGCATGATGATGCCATCAACATCAAAACCAGATATATCAAAGGGTTCAATCTCATATTTATCTGTTTATCATAGATTTAAAATTACATTTTTAACATTAGGTTTATGATCAATCGCTAAGTTGAATAAACCAGATCTTTCTTATTCAAATTATTTATGGTTCCGTTAATAGGTATAATGCGCCACAACAATGACTTATCAATTGCCTATTTCTTTATAAAACTTCTGTAACGTATAGAATGCCTTTTTTCGATTACCTGTTTCTGAAATCAATCCTTTTCTGTTCCATCCATCCTGATAAGGGATAAGCACTCTGCGCGGGGATCGGAAATCCGCCAATATCCAGGGTGCAACTCCACTTATTTGAGGTATTTTATATAAAACCGGCAATGTTTCCTTGTATAATAACTCCTGGAATTCCTCACTCCATACTGTAAGGCTATCTGCATGGTATCCTTGCAATGCACCGGCACCAAACTCTGAGATGACAACAGGTTTCTCGATATCTATATTCCATCTTATATTTTTTATATTCTCAACGTCGCCCCAATACCAGCCGTAATATTGATTGAAACTTAATATATCTACCTTATCGGCAAATTTATCTTCGATAACCATGGTGTTCCCACCAGGCACTGTGCTATGCACCTCTAATGCGGCACTTATTAAACGCGTATTGTCGAGTGAACGGGCTTTTTTAGCAAGGTTGGACAAAAAGGTGTAGCGTGCATCTGATTGCGGTGTTTCATTGGCCATTGACCAAATTATTACTGATGCCCTGTTTTTATCCCTGCCAATCAATTCTGTTAATTGCTGTTCTGCCTTTTTATAGGTCTCCGGATTTTCCCACTGAATCGTCCAATACACAGGATTTTCTTTCCATACAAGTATCCCCATCTCATCAGCCAGGCGCACCATATTTTCGTTGTGCGGATAATGCGCCAGACGAACAAAGTTGCATCCCAATTCTTTGGCCCAGTTTAACAGCATTTGTGCATCCTCCATAGAGTGTGCTCTGCCTCCGCGCATCCCATTTTCTTCGTGAATACATATTCCTTTTAAGAAAACGACTTCGTTATTTAACAATATATCTGAACCTTTGGTTGTTATTTGGCGGAATCCTATTTTGTCATTTAGGCAATCTTCACCAGTTGTAAACCTTACTTGGTAAAGCTTAGGGTTTACACAACTCCATAAGCTTATATTTTTAACAGGTATAGAAAAGTCTACCCTTCCGTTAGCATCGGTAGTAAATTCTTTATTTAATTTAAGTTCCGGTATATATAACGAAACCTTGGTGTTAGCTTTAGCCTTTCCATTAAGCTGTACATAACCATTTAACAGCTTTATGTTTTGCTTATCTAATTGCAGACTATAATCTTCTATAAAGGTTTGGCTTAACTCAAAAACAGTTACACTTCTGGTAATTCCCCCGTAATTCCACCAATCGGTATTTAGGGTTGGCACCTCATCGGCAGCACGTTTATTATCTACTCTTACTACCACAAAGTTGTCCCTGGCTTCAACTATTCCCGTCATTTCATAATTAAACGATGTGAAACCGCCTTTGTGCATACCCAGTTTTTTACCATTTACGTATACATCGGCTCTGTAGTTTACCGCTCCAAAATGAATATAGTAACGCTTGTTTGAGTCAAAATCAGGAATATCGAATGATTTTTTATACCATAAAGTACCTTCGTAATAAAAAAGTTTTTCTTTTTGGGAGTTCCAATCGCCCGGTACTAAAAGCGTTGGAGCCATATCAAAATCGTATTCGATCAAATCTTTTTTTGTTTCAGGTTTCTCGTTAAGGAAAAAAGCACCTGCACCCGGATTGGTTGATCCGTCGTGCGGTTCCCAACGATAATTGTAGTAACCTGTTTCATAAACATCTACAATATAATTCCACTTTCCGTTCAATGTAAATCCTTTACGCAAATAACTGTTTTGCAACAAATTTTCTGCAGCAATTACATTTACACTTAACAATAAAATTAATAAGGCAACATATTGTCTCATATCTATACTTTCCGGAGGTAACATTAATTTTAAAGACCTACTATCACTGTAATTTTTGGGTTTGAAAGAGCGTTTATTTTCCCTGTTAAACCCAAGTCTATTAAAATGATTATGCCTATAGTTCATAAACTCTCACATAATCTATTTCCATCGTTTGAGGGAAAATAGAATTATCGATGCCTTGCGCACCGCCCCAGTTACCGCCAACAGCCAGGTTAAGTATAAAGAACTGTGATTTATCAAAAGGCCAATTGTTAGCATTTTTAACCGCTGGGGCATAAGTATGTGTTATATTATCTTCGGTGTCAATATAAAATGTAATTGATTCCTCGTTCCATATCATTCCATATACATGAAACTCTTCTTCGGCTGAATCCAATGTTTGCGAACCCCCACTTCCATCCACGCCGGAACCGGAAGCAGTATGTATTGTTGAGTGAACAACATTGGGTTGATAACCTACATACTCCATGATATCTATTTCACCACATGCCGGCCAACCGGCAGTGCTCAAGTTTGCGCCCAACATCCATATTGCCGGCCAAACACCTCTGCCTGAAGGAAGTTTAGCTCTCACTTCAATTCGTCCATAGGTAAATTCTTGCTTATCCATGGTTACCATACGAGCTGATGTATAGGAACCTGTAGTGGTATTATCGTCCACTTTACGTGCGGTTATTATCAGCTTACCATCCTGTATATTGGCATTATCACCATCGGTATAATACTGAAGCTCGTTATTGCCCCAACCCCAATCTCCGTGACCGACTTCAAAAGTCCAATTATCTGTATTGATGGATGATTCATTAAATTCGTCAGACCAGATCAGGCCTTCTTCTGCAGGGATATAGTCTGGGTCATCTGCCACAATAGTTACTGTTTTGCTAATAGTTTTGGTGTCGCTACTTGTGTTGGACGGCCCATAAACAGTTAGTTTAACAGTATATTCACCTTTTAAAGGGTAATATGCGGTACCCATATATGCTTTATTCGATTGCGCTCCTGATGTTTCACCATTTCCATAGTCATATTCTATGTATAGGTATTCACCAGTTGAGGTATTGGTGAAACTTACATTATTTGTATCCACCTCAAATTCAAAATCCGCCACATACCCCATCTCACTATCATCGCTTTTTGAACAAGACGAAAACAACAGAATGGAAAACAACAAAGCAAGTTTCTTTATATTGCCAACTTTTGTTTGAAAACTATACATATCAATTTATTTAATATGGTGAAAATACCCTGGACGCATTACGTCCAGGGTAATACTAATTATAATAAAATAAAATCATCCAAATAGAAGATACCCGTGTTACAGTGCCCTTCGTTTCCTAATTGAATAATGATTTGGTCAAAATCAACTCGGTCTGACACATCACTAAAGTCAAATGTCAATTCAACCCATTTCCCAAATTGGTCTTCAGTCAATACATGACTTCTAACCTCTTGGGTTGTCCAGGCGTCTCCACCCAAAGCACTGGCCTGAAGTTTAACATCTACCTGTGGCATTAAATTGTGGGTAGCCAACCAATCAGTACCAGGGTTACATTCTGTTACATAATCGTTAAAACCCGGAATAAACACTTTCATGGTAAATACATTTCTTTCTGAGAGATCCATGAAATGAGTTAATACCGCTTTTACATTGGACCATTCACCGGTTCCTTTTTTATAGATGGCAATTTTAGCAGACTCATTGATTGGCACCGGGGCAAAATTGTCAATTATTTCAAATTTATCGATATCGGAGGTGGACCATTGGATATTTCCATTCCCTTCAAAATCATCCATGATATCAATGGCCAACAATTCCTTAATCTCCTCTGCCGGCTCCGGAGTTAATTTATCCTCAGGCTTGAATCTGGTAAACCAGTAAAAATTTGACTTGGTATCCCAGAAAACCACCTCTAACAGTTCATCCGTTAAGGTTAAAATCTGATATTCGTTAGCACCTGCGTAATATCCCAGGAATCCGCCACCGTTTACGGTCAGCATATCACCGGAAACCGAACATACATAATCCCCTCCGTCAAAAGGCATAATAAAATCACCTCCATCCGGTTCTTGGTTACCTTCTGTAGAACCAAGCTCAGATGCCCATGCACCATTGGCATATACATAACCATTGGTTTCCTGATTAACAACCAAACCTGATTCATTAATTTTAAAGGTAAATCGATCATCATAAAAACTTCTCTCCGCTTTATCGTTTGGATTTGCTCCATACCATTCAATGGGATTAGTCAATGTAGGCCCTAAGCCAAAATGCCCCTTATAATAAGCATCTACTGCCCATGCCTGGTCACCGTCACCCACCAATTGATCGTAAGGGTATCCGGATAAGAAAGCCATATTATCCTGATCTGTAACAATGTTATTCTCAACCTCTACAGTACCACCTTGATTAATAACCAGCAACTTAACCGTATAAGTACCCGCAAAAGTATATTGCGCTATGGCCGTATCACCAGTTGCTTTAACACCATTTCCCAGATCCCATATACATGTTACTCCGTAAGTATTATTCACCAACTGATATTCGTTCACTGTTTCCGTAGGTGTAATCACCCAATCAATCTGATCGGCTGTCAGGTTGGCAGGAGCACTGAACTCATCCGGAGTACAAGATGCAACAACCAACAACAGCATCATATAATATATTAAATTTTTCATATTTTCTGTTTTTATATAATATCCGTTAACTAAAACCTGATTCTATTGGTAACCGTCATTTTGTTCCAACGCATAATTCGAAAGCGCTATCTCACTGGTTGGAATTGGCCAAAAACCTCTGGCTGCTGCATTAACGCCCGAATCGTAGATACCACCTAAGTTTGTTGCATTAATTGCATTGGTAAGCACATCCATACCTTGTCTCAACAAATCCCAATAACGAATACCTTCATAGGCTAATTCAAGTTTTCTTTCCTCGAATATTTGAGCAAGCGTTACGTCTCCCACAGGATTATAGGCATCACCGAATGCACGTTCTCTAACTCTGTTATAGTGCGTTACTGCGTTTCCGTTTGTGCCTATTTTAACCTCTAATTCCGAAGCCATTAAAAGTACATCTGCAAAACGAATAACGATAAAGTTTTGCGGGAAGTTAAGTTCCGGTTGTCCAACATCCGGCACCTGGCTTTTTAATCCTGCATACTTTTTATTAAAATATCCGGTATGCTGATCGCCGATGGTATACGTTCCTTCTCCCATCTCCAAATCTGCATCGATCAAGGTTAAGTCTCTTCTTAGGTCACCGTCTTCATACGCATCATATAGTTGTTGCGTACCCGGTGCAAAACACCATGATGAAAAATACTCCGAATTCTCCGGAACACCTCTGGGACCCACAAAAACAACGGTTTTGTTACCGGTATCATAGGGGGCACTCCACCATTGCCAACTTTCACCTTGATTAGAGAACTGCACTTCGAAAATACCTTCAACCGAATTCTCAATCCATGTTCCGTCTACATCCGAATGACCCCAAAGACTTGCGAAGTCAATTAAATCAGCTCCACTATTATTGATGACATCGTTTACGTATGCTAATGCATCGCTTCCCGTTACATCTCCAGGCATAGTAGATGCAGCGTCCCCACTTCCGTAAACTCCATCATAAAACAAATACATTCTGGCTAACATAGCTTTTGCAGCCCACTCTGTAATACGTCCTTTTTCTGCATTGTTGTAAGTAACACCGTCCAGGTTCGCAATTGCCGTCTCAAGATCACTGGCAATTTGTGCGTAAACCTCATCAACAGGATTCTGGCTTTGAGAATATTCTGCGGTTGTTAATGTTTTCGTTATTAGAGGAATATTTTCAAACAACCTTACCAGATTAGAATAATAATATGCGCGTAAGAACAGCACTTCACCACTATATTCTTTTTTGTGCTCTTCAGTAATCTCTGAAGCTTCCACTTTCTCAAGAAATAAGTTCGCCCGATAAATTCCGGCATAATGATCTTCCCACATTACTTCCCACATACCTTCGGAAGAGGTTGTATTACCGCGGTTTACTCTCTTTAAATCAACACCATCAGTGGCGCTACCCCCGCCTCCGTAACAGTCGTCAGAAGCAATATCCATCGTAAGCTGGATAGTACTTCCCCAGTTTCTTTGCAATGGTTCGTACACCGAGATTAAAGCACGGTACATATCGTCCTCAGTACGATAAAAATTTTCTTCTGTTTGCTCCGTTACAGGACTCTTCTCCAGATAGTCTTCACAGCCCATCAATGCAACAGTGCATAAAAGTATATAAATTAACTTTTTCATTGTTTTTTGTTTAATCTGTTAAAATAAGCTTAGAAAGTGATATTGGCACCTACCGAGAAAACTCTTGCTTGCGGGTAAACTCCCTGGTCTACACCTGTATAAAACACATTATCACTATTTCCTATCTCTGGCTCAAAACCAGAATACTCAGTAAATGTTAATAAATTGTCACCTGACACATAAATCCTAACTCTGTCGATATTAACTTTTTTAAGCATAGATTTTGGCAAAGTATAACCAATCTGAAGATTCTTAAGTCTTAAGTAATCTGCATCCTCCACCATATAATCCGAGAAATTACCCTGGTTGTTATTATTGTCACTCCATACCACTCTTGGTTCTGTGTTCGAAGTTCCTTCGCCTGTCCATCTGTTAAGAACAGATGTTTGGTAATTCGCATTTGGCAAATCGTAACGGCGGGTTGCATTGACCATTTGGGTTCCAACAACCCCGTACCAAAACATGCTGAAATCTATATTTTTATAGGCCATATTAATATTTACTCCGGTCGTAAAGTCAGGGTGAGGATCACCTAAATTAATTTTATCGGCATTATCAATTACACCGTCGTTATTCTGATCCACATAGATCAAATCTCCTGGCTTAGCATTTGACTGTATTAACACGCCACCCACACTGTGTTCATTAACTTCTGCCTGGTTTTGGAACACACCTGCAGTTTCATACCCCCAGAAAAACCCGATTGGTTCACCTACTTTGGCAATCGTTAGTTCCTTCATCCCGGAAGGACCAATATTAATTCCTCCATAAATAATACCTTCATCGTTATTAATCTGTGTCATTTCATTTTTATTCGACGAAAAGTTCAGGGTAGCTCCATAAGAGAAATCACCAATGTTATCTCTATAACCTAACAACAATTCAACCCCTTTATTTTCAACAGTTCCACCATTAACCGTTGGAGCAGAATTACCAACATAGCCTGGTATTGGGGCATCAATTAATAGGTCTTTCGTTTTTTTGTTGTAATAATCAAAGTTTAACGAAAAGTTAGATCCTACTCTCAAGTCCATTCCTATATCGGTTTGCTCTGAAGTTTCCCATTTTAAGTCAGGATTTGCAACTTTTGTAGGTGCAGAACCGTTAACCGTTGTACCAGCATTGAAGTTGTAGTTATTATTATTGGCAATCGACGATAAATAGGCGAAATTTCCGATATTCTCATTACCGTTCTGCCCCCAACTAGCTCTCAATTTCACAAAACTGATCGGACCGAGATTGTCCTTCAAGAAATCTTCTTCCGAAATGATCCAACCTGCTGAAACCGAAGGAAATGTTGCATAACGGTTGTTTGATCCAAAACGAGATGATCCATCATGACGAACTGTAACCGAGGCCATATATTTATCACCATAGCTATAGTTTACTCGACCAAAAAATGAATGTAACGAGTTTTCACTAAAACCACCGCCAGACGTTTTACTTTCAGTGTTTCCAGAATTATCGATGTAAGCATAATCCACACCATCAATAATCATATCACTTGCACCTCCCGAAAGGTTCTCTTCTGTACTTGTCATTAATGTGGTACCAACAATCGCATCCACCTCATGAGCACCGATTTTTTTATGGTAATTAAGCGTGTTTTCCCAGTTATAGGTATACCAATTTATCATTTCCTTAGAAACTCGTGTACTGGTATTTTTGGTAATATCACTTAATTCATAAATCGGAGTATATATATCATGCCATTGATAAGCATAATCAATACCTATGGATGATTTAACCTTCAATCCAGGTATTATTTTATACTCTGCATATAAGTTACCCACGATTTTATCAGTTCTATACTCATCATGCAGATAATACATGCCGGCAACCGGGTTTAC
Source organism: Saccharicrinis sp. GN24d3 (assembly GCF_052400645.1). Lineage (NCBI taxonomy): Bacteria > Pseudomonadati > Bacteroidota > Bacteroidia > Marinilabiliales > Marinilabiliaceae > Saccharicrinis > Saccharicrinis sp. GN24d3. The sequence goes on from NZ_JBQTGI010000023.1 coordinate 37,477, forward strand.
GATTTCCTGCATGTTTCTGATAGGCCAATTAAATTCACCGTCTTCATCCTTTACTTGCGTTATAGGATCAATATTAATGGCTCGTGCCAAAGGAGAATTATATACATTATTTGGATCAACTCCCTGAGAGTTAAAACGTGAGTATAATATTGTAGATCCAATCTTTAGTTTTTCATTATAAGAAGTATAATCGGCATTTGCACGGAAGTTAATACGTTCGTAGCTTGATTTATCTTCCGAAACAATACCGTCCTGTGCAAAATAGGACAATGCAGTAGAGTACACCACGTTTTGGTTACCACCACTTAATGTTAAGGTATGGCTTTGAATAGGCGCATTTTCCCTGAAAATTTCCTTTTGCCAATCTGTTCCTGTACCTATTCCTACTAATTCACTATCCTGAATCCAAGCTGAATTCGCGCTACTATAACCTGAATTCAACAATGATTCGTTAATTATCATCTGATATTCCTGCGCATTTAAAAGATCCATGTTCCTCCACGCATTCTGCACACCATAGTAACCATCATACGATAACTTGGCTGTACCTTCAGTACCTTTTTTAGTTGTAATAATAACAACACCATTGGCCCCCCTGGCTCCGTAAATAGCAGATGCGGATGCATCTTTCAAAACTTCCATACTACCTATATCGGTAGAAGCCAGGTAAGAGATGTCACCTACCGGGTTACCATCCACAATGTACAGCGGCTGGGAATTTCCGGTTGTACCAACACCACGAATGTTAACAGAAATTCCGGATCCTGGCTGTCCCGAGTTAGCAGCTACCTGCACACCGGCCACCTGACCTTGAATAGCTTGTTCCGCACGTTGAATAGGCATTTTCTGGATATCCTCCGCTTTAATTGAGGATATTGCTCCGGTAACGGCACTTTTTTTCTGCACTCCGTAACCCACCACAACAACTTCGTCCAGGTCAGAAATCTCGCTTTGCATCTCTACATTGATAGTAGTGCTGCTAATAACGTGTTCCTGCGTCTTCATACCAATAAAAGAGAACACCAACGTTTCTCCCATATTCGCGTTCAGTGAAAAATCACCGTCTATAGTTGTAATAGTACCATTGGTTGTACCTTTTACTATTACACTCACTCCGGGGATGGGCAATCCATCTTCCGAGGATGTTACTGTTCCTGTAATGGCTGTGTCTTGCGCCCAAATTACGGTTGTACACAGTAGCAGGAAAATTGTTCCTAATAAATTCTTCATTTGCTTTTTGATTTAGAATTAACTTTCGATACAAAAATGCAATCAAATGTTAATGTAAGCTAATATTTTACATCATATAAAACTCACTTTAATCATTTTTACACCTCATAATAACCTCACACAAATATATTTTTACATCTGATTTATTGGGATTTATGTTTTTTAAAAATAAATATACGGCTCTTTCCATATTACACTTTAATCATATTTTAACAAATCAAATAGATTATCATTTATTAACATTCATTTTCCGATAAACCTATATGCTCCATGGATTATTAAGCCAACACACACACTATCCCCAGCATTTACACAGGCTTATTTAAATCAGTCTGTGTATGCTGGGGAGCATGTCGTGCACGACCATGGTCTATGACTTTGATGCTTTTTGGGGGTGATGACAGGTTGCGTGACTAACCTCTTAGTTGAAGCCCAATTACTTATCAATCATTCGCCAACCTAAACAGGCGGTGTTAATAGATGGAACGGATCAATAGCCGGGATTTAAATAAATAGGGCTGTCTTTTAAAAGTATTTTAATAACCAGCAGAACTTACGGGAGGTTAGAGGTACTAGTAATTACCCGCATCCCCGCCACTTTCTCCTATGGCCATAGCCTATCACGAAGAATTTGAGACGATACTTTTCGTCAGTGCCCGCCCCCCTGCAGGTGGAGAGGAACTTTTCGCATGCCACTTATTAAATGCAGGTTGACTTTAAAGTATTTCGACTTTTGAGACAGCTTCCCGATGAAAGCTTTATTAATTATATATCTTGGTTAAATTAAAGCTTACCTATATATGCGGACAGGTTCTCACCCTGCGCTATGCCCAATTTCTGACGGAGTTTGTAACGGTTGTTTTCTACTGCCCGCGTTGTAATATTCATCAAGGATGCAATTTCTTTGGAGGACATGCCCATCCTTACATAAGCGCTTAGTTTTCGCTCTCTTTGCGACAGGTCGGGATGCAGTTCGGATAGTCTTTTTAAAAATTCTTCGTGCACCTGTCCAAAATGCATCTCAAAAACTTCCCAGTTGTTTTCCGTATCAATATCCTTGTCAATTTTTCTGATGAGGGAAGTTAGCTTCCGATCCATGTCGTTATGGTCACGAATTTTAATCAGTTTTTTAAGTTGCGTTTTAATATCGGATAGAAGTTCGTTTTTTTGAATGAGATTAATGGTTGAGTTGGCCAGTTCCTTTTCCTTAAAAACCATTTCGCTCCTTAATTTATCGTTTCGCATCTTTATCATCTCCTTTTCCGATTGCAACGCCGCACTTTTAAGCTGTTCCTCTTTGGCTTTAAACTGTTCCTTTTGCTTCAGTTTTTCTTTGTGTTTGCTTAATTCAATCCTTTTGTTAACGATAAAAAACAAGATAAAGGCAACCAGTAAAATCAAAACAATATAACCAATTTTTGCATAAAGGGTCCTGTGCCAGGGGGGCAATACCTCAAAGCTAAAATGCATAGGCATAGCCTCCACACCGTATTTGTTAATTGCCCTTACCACAATAGTATATTCCCCCTCGTACAGGTTTGAGAATGTCCGAACCCTGTTAACACTCCACTTTGTATATGAATCGTCAAAGCCTTTTAGATAAGTTGAATACAACACCCCGCTACCTTCCATAAACGAAGCCGTATAGCTTACCTCGAATGAATTGTTTCTAAATTTGAATTGGGGCACAACTTGCTGAACATTACCATCCTGCTGTAAATTATTCAAACTGTACACCACCGAGTCTGAAATTTCCCTAAAGGATCTAATGTGCACGTTAAAGGGCTGCTGATAATTTTTTATATCCGATGATGAGTAATGGGCAAAACCATCCTCTACACCAAACAGGGCATTTTCCCCGTCTAAAACCGAAACATACTCAAAACCGCTTACTAATTTTCGTTCCAGGGAAATAAAAGGGTATTCTATTTTCTTGTAAGTTCCATCCTCCAAATATCTCAATACGCCCATGCTATTATCATGAAAGCACCATAAATTCCTATAGCTATCTTCTCTTATTATATTGGGGAAATTTCCCTTTTCAAAATATGTGTCATAACTATCATCCCTGACAAAGTCATTACTCTCATCCGACAACGCATATATCCCATCCTTCCCCGAAAACAAACATTCACCATTTACTTTTGAAAGAACCAAACCAGACGTATTATCCGCAAACACGGTATTTTTAAACATATCCACTTTTAATACATTTGAAAAATCCTTATCAAACTGCAACCTGTAAACCCCCTGATAGCCGTGAGAAATCCACATATCACCCTTCTTGTCCCATTCAATGTATCTTGAAGATACATCAAACCCCGCAATTCTGTTTTTAAAAAACCAACGTCCTCCTCTATTTTCAAACAAACATAAGCCATTGTACGTTCCGGAGATAATCATATTGGGGTTGCCAATGACTTCCCTAAAGTTCCACACTCCATTCACCTCATCAGGTGTTAATAGCCGTGCTTGATTTCCAATAATTTCGAAAGCTCCAATATTATGCCCACACAACAAGGCGTTATCAGTTTTAAATAAACTCCAGACTTGTCCATCCGTTCCATTCACCCTTATAAAATCATCTCGTTTTTTTAACGGGTCGTGAAATTTATCCTCGGTTATCGTATACAAGGCCTGATTGGTTCCAAAATAGAAATCGCCCCGGTAATTTTCAGCACAATAACCTGTTCCCAGATTGTAGTAACTTTGCAGGAAGGTAACGGCGGAATTAAAATTTACCCTAACAATACCATTATCCAGTCCACCCCATATATTACCTTCATTATCAGAGCAAACGCTTAAAACGGTGTTATTCTTCAGCCCCTTGTCTTTATCAATTTGCATGACCACCTCCCCATTGAGTGAAGTAATAACCAGTCCACCCTGAATTGTTCCGAAAACCAAGTAATCGTTCAAATATTTCAATCCGCAAAAAATATTGGTTTGTTGCAAAAAGGAATCTGCTTTTACCTTCCACTTTTTAACCTTTTGCATATCCCATACAAACAAACCCTTTTTCATGGTGGCGATAGCAATCTTATCATTGGCCAATGATAATACAGAAACAATTTCCGAATTCGTGAATTCGTTACCACCGGAAACCGGAAAAACGCGCTCCCCCCTTACTTCCATTAAACCGACTTTTTCATCTTGTACCAACAACAACCCATTCACCAAAAACGAGGACACAAACCTGGAAGGAGAATGAATAACGTTCACCAGCTCATCATCCTTAAATATACACATCCCTCGTTCCGATCGGAAAACGATGTAATTATTCCAATGATGGATTTCCCAAAATTCACCCATCTCGTTAAGTCCCGGGAAATTCGCATACGAAGTGAACCTTAATTTTTGCAGGGAATCATATTCGTAGTAGCCCAATTCGTTAAAGGAACCCATATAAATCCTGTTTCCTAACACTTTTACACTTCTAACAATTGAAGATCTCTCATTGCTTATTAACAGATCCCAATTCAGGCCATCAAACTCTAACACCCCATCGTTGTTGGCAAAATAAACCAAACCTGATTTCGCTTGGGAGATATCCCAATTCTGAGTGCCTCCATTATATTCGCGCCTATCAAAATATTCCAGTTCGGGGATACCTATCTTTTTTACCTGCGCATTACCCGCCAAACTTACAACCAACAAAAGCTTTACTAAATAAAAGTTTATTCTTTGCATTGACATTTTTTATTTGCTACAAATTAACCAAATTGCCGAAACTGACAAAATGCCATGTAAACAAGGTACACGAGAATATTGGTTTACTTTTTGTGCCAGTAAAATTAATATATTCCTATATTGCAATCCAAGGTATTCGAGTTTATATGCCTAAATTTGAATAAGGGAATCTAAATTAACGCAGGAATGGACATATCAAATATTAAATCACAACAGATTGAGGTAGAAAAGGCTCTTGCCGAAAAAAGAGTAAAAGAGGCCTTATCTGTTTTAGGGAAATTAACCACAACTTATCATGGAGGAAACCTAATTGACGAGCACTATAATCTGGAGTTCACCTATAAAAGTATGCTAAAATATACGGTGGAAGGAGTTAATGACCCCGAACGTCAAAAAGTATACAATAACATAGTGAGTTCTTGCTATCATTTATCGGATAAACTTTTTTCCTCCATTAACAACATACATTCGAGTGGGATTTTCTTCGAGACAAGAAGAAAAATAAAAACAGAGGAATCAAACGGACTAAAAGAACTTATTCAATCGTTTTATGGTGAATTGACACAACAGCGAATGTCGGAGCAGGCAGATATTGGTAGTGACATAGAGAACCGTGCGGCACTGCTTATTTTCAATAAACTTTGGGTAACTGAAGAACTTTCCAATGACGAAGTAAGCGAGATAAAGAAATTAATCCATGACGCTTCGATCCATTTTAGTTACCGTAGTATTTTCATCTCAGCCTTGACCATTGGTTTGCTAAAAGAATTCTGTTTGGAGAAAATCCTCCTTATGTTCGACTTTGCAAACCATCCTGAAAATGAACTGAAACAACGCGGTATTACCGGATTATTACTGACTCTTTATAAATATGATAGCAGAACCAACCTTTACCCTGAAATTTCTGCCAGACTATCACTACTTGAAGACAATAAGGGATTAATTGACAACTTTATTTCTATCACTGTTCAATTAATACGCACCCGTGAAACCGAAAAAATTTCAAAAAAGTTAACGGATGAGATTATTCCCGAAGTGGTTAAAATGCGACCCAATCTCAGGAACAAACTAGATTTGGACAATATGCTGGGAGAAAAGTTTAACGAAGGAGAAAATCCCGAATGGGAAGATTTTTTTAAAGATTCACCGGAATTGATGAGCAAACTGGAAGAGCTAACGGAATTGCAGATGGAAGGTGCCGATGTGTTTTTAAATACCTTTAAAATGCTAAAGCATTTTAGTTTCTTCAATAGCGTAAGCAATTGGCTGGTTCCGTTTTACGTGGAAAATAGCGAACTTAAAGCAACACTGAAGGACGAGTCGCACATATTCTCTTCCAAAGCCGTGCAGGACAGTCTGACCAACTCGGGGTTCCTGTGTAATTCCGACAAGTATTCTTTATTTCTGAGCATACCGCATATGCCACAGTTTCAGAAAGAAATGATGGGTAATATGTTGCAACAGCAACTAGAGCAAATGAACGAGATTGAGAAAGATGAAAAGATGGTGAAAGCCGGAAAAGAAAACTCAATTATTTCGAACAGATATATTCAGGATCTTTATCGTTTCTACAAACTTCATCCATTGCACAGTCAGTTTGAAGACGTATTTTCGTGGAAAATGGATTTTCATAACAAATGGTTCTTTAATAAAATTGTTAGTAACACGAACGGCTTAAGGCAAATTGCAGAATTCTTCTTCAAAAAAGAATACTTTAAAGAAGCATCGGAAGCTTTTGAACTAATTGTAAAGCAAGATGTTGAAAATATTGAAGTGATACAAAAGCTGGCCTACTGTCATCAACAACAAAAAGCATATAATAAAGCGCTTAACAACTACCTGAAAGCAGATATCTTAAAGCCTGAACAGGTTTGGACTACCAAAAAAATTGCCCTAATCTATAAGTTTTTGAAGAATCCGGAAAAAGCACTGGAATATTATCACATTGCAGAAAGACTTAAACCCGAGGATCTGCACACACAAGCTTCTATTGGCCACTGTCATCTCGACCTGAAAGATTATTCCCAGGCCCTCAAATATTATTTTAAGGTGGAATACCTAGACCAGTCCAACACGAAAGTTTGGAGACCGATTGCCTGGTGTTCTTTTGTTACCGGCAACTTTGACCAGGCCGAAAAATATTATCAAAAACTGTTAACATCAAATTCAGGCACGCACGATTTAATAAATATCGGACATGTTTGCTGGTGCAAAAACAACCGTAAAGAAGCGTTGAAATTCTATCAAAAGGCAATATTACAGATGAAAAAAGTAGAAGAATTTTTCGAAACCTTCAATGAGGATATTCCTGTGCTTCTTAAAAACGGTATTTACAAAGAAGATATTCCTATGATGCTCGACCAGTTAAAATATTTGTTGGAAGAATAATCTACACGATACCATATGGCCAAAAAAAACATTGATTCGGAGTTATATAGCTATGGCATATATTCACATTGGGACCGTAGCTCAAAGAAATTACCTAAACTTAAAAAAATAACCAACGAAATACCGTTGGAATTGGATATTGAATTTGGCTATGTGATAAGAATACACGGTGCAAAAGGCAAACGTATTCAATTCAGAATTGATCATCCGCCTTTTCCTGACGAACAGGGTAAACCGGCCCCACCTTTTACCGGTGAGTACTTTGTTAGCTCAAACAATTATGAATTCTTTTTGGGAGATACTATTTGGGAACCCATCTACAATAAGAAAGGTGAATGGAAATTAACCACTTGGCTGGATGAAAAAATACTATTTCAAAAATCCTTGTTCGTTAAAGAAATGTAAACCCCATCCTGCTGTGATGTGTGAAATGACGCTTAAGTTGAACTTATTTTGATTTTTAACAAGAAATAAATTCGCATTAACGACATTACGTAAAAGATTTTTCAATCAGTCAGAAAGTAAAAAAAACCTGGGCTGCCAAAGCAGGTGGATACGACACTAGTTTAACACCACGGTTATCAAGAAAAAAGTAAAGCCCAATAACGCAATTACTAACAGCACTTCAATAACAAAGAACCAAAAAATCTTTCGCTTTAACCTTACGGTATTATCGTCTGTCTTCCTAAACATGTCCTTAAATTTTAGTTTCATAAAATCCGAAAATTACACTCTTAAATTCATAAGTAAACCGACTATATCATAATAGTTTTTTATATAAACAAACTAAATATTAAGTTTGTTAATCATGATTCGGTTTTTTCGTTTTCGACCTCACTGAATTTCTGCCCTTTTAGTGAAGCGAACAAGATAAAACTATTAAAAAATCTTTCTTCTCACAAGTTAAAAAAGCTTAATGATACTTTTATGCACTTTTTTTGCACGATTTGAATATAATTTTGCACATTAAAGTAAATTACACCCCTATTAAACGAAATTTTACACCCTGACATATTTTCTCATGCTGCTACCAAGATTGTGTTTTTCGAAACATTTAACATATATACATTTTTACTTTTTAACCATTAAAGCTTAAAAACAAAATCCGCTTTTCTTAACATATATTTTTTCCATACGTTTTTATTGTATTTTTTTGTTTGGAATGGTGAAATGTACATAGTGAACATTCTGCCCACAGTCAAGCTAAAGGAATGATTCCTATCCTTACCATTTGATGGCCGCTTTGGTCATAGTCCGATAAACAAAGCTACCCAGACACAATATCCAAAAATGTCTATTGCTATTTTAGGGTTTATAATTATATTTAACGTACTCAATGTAGAAGTTGTTTAACCTACAAACTCAGAAAATGAAAAAAATTGCAGTCATCTTATCCGGTTGTGGTGTATACGATGGATCGGAAATCCATGAAGCCACATTAACATTGCTCGCTATTGCAAAAAACAAAGCCCAATACAGTTGCTTTGCTCCCGACATTGAACAACATCATGTAATTAATCATACCAATGGCGAAGAAATGACCGAAAGCAGAAATGTATTAATAGAATCTGCGCGAATTGCAAGAGGAAATATTTTACCCTTAACTGAGTTAAGTGTAAATGATTTTGATGCCATTGTGTTTCCGGGAGGTTTTGGGGTAGCGAAAAATTTATCCGACTTCGCCTTTAAAGGAGCCGATTGCTCTGTACATCAACAAATAGCCGAAGTAATTCAATCATTCCATCAGGCTAAAAAACCCATTGGAGCCCTTTGTATTTCTCCGGCAATCATTGCACAGGTTATAAAAGGGGCCTCTGTAACAATTGGAAGTGACAAAGCTACCATTAGTGCCATTGAGTTAATGGGTGGAAATCACAAAATAACTACCCATGGAGAGATCATATATGACGAAACAAATAAAATACTAACAACACCCTGCTACATGTTAGATGCTACTATTGTTCAAATTGAAACAGGCGCAAATAAACTGATTGGTAAATTAATAAATATATGCTAACAAAAGACTTTTGGGTTCTTGACCCAAAAGTCTTTTAAGTTTGTTTAGTCTTATCTTTCCCAACCCAAAACCTCAGCTTATTAACCAAATTATTAACGCACTAACAATAAAAATACATTGAAGAAATAAAACTAAATGGGGAAATTCCCATTTACTAATGCTATTTTTAATCATAGCCAGAGAAGCGAATTTGTTCATAATATAAAGTAGTATGGTACGAACACAAAGATTGTTATTATAAATAAGAATTTCTATTATTACATTATCCATTTAACGAAACCATTACTTTTTCACACGAAATACCTATTTTTACAAATAAAGCATACAAATCTGGAATATTAAATATTTTTTATTTAATTTCATGGTTATGAATTTTTGAATATATTATACACAAGTTTCGTATGTTAAAGGCTGTTATTATAGACGATGAGATTTCTGCCAGGCAAAGTATTGAAAAGATATTGCAAATGTATCTCCATGATGTTGTTGAAGTGGTGGCAACCGCCGATAACTTAACCGATGCAATTTCGATTATTAAACAATATACACCAGATATTGTCTTTCTGGATATAACAATGCCCCATCAATCAGGGCTTGATCTGTTTAATTATTTCGACACCATTAGTTTTGATGTGATTTTCATTACCGCTCACCAACAATATGCGGTGGATGCTGTAGGACTCGGTGCATCCGGTTATTTGCTAAAACCCATAAAACCTAAACAAATTGTAGATGCAGTCTTAAAAATAAATCTAAAAAAGAACAACGCCTCACTTGCACAATCACAAAACAAAGACGCAGCTTATAACACTTGTAAACTTTTGGTCAATCATCAAAAGGGAGTTCACATTGTTTCATACAATGAAATAAAAGCAATAGTTGCAGACGGCAATTATTGTAAAATATTTAAAACAACGGGCGATCCGTTGTATGTTTCCAGAACCATTGGTAGTATTGAAGATAATTTACCACAAAACCATTTCTTCAGAACACACAGGTCGTGCATTGTTAATTTGAACTATATTACGGAAATTGACAAAGAAAAAAACCTAATTTTGTTATCCGACATAGAAACCCCGTTAGCCTATAACAATTTAAAGCCTTTAATAGAAGAACTATCGAAACTTGCCAATAATTTTATTTGAAAGTTATAACCTTCCGTTATCGATCATAAGAATAATATGCTCAACCATGGCATCATCTCCCCTTGCATCGTATTCCTGTTTTAGATTCGATCCGAATATTCGAGCCACCGATTGCCACATAAATGCGGAGAAACCACCTTTTAAATCCTTAATTAACTGATAACTGGTATCTCCAGTTTCCCTGTCAATTAGTTTAATAAGCATTCTTCCTTGCGAGAAAGTAAGTTTTTTCAAAGGCTTTTCAAACTCATTAAACAACTCTTTTTCGGATCGCTTAACAAATTCCTTCCTCTTTTTTTCTCCCTTAATACTGTCCAAAGATGCTGAAATCTCATCCAACCTTTTTTCGGCCAATCGTGCATAAGGCAGTGTTTTTTTAATGTTGACCACCATCTTACTATATCGGTTACGCTGGCGTTTATTTTTAAATTTCCAGGGCGGAACTATCTGAACTTCGTCAATATAAATATGCGGCAAGGTATCTCCATCTACCAGTTTTTTATCTAAATATTTGATAGCCGACTGGATAGAATCCTGCGATTGTCCTTGTACCTGCCAGGCAGCTACAAAACACAAAAACAAAAATATGTAACGAATAGCATACATAGTCTGCAACTTATGTTTTTATAACGCAATAAGCTAATATCGGTTGCAACTACGAAGTTAAATAATTTTATGCGATCAAAATACACTATATAAAAAAACCGACCTGAATTCAGATCGGTTAATGATATCTTTGCACAACTTCAAGGCGCTATACATTAAACCTAAAATGCATAATATCACCATCTTGAACCACATATTCTTTTCCTTCAATACTCATTTTACCGGCTTCTTTACACGCTAACTCTGTCTTATATTGTACATAGTCGTTGTACTTTATTACCTCGGCCCGAATAAAACCTTTTTCGAAATCGCTATGAATTACACCTGCAGCTTGCGGAGCCACGGCACCTTTGGGGTATGTCCATGCACGAACCTCTTTTACACCTGCGGTAAAGTAGGTTTCCAATTGCAACAACCTATAAGCGGAACGGATTAGTTTGGCAACACCAGACTCTTTCAGACCTATATCCTCAAGGAACATTTGACGTTCTTCAAAAGAATCCAACTCAGCTATGTCCGCTTCCGTCTGAGCTGCAATAATCAACACTTCCGCATTTTCGTCTGCCACTGCCGCTTTTACCGCTTCAACGTAACTGTTTCCCTCAATCACTGATGCCTCGTCCACATTACAAACATAAAGAATGGGTTTATTAGTTAACAACCAAAGGTCATGAGCCACCTTTTCCTGGGTATCTGTCAGCTCTACAGAACGGGCTGATTTTCCCGCTTCCAGGGCCTCTTTATATAAATAAAGTACTTCCACCAGCTTCTTCAATTCAGGATCTTTAGAGGCTTTAGCTGCCTTTTCAGATTTTTGCAACCTGGCTTCAACCGTTTCCAAATCCTTTATCTGAAGCTCCATATCAATCACCTCTTTATCTCTAACAGGGTCAATCGTACCATCAACATGGGTTATATTATCGTCATCGAAACAACGCAAAACATGAATGATAGCATCTGTTTCGCGTATATTCGAAAGGAATTTGTTACCCAAACCTTCGCCTTTGCTTGCTCCTTTTACCAGTCCGGCTATATCAACAATTTCAACGGTTGCAGGCAGAACTCTTTGCGGATTAACCAACTCTTCCAGTTTGATCAGTCTTTGATCAGGCACCGTAATAACACCAACGTTTGGTTCTATAGTACAGAACGGAAAGTTGGCAGATTGTGCTTTTGCGTTTGATAAACAATTAAATAAGGTTGACTTACCTACATTGGGTAAACCCACGATTCCACATTGTAATCCCATTTTAAATTTATTTCAGTGTCGCTGTTTTGTCAAAAAATTTGTGCAAAAGTACATCAAATTTTCGGGTTGATAAAAATTCGAATGCATTATATCATCATTAAGTAGCGGTAGAACATTTCTATTAAAAAATCCAAAATATAACAAATACAAAAAATCTTAAATACAGCATTTATCACAATACTTGACACTTAGAAACATATCAATGGAGTTATTATAAAATATTTACCTTCTTACTTAAACCTTTTTAACTGAATTTCGTCAAAAGGAAACGATGGTTATTAAACAATGTTAATGGTCGATCAGGAAATTACAGATATCGCAATTGTAGATTTATTTAAAACCAAAGGCAAACAGCAAGAAGCCTTTAGGATGCTTATGGCCAGGTACAAGGAACGATTGTACTGGCACATCCGTAAAATAGTGCTGACCCATGACGATGCAGATGATGCGCTTCAAAACAGCTTTATTAAAATATGGCAAAATTTGGAAAGTTTTCAGGGCAATTCCGCTTTATTTACCTGGCTCTACCGAATCGCAACAAACGAAGCCCTTACCTTGCTAAAGAAGAAAAAAAGAGCGAACCTATACTCCATAAGCGATGAAGACAATACTTTTGGAGACTCTCTGCAAAGCGACCCGTACTTTGATGGCAGCGCACTTCAATTATTGCTTCAAAAAGCGATTGCAACTCTGCCTGAAAAACAAAAAATAATCTTTAACTTAAAATATTTTGAAGAAATGAAATATCAGGAAATTGCAGAAATTACAGAAACGTCTGTTGGCTCGCTAAAGGCATCATACCACCATGCCGCTAAAAAAATCGAAGCCTATCTGAAAGCAAATATGGACGAATAGATATAACCAACCTTTTAATCCAATTATTTTTTATTCATCCATTAAACCTTTTGTATTTTTGAATATCAAATAAGCAACAACCCATACTAATAATGATAAAATATGTTCCTTATCTCTATTAATTAAGTAGATAGTTTCACATTAAATCTCGACTAAAGAGTACAATTCATTCTTATTAGTAATGCATAAACCAATGAAAGAAGAAGTTAAAATATTAGACCTGCTAAAAAAACAAGGAGACACTGGTGGTTTCAAAGAACCAGATGATTATTTTGATTCGTTTGAGGATAAAATGATGGACAGGATTGCTGCCGAAGAAAAACCTCTCGCCAAGAAAATAATTATGGTGATGAAACCATGGGCCTCGTTAGCAGCTATTTTTTTGTTGGTAGCGTTAATATATTACAGCGCTCCATATTTAATGCCATCAAATAAGAACATGGCACATCACATTCATGTAGATGAGATGTCTATGGATTTTATGGCATCTAGTTTTGACGAATCTGAATTAATTAATTTTATATTGGAAGACGATAATTCAGCTATATTTGAAGAGTTCAAAACCGACCAGAATTTATTAGAAGGGTTAAGCATTGAAGATGTTGAAGGCCTTGTGATTTTTTAATTAAACAATGATGAACAGAATTACGGTTACTATAATATTTACGCTTTTGTGCTTTGTTTCAAGCAGCCAAAATATCTCTAAACGGGAAAAACTGGAACGCATAAAGGCTCAAAAGATAGCTTTTATTTCAAACAAACTGGAATTGACCAGCGCGGAAGCGCAGCAGTTTTGGCCGGTTTACAACGATTTTTTTAAAGAAAAAGAAAAGCTTAATAACGAAAAGACTTCTGTTAACAAAGAATTGCTATTGAATTGGCAGGAATATTCTGATGCTAAAAAAACAGTGTTGGTAGACCGATTGATAGAATTCAGGTTAACCGAGGCAAAAATTGAACAAAAGTACCATGAAAAACTAAAAACGGTACTCCCTATCGACAAAGTAATAAAACTTTACAACGCAGAAACGCAGTTTAAAAATTTCCTGCTTAAGCAGATAAAAGGTCAGGGCAACAGGGAAATCAGGTCGCAAGACAGAGAATCGCGGAGAAGGTAACATTAGTGATTGATTTTTAGATTAGTTCCCAGATTCCAGCCTGACCTGTCATTAATTATTCAATTTCGAAAATACATGAATGATGAATTCGTGAGGCTAGAAAATTACAAGCTGTTTTACGAGTCTCCCATATGTCTTTATCTATATGATTAACAATACAATGGCGATTTTGATCAGAAACAAATGTAAGTTTTTTTACTATGACTTAAATTCGTTGAACTCCGTATTGTTTAAAAACTCAACGGCCGCTTCCATTTCTTTGTACATAATCTTGTCTTCGGTCACAAATGGAACATATTCCCTAAATGCTGCCAGGAAACCCTCTAAATACGGAGAAGTTTTCATTGGTCTTCTGAATTCAAAGGCTTGAGCAGCATTAAACAACTCAACTGCCAATACCCTTTCCACATTCACAGCAATTTTCAAGGCTTTGGTGGCTGCATTTCCGCCCATACTAACATGGTCTTCCTGCTCGTTGGATGAGGGAATAGAATCTACCGAAGAAGGCGTGGCCATCTGTTTATTTAAACTTACAATAGATGCCGCTGCATACTGCGGAATCATAAAACCTGAGTTTAATCCCGGATTGGCTACCAGAAACTCCGGTAGGCCCCGTTCACCGGAAATCAGCCTATAGGTTCTTCTTTCGGAAATACTGCCTATTTCGGCCATGGCAATACTTAAAAAGTCCATCGCCAACGCCAATGGTTCCCCATGGAAATTACCTCCCGACAGAATCATTTCTTCGTCCGGGAAAATTATTGGATTATCGGTTACGGAGTTAATTTCAGTATAAACGACACCTGCCACATAATTAATGGCATCCTTAATGGCGCCATGAACCTGAGGAACACAGCGGAACGAATATGGGTCCTGAACTTTTTTATCCTTTTGATTCAGTATTTCGCTTCCTTCCAATAAGGCCGTTATGTTTTTGGCGGTTTCCAGCTGGCCGGCATGTGGTCTGATAACATGCATTTGTTCTTTAAACGGATCTATCCTGCCGTTAAAGGCATCAATGGATAAAGCAGCAATGATATCGGCATATTTAGACAAACGAAACGCTTTCAGCAAGGTGTATACTGCATGCGAACTCATAAACTGTGTCCCGTTCAGCAAAGCCAAACCTTCCTTGGCTTCCAGTTTAATAGGCTTCCACCCTTGCGTTTCCAACATTTGTTCCGCCGACATGTTTTGTCCGTTAAAAAACACCTCGCCGTGACCTATCAAGGGCAGAAACAAATGTGCCAACGGTGCTAAATCGCCCGAAGCACCCAACGATCCCTGCTCCAACACCACTGGATATACTTTGTGATTGTAGAAATCCAGGATACGTTCCACCGTTTTTAGCTGAATCCCTGATTTACCCAGGCTTAAAGCATGGGCTTTTAGTAAAAGCATCGATCGAACCACATCGCGAGGAACCTCTTTTCCGGCCCCACAAGCATGGCTGATTAATAAGTTTTCCTGTAGTTTACTCAGGTCTTGCTTAGAGATGGATTTATCGTGCAAGGCGCCAAATCCCGTATTAATTCCATAAACCGGGCCGTCATGCTGGTCTAAATAGTTATCTAAAAAGTCTTTGCACGATTGAATAAGTCCTTTCGACTTGTCAGATAGCTCAACAGTAATGTTGTTATTCAATAGCTCATCTAATTTTTCAAAGCTTAAGGGATCGGGTGTTATATAATGCTTCTTTTCCATTTTTTTCCTTCTATTCTCTCAACAACAAATTTCATATTAACAACAGATAATTAGCGCTGAAAATTCATGAGAATTTCCTCTGTTTCCGACAACCACTGCATTCCGCAACCAAATTGACAACCCAAATTTAGCTCAACTATGTCGGGTTTCGCCTGGGACCAGCCTAACGTTTTCGCTCGAAACTTAATTGTTTACCTTGGCGACTGAAGGGCCTGCTGCATTCGCCTTCATCTTTATGAAAAGCGAAGAATAATGCGGGTTACATACCGGTTCAAAAAATTAAAAACAGAAATCATGGGAAGCGGATATCGCCACCAAAGGAAAGTATTTTGATATTACTATTTTTAAAAATTCTACCCATAAAAAAGCACGAGCCCATATATTTAGACTCATGCAAACTAGGCAAATTCTTTAAGTTAGGCGATGATATTAATCACTTCTTCCACTGTAAGCAACTGCTGTTCCCCTGTGCCCATGTTTTTTAAGGTCAGTTTACCCTCGTTCATTTCATTTTCGCCGGCCATTGCCACAAATCCTATCTCTTTTTTGTTGGCATATGTCATTTGCTTCTTCATTTTTGCCGCATCGGGGTATAGCTCTGCTTTTATTCCAGCCCTACGGATTTCTTGCAAAGCCTTAAGTGAATAAAGAGCTTCCTTTTCGCCAAAATTAACAAACAGCAGCTGCGTTGAAATGATAGATTCTTTGGGGTACAAATCCATTTGGTTCATTACATCGTAAATACGGTCGGCACCAAAAGAAATACCCACCCCGGAAACATCTTTCAAACCAAAAACACCGGTTAAGTCATCATACCTTCCCCCACCGGTAATGCTGCCAATATGCACGTCTAATGCCTTCACCTCGAAAATAGCCCCGGTATAATAATTCAACCCTCTGGCTAGAGTCAAGTCCAACTCTACCCCGGTGGCTATATCCAACGTTGCTAAATATGCTAAAACAGTCTCTATTTCATCAACACCTTTTAAACCTACTTCGGAATCGGCCAATACGGATTTTAGGGTATCTATTTTTTCCTGATTAGTACCCGATAAATTAATAATAGGCTGCAATTTGTCTATTGCTTCTTGAGGTATTCCTTTAAGTAACAGTTCTTCGTTGACTTTGTCTATTCCTATTTTATCCAATTTATCGATGGCCACGGTAATGTCAACAATTTTATCCGCTTCACCGATAATTTCGGCAATGCCTGTTAAAATTTTACGGTTGTTCATCTTAACAAGTACATTAATGTTTAATGCCTTGTACACATCATCCACTATTTGAATCAACTCCACTTCGTTCATTAACGAATTGGACCCTACCACATCCACATCGCACTGAAAAAATTCCCTGTAACGTCCTTTTTGCGGTCTGTCGGCCCGCCATACCGGTTGAATTTGATAACGTTTAAACGGAAAGGCAATCTCATTTTGATGCTGCACCACAAAACGGGCAAAAGGCACTGTTAAGTCGTAACGAAGGCCTTTTTCAGCTATCTGCGTAGTTGCTTTAACCGATTTTTTTTCAGCCAATAAACGTTCATCTGCCTTAGCTAAAAAATCGCCGGAATTTAAAATTTTAAAAAGAAGCTTATCCCCTTCTTCGCCATATTTTCCCATTAGAGTAGATAAATTCTCCATAGCAGGAGTTTCGATGGGTTGGTAACCGTAATTTAAGAATACCGACTTAATGGTATCAAAAATAAAGTTTCTTTTTGCCATTTCAACCGGCGAAAAATCTCTTGTTCCTTTTGGTATGGTGGGTTTTTGAGCCATCACGTTGTTATTTTATTATTGAGGCGCAAAGTTATTTATTTATTTCAAACATATAATACATCGTTAGGTTTTAGTGCGGCTAATTGCTTTTAACATTACATATACAAACTGCTTTGCAGTGTGTATTTCAGGTTGTCCAAGGATTTAATTGCGCAGCAATTCCCGTTTTGGTGACATTTATCATTTATAAACGTTCCCAATGGATTACGCTTTAAACTGAAATGTTTAAGTACGTTAAACAGGCCTTCAAATAAGTATGGGCTTCCGTCGAACCTTCAGGTGGCGACCATGGCGCAAAGTTTTTATCCTCAGACTGATAATACGGACCGTCTTTAATTTCATATACCACTGTGCCCTCCTCCAATCCCGTGGTCGAATGCCATTCACTGGAACTGATTTCAACTCCGTACTGCCCGGTTTCCCGATCCAAAATCGCATGATCTGTAATTTCTCCTTCATCATTAAAAAAAATTACTAAAAGCCTGCCTGTGAGAATTAAGAAAACTTCACGTTTATCCGGATTGACGTGTCTGTGTGGACGAACGTACGTATTGGGTTCAAAAGCATTTAACATGCGTTGTACCAAGTCGCCGTCGCGGTCATGAAAATTGTAATTCTTCCTTTTTCTTTCGCTATTTTGAGCTTGTTCCGTTAGTGTTTCTAGGTGTTCCGCATTTATTAACTTCATCGTTTAAAATTTAGAAAAGTGACATGTATTCGTTAATAACATTAAGGTTATATTAATGTAACATTTAAACAGTATTTTCGTCTAAGAAAAAGAATAACCAACAATAAAAAACATAAAGTTCGCCACTTAAACAAAACCATCCCGTTGTTTCAGAGTAAAAATATTAAAAATCGATAATACCATCGAACAGACCTAATAATTTTGTATAAAAAATAACGAAGGGACAGATGAACACAGTTAGAATACTGATTTTAGGAAACGACGAAATTAATCTACAAATAATTAAAAGACAACTACGTGAGTTTGATGAAGAATGGTTGATCATTAATAAGTCTTGTGAGGATTCAGTTTCCGAATTAAACAGTACATGTTACAATTTAGTTCTTATAGACTGTGAAAATTCATCATCGGAACTATTGGAAAAGATTAGGTTCATTAAAAAGTCGAACAAAAACTGGGATACCCCTGTATTAGTTTGTTTACAGGAAACAGAAGGAGAAAACATTAAAGAAATATTAGTGGCCGGTGCTTTAGACTTTATACAGAAACCCCTTAAAAATATTGAACTTTTTGCACGAGTGCGAACCGCGCTTACCTTATCCAGTTCCATCGAAAAACATGAAAAACAGGCTCGCGCCATCAGCGAAGGACAGAACAAAATACAGGAAATAGTATCCGGATTGCTTCCTAAAGAAATTATTACTGAACTTACCCTTTTGGGGGAATCAAAGCCCAAAAAATACAGGGAAGCTTCTGTTTTATTTGTTGACTTGGTTGATTTTACCAAAAAATCAACCAAACTGTCGCCCAAAATATTAATCGATGAATTAACCGAAATATTCTCTTCGTTTGACCAAATCATCGTAAATAATAACTGTACCAGAATTAAAACCATGGGCGATGGATATCTGGCCGTTTCCGGTATCCCGACCCCGAACAAAAATCATGCAGGCAACCTGATAAACGTTGCTATAGATATTAGAGACTTTTTAATACAACGGAACAAAATTAATCCCGTTAAGTGGGATGCCAAAATAGGAATTAACTCCGGTGAAGTTATTGGCAGTGTTTTGGGAACAAAAAACTTTTTGTTTGATGTTTTTGGCGACACCGTTAATGCGGCTTCCAGGATGGAAAAAAATTGCGAACCTAATCAAATCAATATTGGCAAGAAAACTTATATGTTGACCCGTGATAAATTTAGGTTTATTGAACGACTCCCCAATGATGTAAGGGGAATTGGGGTTAAAAGCATGTATTATTTAATGTCGAATGTTACTTCGAGCAAACTTGATACGGAGGCAACGGGCAAAAAAAAACAGAGTGAGTTGTCATTATCGTTCAAATCGGCCATCGTTCTTTAAGCAGGAATAACAGTAACAAAGCCAAACAACAGCCTGATATAATGCAGGCTGCTGTTTATATGTTTTAGCTTTTTGACTATTTCATTAGCTTTTTGTAACGAATACGTTTTGGAGTTATATCCCCTAATCTTCGTTTTTTGTTCTCTTCGTATTCACTAAAGGACCCTTCGAAAAAGTAAACACCAGAATCACCTTCAAATGCCAGGATATGTGTGGCAATTCTGTCCAGAAACCAGCGGTCGTGCGAAATAACCACTGCACAACCGGCAAAATCGTCCAACCCTTCTTCAAGCGCCCTTAACGTGTTGACATCGATGTCGTTGGTCGGCTCATCAAGCAGCAGCACATTGGCCTCTTCTTTCAACGTCATAGCCAGGTGCAAGCGGTTTCTCTCTCCACCTGAAAGCACCCCACATTTTTTTTCCTGATCGCCCCCGGCAAAATTAAACCTGCTAATATAGGCCCTGGCGTTAAGCTCACGCCCCCCGACCTTTATGGTTTCCTGGCCGTTTGCAATGACTTGAAAAATGCTTTTTTCAGGGTCAATGGCCTCGTGTGTTTGATCCACATAGGCGATTTTCACTGTTTCTCCTACCGTGAACGTTCCTTTGTCAACCTTCTCTTTATCCATAATCATCCTGAAAAGGGTAGTCTTACCGGCTCCATTGGGGCCAATTACACCGACTATACCGTTTTTAGGAAGTACGAACTCCAAATTATCAAACAACAACCGATCGTCGAATCCTTTGGCCACCTGATGTGCTTCAATCACCTTGTCTCCCAACCTTGGGCCATTAGGGATAAAGATTTCAAGTTTCTCTTCTTTCTCCTTTACCCCTTCGTCCATTAATTTATCATAGGCCGACAGACGTGCTTTTGATTTAGCATGACGAGCTTTGGGAGCCATTCGAACCCACTCCAATTCCCTTTCCAGAGTTTTCCTTCTTTTGGAGGCTGTTTTTTCTTCTTGTGCCATACGACTGGTTTTCTGTTCTAACCACGAAGAGTAATTACCTTTCCAGGGAATACCCTCTCCCCTGTCCAGCTCCAGAATCCATCCGGCAACATTATCCAAAAAATAGCGGTCATGGGTTATAGAAATAACTGTTCCTTTGTATTGTTGCAGGTGCATTTCCAACCACTGAACCGATTCTGCATCCAAGTGGTTGGTAGGCTCATCCAACAGCAACACATCAGGTTCTTTTAACAGCAGACGACATAAAGCCACTCTTCTTCTTTCTCCTCCCGAAAGGTACTTCACCTGTTTATCTTCTTCAGGGCAACGTAAGGCATCCATGGCACGTTCCAGCTTCGTATCCAAATTCCAGGCATCATATTGATCGATCTTTTCCTGAAGTTTAGTCTGTTCATTCATTAAGGCGTCCATCTTATCCGGATCTTCCAGCACTTCTGGGTCGGCAAATTTTTCGTTAACCTGATTATAGGCATTTAAAACATCGACCACTTCCTGAACGCCTTCTTCCACAATCTGTTTAACCGTTTTCTCTTCGTCTAGCGCAGGCTCCTGCTCCAAATAACCCACCGAGAAACCTTGTGAAGAAACGACTTCTCCCTGGAAGTCTTTTTCCACACCGGCGATTATCTTCATGAGCGTTGACTTTCCGGAACCGTTTAAACCAATGATGCCAATTTTGGCACCATAAAAAAACGAGAGGTAAATATTGTTTAATATTTTTTTTTGGGGCGGCACAACTTTGCTTACCCCAACCATTGAAAAAATTATCTTTTTATCGTCGGACATAATTGCTTAAATATGTTTTTACTTAAATGAACCCACAAATTTATCACAAATAAGTTTCATTAGAAAACAATCATAAAAAAACCCTGATAACCAAAGTCAACAGGGTTTATATAATTTATGGGTGGTAATTATTGCTTACCCATCACTTTAAAGTCTTTCAGCATTAATCCATCGCGATTTTTAAGGCTAACCATATGCCAATCGAAATAGTAAAATTGCGAATCGGCAGCACCTATAATAATTTTGTAACAGCGTGCTTTGTAACGGGTTCCCTCGGGTCCCACCTTGTGCAGAAAAACCACATCCGGATCTTTGTCCTGAATTGCTTTGGTCACGTCTTCCTGCGCAACAATTTCTACCTTGTAAGGATATACCTTTTGTATTTTAGAAATGCTATTCGCATCCGGAGCCAGGTCATCTTTCACAAGCAATAGTTTCTTATTGCTCAAACTCCTGATATTTTTATTGTAATATTTGAACATGTTCCTACTGATTACCTGCGGGTTTTGATTCACCAGTTTAACATGATCCTGAATAAAGCGGATAAAACCTTCCATTTTATAAGCATAACTATCATCTTCAACCCTATGGTATGACAAAGGGATTGAACAGAGGTCGGGCATATCCGTGATGGAATAAACATCCTTCCCCATTAATAAGCTCACAAATGTATACCTTGCCTTGGTTTTGTCCCTGTCGAAGGTTACGGTAGAGGTAACAATAAAAGAATAGGATGGATCTCTTCGTTTTTCTTTAAACTCCGACTGTGTAATAAATTCGTAATCCGTAAGGCTCCAAACATTTGGCATTACCTTTTTGATCATAAAATTAAAGTCAGACATAGGGTTTTCGTCCATTACAACAAAGGTTTTCGTGTTCAGAAAATCCTTGTAATCCTGATCTGATGGCAAATGATGTTGTGCACCAACAGAAGTAACCACAAACATCAGCAATAGGTTAATAACTACTTTCTTCATTGACATTGTATTTTTATGCATTTTATTTTATACCATTCTGTATTATTTACATTTCATATAGCATAATTATTTAATTATCTATATAACGAATAAATTCTGTTATTGTTACCCTTAAAAATCCACCTTAAAGCTATTTAATTGAACAACAATATAAATACAGCATAAACTAATAAATAATTAATGTCTGCAAATTCAATTACTATCCATTTTATTTGATAAATTTTAGAATTTCTATACGGAAAAGTATTTTTATAATATCTTTATCGTTAGTTTTAGTTAATCGCATAAATATTGCATAATAATGCGTTTTTTTAGGCCGACACATCAACACAACGATGTTTTCAGCTAGCCATTAGCATTATATTGATTACATTTAGGTCATTGCCAAATAGACAATTAGAAAACATGAAGTTCATTAACAAATTTTTATTACTTTTTTCTTTTGACCAGGATGAAAAACTGGAAGTTGAAACCAAAACTACATTACTTTTAACCAACGTTCTAAATTTCTTTCTTTTTGTAATTGTTTTTATCGAGGGTATTGTTTCTCTTCTGGAGGAAAGTCTGTTTTTTGCCGGCCCCCTGCTTTTCTTTAG
Source organism: Saccharicrinis sp. GN24d3 (assembly GCF_052400645.1). NCBI lineage: Bacteria > Pseudomonadati > Bacteroidota > Bacteroidia > Marinilabiliales > Marinilabiliaceae > Saccharicrinis > Saccharicrinis sp. GN24d3. The sequence goes on from NZ_JBQTGI010000023.1 coordinate 60,644, forward strand.
TGTTTTATTCGCCTTTAATTATTTATATATGGGAAGACGTCCCAATGCCATGTATTACAAGGAGATATTGTTTTCATTTGTGATTTTAACCTTACTTTTCTTTATTGTTTTTGGTGGCTCTACAGGTGTCAATATTTTCTGGATAGGTATCTTCCCGTTTATTGCCATCAACCTGTTTAGTCGGAAAATCGGTGCTATATCTTCTCTTGCCCTGTTTTCCTTTGTGCTGCTCGACTTTCTGGTTTTGAGTCAATTTGTACCCCAGGCGCAAATATATTCGCTAAACCTAAAGATTTTAGTATCCGTATTTTTTGTTTTTTCATTTATTATAGCGTACTGCCTCAAATTTATCTTTGCTGAAGTAATGCTCACCAAGGAGCGCGCGATGATAAATTCTCAAAACACAAAAACTTCGCAAGAGGAGCAAATATCAAATCTTTCCAGGCAAATACGTACACCGTTGAGCAATATTACAGGCATCCTGGATATTTTGGGAAAAACCAATCTCACAGATGATCAAAGAGATTATATCAACACCATTCATGCATCAGCTAACAATTTGGTAAACGTGGTTTCCAACATGGTTTCTACGCAAAAATCAGGACTGAACCCAATTCAGGAGGAAAAAATAAGTTTTAACCTATATTCTACACTCAACAATACTATCAGGCTATTTTCAGAGAACAACAGCAAACAAAAGTTCAGTTTATCATTTTCGGCCGATATTCCATCTACTATGACCGGGAACGCCATTAAAACGAAACAAATATTCCTTAATATTTTAAACGGCATTGCTAAATACAACATTTCCGAAGACAAACAAATTAACATTGAAGTATCACGTTCTAACAATATGCCTGGTACTATCGAATTAATATTTAAACTTACCAGTTATGGCAATATCCCTTTTCCCAAGGAGTACAAGTCGGATGAGTCGTTATACAACAATGATGTATTAAGGCTGAATACTTCAAAGCATATTCAGTTTTTAGAACTCGGTCTCACACAGAAATTAATAGAACAGGATGGGCATACCTTTGCTATTTACCCCGAACCTGAAAAGACAACCTTTGAATTCGGCATCACATTTATGGAAAATACGCAAAGCTACTCAGTTCAAAATATCAAAGAAAAAATTTCCAATACGGACTCATTCTTTAAAACATCTGTTGAAATTAAAGATGCAAACATTCTTTTGGTGGAAGACAACTTTAGTAATCAACAGATAATAATATTATATATTAAAAATGAAGTAAAGAAAATTGAAGTTGCATACAATGGCAAAGAAGCTTTAGATAAGTTTGGAAAAGCTAAATACGATTTAATTCTGATGGATGTTCAGATGCCGATAATGGATGGTTTAAAAGCTACCCAGAAAATTCGTGAAATCGAAAAAAGCACCAATACGCACACTCCAATTATTGCTGTTACCGCAAATGCATTCCCCGAGGATAAAGAAAGATGTATGGCCAGTGGTATGGATGACTATATCAGCAAACCTTTTCAACCCGAAGATTTGATCGGCAAAATCAAACACCACCTGAGTTAATATGGCCACACACGCTGTAACACCTTATTGGTATTAATCCCGGGGGTTAGATATTGCGCCAATCCCCTTTTTACCGTCTAATTTTATAACCGCCGGGTTGTTGAAACGAACGTGTTTAATCCATTCATCCTCGTACACTGCAGTTCTTGACATTAAATACTCCTCGTTATAATGGCCGTCGCCGGTTACCGTATTAACTGTCATATAACCCACCCTTAACGAAGTAAGATTTTGAAAGAAATGGGTTCCCTGGCTGGGGTCAACACAAAACCCATCCAGCGCAGTCTCTATGATTACCCTGGCTCCGGATATCTGTGTCCATTTTACGGGAATACCTAACCAAGGATCCTGAGACCCCCATCTACCCGGACCTATTAATATATAATTCCTGTTTTCGGAAAGTAAGACATCATTTATTTTTTCGATGTTGGCTACCATTTTTATCATACTCGCAGGCAAAAAACCCTCCGATTTCACGAACACCACATCGTAAATATCATCAATGATTCCGTTACCTAACGCCGATTTCGAATACACCAACTGATCCTCGGCCAGAAGCTCTTCCAGATTTTCTTTGAAGGACAACTCTCCTTCCACAATTGGCCTAATCTGCAACGGATAGAAAACAGGTTTCCCTTTGGTTTTTTGCAAATCCACAGCAAACTCAACCTCAACCGGCTGATTCATTTCCTTTTGTCCTATTTCCAACACCGTTTTCACGACCTTGGCCAACGGAAATACATCGTTCTTAAGAATATTGGAAAAAGTTACCAAAGGGATACCCTTATACATTACCCCATCTCTAATAATGTTATTTTGATAATCATAGGTTGATCCTAGCCACCTTAACGATCCATCTTCCAGAGCCTTTTTAATCTCCAGGTGCTGCAAATTTACGGCGTCATTCACCGAAGGCACAAAAGTGGTATTGTCCAAATCCAGTGCAAAAAACTTTTTTTGTGTGTCTCGTATGGTCATTTCAGGGGAAGACAGCTGCAGTGCTTTTTGTGGATAGCTAGGCGAGAAACGCAAGGAAACCCCTCCTTCCACAATTTGTTTCCCCAGGCCCAGAGCCACATTAACAATTCCATCTTCGGCTTTTTCTGGTGATATGGGATAAAAATTTACCGAACGTGCTACTCCCGAGATTGTCGGATAAAAACGATTCCCATGTTGCTGCCCCACCACCTCCTGCAGCACAATACCCATCCTCTCTTCATCAATAATATTCATGGTGGCCTGCATGTAAGCCTTGCTGCTCTTGAAGAAAACAGATGCATAAACACATTTTATCGCATCTCCAATCTGTTTCATTACCACTTCAACCTCATCGGTATTAGAAACCATGTAGGTTGAATAAATACCTGCGAAGGGTTGATAGTGACTATCTTCCAATACACTGGAAGAACGAATGGCAATGGGGTTGTCAATAGCCGAAATAAACTGTCTCAAATAACGGTCGGACCTATGCGGCAATTTGGCATTCACAAAGTGCTCCAGAATCTCTTCATCCGGCAAATCGGACAGGGCTATCTCGTACAAGTTGTTTCTATCCATAAACAACTCAAATATATCGGTACCAATTACCACGGTTCGGGGTATGGTGATATCCAACTCTTCAAAGTTCAACTCCTGGAAATTTTTACTGATAATCAGGTTTAAGAAAGCTAGTCCTCTCGCCTTACCTCCAATAGAACCTTCGCCAATGCGGGCAAACTTCACATATTTATCATACCTGTTGGGGTCAAAAGTGGCAATTACACCCTTGCTCTTAGATATCCGGAAATTGACAATGGTATCGTGCAGAAAATGCTTAGTAGCTTCCAGGCTCTCAAAATCCTCTATACGCAAATTTTTAATCACCTCCGCAATTGGAAACAGGGCCCTGGCTTTAAGCCATTTCGACACGTGATCGCGCTGAAAATGATAACGCAAAGAACTATCAGGTAGGTCAAACAGCTTTTCCTGCAACTCTTTTAAGTTACTTACCCTTCCCACCTCTTGATGCGACTCCGGATCCACAAAAATAAAATCACCAAAGGCCAAATTTACCTTTAAAAATTGTTTTAGCTCTTGCAACAGGCTTTTCGAATATTTATATAAAAATCCTACCCTAATATCTTTTGCTACCTGAGCAACACCAATATCCGAGGATTGTAACAAAAAAGGCATATAAGCATCTTCATTTTTAACTGTATTGGCCAACTCTATACCTGCGTTGCTACACTTCTCTCCATTTTTGTAAAAGGATACATCCGAAATAAGCCCCAGCACGTTAGTCTTGTATTTCTGGTATATCTCTATCGCTTCCTCGAAGTTCCGGGCCAAAAGGATTTTGGGACGCCCTCTCATTCGCATCATCTTTTGGTGTTCGTTTAACCCTTCAGTCATAAATTTTTTAGACTGATTAAAAACAATACGGTAAATAATCGGCAAATAACTTGAATAGTACCTAATTGAATCCTCCACCAGCACGATGCATTGAACACCTACCTCTAATATATCGAGCTCCGCATTCATCTCATCTTCAATAAGTTTAATGATTGCAACCAGTATATCCGCATTTCCGAGCCAGCAAAAAACATAATCGATGGCACTTGTATCTTCCCTGCTAAGTTTCAAACTTACCTCCCGGGAAAACGGTGTTAATACAACAAAAGGTATATGGGGATGATCAACTTTAATATTTTTGGAAAGACTGAAGGGGTCCATTCCTCCGACACTCAACATGGATATGATCAGGTCGACCTTTTCATTTTGCAATATTCGGAGTGCATCCTCTGCCGTTGTTACCTGAATAAACCTGGGGGGATATCTTAAATTCAGCGCCACATACTCATTAAAAATCTGTTCTTCAATCCTTCCATCCTCTTCTAAAAGAAATGCGTCGTAACTACTTGAAATCAAAAGTACGGATTGAATACGCCTCTGCATTAATTTATTAAATGCAGTTTGCGTAAATATACTTGAAAAATCCATTGTCATCTTTTTTCGAATAACATGCAAAATGTGTCCTACGTGAGTAAAGTTAATTAAATAATGTCTTTTTGCACGGATATAACACATCCATAACGAATACAGGAACAATACGCATCACTATATCATGGACATTAATAATATAACCAACGAATTTTTATGAAAATTAAACCAATATTCCTTAACTTTTAATACCCACAATAACGGCAACAAAAATAAGCCTCTAAATCTCAACATTATGAAAACTTCCCCCAGTTCGTTTGTAACGTCATTTATGGCTCGGTTAATCGATAAAAATCCCGCACAGCCCGAGTTTCACCAAGCTGTTCATGAAGTCCTGCTTTCTATTGCCGATTTTTTGGAAGAAAATCCTCATTACATCAATAGTGGTATCATAGATAGAATAGTTGAACCCGAACGTATTATCATTTTTAGAGTCCCTTGGCTTAACGATCAAGGAAAAATAATGGTTAACCGGGGTTTTAGAATTGAAATGAATAGCGCCATAGGCCCTTACAAAGGGGGGTTACGTTTTCACCCGACTGTTAACCTCGGTATTCTCAAATTTTTGGCATTCGAACAGGTATTTAAAAACAGTTTGACCACCTTACCTATGGGTGGAGGAAAAGGCGGTTCTGATTTTGACCCCAAAGGAAAATCCGAAAATGAAGTAATGCGGTTTTGCCAAAGTTTTATGACCGAACTTTACCGACATATTGGCCCCAATACCGACGTTCCTGCGGGGGACATTGGAGTGGGAGGACGTGAAATTGGTTATATGTTTGGACAGTACAAAAGAATTAAAAACGAGTTTACAGGTATTTTAACGGGCAAAGGAATCAATTGGGGAGGCAGTCTCATACGTCCGGAAGCCACAGGATATGGTAATGTTTATTTTGCGGAGGAAATGCTTAACCTACAACACGAAAGCCTTAAAAACAAAACAGTTCTTATATCCGGATCCGGAAATGTAGCGCAATATTCGGCAGAAAAAGTACTTGATTTAGGAGGAAAAGTATTAACCATGTCGGATAGTAACGGTTATATTTATGATCCCGACGGCATTGACAAGAAAAAATTAAACTTTATCATGGAGTTAAAAAACAGATTTCGCGGCCGAATAAAAGAGTATGCCGATAAATATAATGTTAAATATGCAGAAGGTCAAAGGCCATGGAACGAAAAAGGGGAAATAGTTATGCCTTGCGCTACCCAGAACGAAATTGAAAAAAACGACGCTGAAACATTGGTGAAAAACGGTTGCATTTGTGTATCGGAGGGTGCCAATATGCCATGTACACCTGAAGCCATTAACGTTTTTATCAGGCATAAAATTTTATATGGCCCGGGAAAAGCAGCCAACGCTGGCGGTGTAGCAGTATCGGGTTTTGAAATGAGCCAGGATTCCATGCGCCTTTCCTGGACCCGGGAAGAAGTGGATAAACAACTCAAAGGCATCATGAAACATATTCATCAAACCTGTGTGAAATATGGTACCAGACCAGGTGGTTTTATTAATTATATGGATGGAGCAAACATTGGAGGTTTTGTTAAAGTGGCCGACACCATGCTTGACCAAGGAGCGGTGTAATATACTTTAGCACTTTTTAATCGGAATTCATATCATCTTTACTTGTGCGACACCTATTAATGGTTGCAACTTCGCCTAACAATCCATTCCTGCCGACAAATAGGATTGAGAAAACCCATTGACCGGACCCGGATAAATAATTTAACTATCTTTATGGTTGAATTCAACGTATAGATGGCATAATAAGCAGTTCTATTCAAGAAATAGAATTTTTTTTAATCATATTTGCACTTTATATAAATGCTTTTGATATGATTAATTTTAACATTGCCCCTTTATCGGATGACATCAACGCTAATATTAAATACAATCTCGACCATAAAACCAAACCTCTCGGATCGTTAGGTCAACTTGAAAAAATAGCGTATCAGATTTGCCGTATACAAAATACCCTCACCCCTTCTCTGTGCCAACCGCATATATTGGTTGTCGGCTCCGATCACAACATTTGTGACGAAGGAGTTAATCCTAACCCTCAAGAAATAACGTGGCAGCAGATGATTAATTTCTCAAAACAGGGTGGGGGTATTGGACTTTTTTCACAACTGTACGATATAAAATTGACGTTGGTTGATGCAGGCGTCAACTATGATCTAAGCGCCCACCCATCCATCATCAATGCAAAGATAAAGAATGCAAGCGGTAACTTTCTGCACGAACCAGCCATGAATCATGCAGAATGTGAACAAGCCATCCATAACGGGGCACAAATAGTAAAAGAAATTCATACTAAGGGATGCAATGTGATAGGTTTCGGTGAAATGGGAATTGGAAATACCTCACCTGCGTCTGTACTTATGAGCTTATACTGTAATATTCCACTCAAAAAGTGTGTGGGCCCGGGTAGTGGCCATAATACCGCAGGGGTTAAAAGGAAACTGGCCATTCTCCAAGCTGCCGTTGACAAAAAGCCTGAATTAACCGATCCTTTCGAGATATTAGCATATTTCGGAGGTCTTGAGATAGCCACCATAGTGGGAGGTATGCTTCAGGCTGCTGAATTAAAAATGCTGATTTTAAATGATGGTTTTATTATTACATCTGCCCTATTGGCAGCGCAAGCTATTAACCCTGTGATTTTAGAATATGTCATCCACTCACATCATTCTAAAGAAGGCGGGCATGCTTTAATGATGCAACACTTAAAGGCCGAGCCTGTCTTGAACCTAGACTTGCGATTAGGCGAAGGAACGGGTGCCGCCCTGGCTTATCCGATTATTCAGGGCGCAGTAAAAATGATAAATGATATGACCAGTTTTGAAGAGGCCGGTATTACAGATACTACTCATACTGGGGTTAGTGTATTGTAGTTACGTGCCATTAATCCATTGGAATGAAATCACATACCGGCCATAATATATTCCATTCGTAAATTCATTGGCTGACCAACTAACAACAATCCCCAATTGACAATCCATGACTAATCACCGTTGACCGATAACTTAAGCCTATAACGCTAAAGGCCATAAAAAAAGAGGAATCGTTTGATTCCTCTTTTTTTATTTAAGTATATTGAGTTACTAGTACTCTACTTTTTGACGCGCCGAATAGTTGATTTTTAACGCTTGAGCTTTACGCAATGCCTGCTTAATTTCGGTAATAATACCCATTGGACAGTCAAAGTCGGCTTTGATAGAAGTGGTCATCTTAGGACGATCATTTTCTTTCATTGCTTCACGCTCCTGCGCAATATAACTTTGAATGTCTTCCACTGTAGCAAAAGCATCGTTTAACTGAACTCGAGGCTCGGTACCATACATTCCCTGGTACTTTTTGTTTGGTACACCCACATAAATGTACGTTACCAAACTTTTTTTCTCCAGTTTAGCTAATTCTGTAGCTTCAGGAACCTGAATCTTTACTTTTAAATCCACTTCTTTCATAGTAGTTGATACCATAAAAAAGAATAAAAGCATGAAAACAATATCAGGCAAAGAAGCTGTACTAATACCAGGAGTACCTTTACCCCCTTTTTTTCTAAACTTTGCCATTATTTACCGATATTTTTAGGTTCTGCCTCTGAAATCTTTTGCGGATAAATCTTACGAATAGCCTTTTGCTGATCTTCATCAAGCTCAACATAATCTTTATTCCACTTATTTCGAGCTAAATCATTTCTCACCTCTGTATAAGCTCTTTGCAGTTCATTTTGAACCATCAAATACGCCTGATACTGAGTTCCATTGTCGTTTTGCAAAGAAATTACCCCTTTTGAAACTTTAGCCATACCAAAGAATTCAACTTCTATATCATTAAACTCTGGTAAGTTTACGTCATTATTTTCATTTAGAATAAATTCTTTAGCTGCATCCTTGAGTTCTTCTACCCTCATTGGTTTACCTTCCACCAGTAATTGGTTTTTACTGTTCAAAAGAACAGCGAAAACGTTTCTTTCTTTAATAGGTGGAGTATCATCCTCTTGCTCATCAGGTACAGGTGGCGGCAAACGTCTTGCCAAACCTGTATCAGTAGACATGGTAGTAGTTACAAGGAAGAATATGAGCAGAAGGAACGCAATGTCGGCCATAGACCCGGCATTCACTTCCGGTATTTCTCTTTTTCCCATAATTACCTCCTAATTATTTGAATAACCTTGACAATTCACCACCAAAGATAGCAACTATTACAAGTCCTAAAAGTACATAGGTACCATATAGAAATGCACCTGCCAATTTAAGCATTGAAGGAACGTTATCTTTTCCCTCATAGCCACCTAAATCCAAAGGTGTATTGTCTGCAATGCTATACGAAACAAGTCCAATAACAACTAAAACTGCAATTGAAATTAAGCTACGCACAGCATTTTTTGGATTCATTACTACATGCACCACTTCAAAAAGGATAGTTACAGCAGCAGCTCCTGCCACTAAGAACTTAGCCCAGTTAAGAATCATATCAGTGTAAACCGGTGTTTGAAAAGTTTCCCCAGGAACATCTCCTCCTGTGAAAAACATTATAGTTAACACGGCAGTTACAGCGATCAATGCATATAGTACAAAACTTAATATTTTTGAAAGCTTACTCATGTTCTGATTATTTTTTCATGTTGTATTTTACCAAGATATCTAATAGAGAGATAGAAGCATCTTCCATAGTATTTACAATACCATCGATTTTAGATACGATGTAATTGTAAAACACCTGTAGGATGATAGCTACGATCAAACCAGATACAGTAGTAATAAGTGCTACTTTAATACCTCCTGCTACAGCAGTTGCTGAGATATCACCCATAGCCTGGATCTTGTCAAACGCTTCGATCATACCGATTACTGTTCCCATAAACCCAAGCATAGGAGCCAGTGCGATAAACAAAGAAATCCAAGTTAATCCTTTTTCTAATAGACCCATTTGAACCGATCCGTAGGAAACAACTGATTTCTCAACTACTTCAACACCCTCATCAATTCGGTCTAAACCTTGATAAAAAATAGAAGCAACCGGACCTTTGGTGTTACGACAAACTTCTTTTGCCGCTTCAACACCACCTTCGTTCAACGAGTCTTCAATACTTTGAAGTAATTTTTTAGTGTTAGTAGAAGCAAGATTCAAGTAAATGATTCTTTCGATTGCTAATGCTAATCCAAAAATTAAACATAAAAGTACGAAACTCATAAAGATAGCACCACCTTCGATGAATTTTGCTTTAATTTGTTTGTGAACCCCCTTAGGAGCTTCAACATCATCCATTGCAGCCATATCATCTACGGCTGCTCCTTCCACCTCATCAGTGGCAACTTCCTCAACAGTTTCTAAATCTTGTGCATCAGTTTCATCCTGAGCGTAAATGGCAGATGCTCCAAGAGTCATCATTCCGAAAACTGCAAAAAACGCGAATAGCTTTTTCATAGTCTGTAAAAAATTTTTGATTTGTATTAGTTTGTTAATACTATAGTTTAATTGCTAATAATTCCCTTTTCAAAGCAATAAACAGGTTAATAAATGAAATTCTTAGTTTTTCTGGAGTGCAAAATACAAAAAAATCAGGAAATACAAACTGTTTAGATATAGATTTCCCCTTTTAATGATTTATTTAAATTTATCTTGACTTCTTCGATATTTTTTATATTACCTAACAGGTACATTAGTTTAGTTACGGCAGCTTCGGTAGTTATGTCTCCCCCACTAAAAACTCCCATTTCCAATAGGTGTATGCCGGTCTGGTACCTGCCCATAGCTACACTTCCGGCCAAACACTGCGTCACATTTAAAATTATCAGCCCTTTTTGCAGCGCTTTTTCAATAATTCCCAAAAAATGTTTGTCGGACGGTGCATTTCCGGATCCGAAAGTTTCCAGCACCAATGCTTTTAATCCCGGGGTTTGTAGCACCGTTTCTAAAAAAGCATAGTTCATACCCGGAAATAGTTTTAAAAGCCCGACGTTATTGTCCATTTTTTTGGACACGGAAAACGTAGTTCCCTCTTTGGCTTTTTGAATATACGAGTCGTTATACTTTATATGTATGCCCACTTCGGCCAGCGGCGGATAATTATCGGACCGAAAAGCCCGGAAATGTTCAGCATTGTATTTTGTGGTACGGTTTCCCCTGAACAACTTATCCTGAAAAAATATACAAACTTCGGGCACCATGGCAACGCCATCCTTATAGGTTGATGCGATATCCAAGGCTGTAATCAGGTTTTCCTTCCCGTCGGTACGAATGGTGCTCAGCGGCAACTGACTTCCCGTAAATACCACTGGTTTACTCAAGTTCTGAAACATAAAACTTATCGCACTGGCCGTGTACGACATGGTATCGGTTCCGTGCAATACCACAAACCCATCATAAACGTCATAATTTTCCTCGATGATAGTGCATATTTTCACCCAGATTTCAAGATTCATATCCGAAGAATCCACTATCGGGTTAAAAGAAGTACTATCCACATGGAAATCGAAACGTTTTAGCTCCGGTACTTTTTCTTCAATCAAAGAAAAATCAAAGGGCACGAGTGAATTTGTTTCCGGGTCGTTGGCCATACCAATGGTTCCTCCGGTATAAATAATAAGTACTTTACGTTTCAATTTAATCCTCTTTTTGTCAGTTATCAGTTATCAGTGTTCGGTATTCGCTGTTTGGTTTAATTTTTTAGGGTTGTATGCCAAACAGTTGTCGGGCATTTTCTGTAGTAATCCTACAAACCTCTTCTTGGGTTGTCCCAAATAGTTGAGCCATTTTAGCGATCACATATTTCAGGTACATAGGTTCATTCCTTTTACCCCGGAAAGGCGTTGGTGTTAGGTATGGGGCATCTGTTTCTAACACCAAATCGCTTACGTCATATTGTTTGATTGCATCACCCAACTTAGCGTTTTTAAACGTAAGAACACCATTTATGCCAAGCTTAAAGCAGTTGTAGCTCAATGCTTTTTTTGCCTGTTCATAAGTTCCGGTAAAGCTGTGAAAAACCCCACTTACCCCTTCCAAATCCATATTATCGAGCACCTCAAATATCTCATTAAATGCTTCCCGTGCATGAATTACAATGGGAATTTGATATTTCTTCCCCCATTCTATTTGCGTTTTGAAGGCCTCAATTTGTTCCGCAAGGTAAGTTTTATCCCAATAAAGGTCGATACCAATTTCTCCTACCGCACAATACTTTCTTTTCCCCAACCAGTTTTCCATCACAGTAAGCTGTTTCTCGAAATCTTTTCCAACCGAAGTGGGATGCAAACCCATCATTGAAAAACATTTACCCGGAAACTTGTCCTCAATCTGCAGCATGGGTTCAATGGTGTCAACATCCACATTCGGCATTAAAATAGATTCCACGCCGACATCGAATGCCCGCTGAATCATTTCATCCCTGTCCTTATCAAATTGTTCGGAATATATATGTGCGTGGGTATCTATAAATAACATAAACTATATCGTTCTGTATAAATAATTTCCAAATCTAATCAATTGAACCTAGTAATTACAGGAATTCATCTTGCTTTTAAGCATTTTTTTATCATCAATTCAAAATTTACCCTAATACGATAACCCGGAGTAAACAGAAAACCCCGGAAAGAATGCATCTCCCCAAGGTTTTCATCTAGTATTATTCTTACTGTTTTTATATTAAACCACACCTTGTGCAATCATGGCATCCGCCACTTTCACAAAACCGCCTACGTTGGCCCCTTTGATGTAATTGATTTTTCCATTTAATTCCGTGCCATATTGTACACAGACCTTATGGATGTTGATCATGATTTCATTTAACCTTTGATCTACTTCTTCCTGGTTCCAGTTAAAACGCATACTGTTTTGGCTCATTTCCAAACCAGAAACAGCTACGCCGCCTGCATTAACAGCCTTACCTGGTGCAAAAAGAATCTTTTCGGTAGCCAGATATGCCGCTTCGGCTGTACAACCCATGTTTGAAGCTTCTGCTATAAGCTGACATCCATTATCGATAAGCGCCTTACAATCCTTTTCGTTCAGTTCGTTTTGGATAGCACAAGGGATGGCGACATCCACCTTTTGCTCCCAAGGTTTTTTGCCTTCGAAGAATTCAACCCCATATCTTTCGGCATAAGGCTGGATCACATCCTGGTTTGAAGCACGAAGCTCCAACAAGAAGTCAATTTTGTCTCCCGATATTCCTTCCGGGTCATAAATATAACCATCCGGACCGGAAAGGGTAACAACCTTACCTCCCAATTCAGCGGTTTTAAGTGCAGCTCCCCATGCAACATTGCCAAAACCTGACAGAGCAACGGTTTTTCCTTCGAGAGTTTCCCCTTTCATGGCCAACATTTCGCGCACGAAATAAATGGCTCCATAACCGGTAGCTTCTGGGCGAATCAAACTGCCCCCAAACTCGTGTCCTTTGCCGGTAAGCACACCGGTAAACTCATTACGTAGCTTTTTATATTGACCAAACAAATAGCCTATTTCGCGACCACCCACCCCAATATCCCCGGCTGGGACATCTGTATTGGGGCCAATATGACGGTACAACTCGCTCATAAATGCCTGACAGAAACGCATGATTTCGTTATCCGACTTTCCCTTCGGGTTAAAATCGGAACCTCCTTTACCACCTCCCATTGGCAGGCTAGTCAAACTGTTTTTGAATGTTTGTTCAAAACCTAAAAACTTAAGCCCGCTTAACGTAACACTCGGGTGAAATCGCAAACCTCCTTTATAGGGACCAATAGCGCTGTTAAACTCAACTCTAAATCCTCTGTTCACCTGAACCTCTCCACTATCATCAACCCATGGTACCCTAAACATAATTACGCGCTCGGGCTCAATCATACGCTCAAGTATCTTAGCTTTTTGATAATGAGGATTCTCGCGATAAAAGTCCCAAACTGTTTCTACCACTTCCTCAACAGCTTGTAAAAATTCATCTTCTCCCGGATTTTTCATCCTAACACCATCTATAAACTCTTTTATTTTAGCATCCATGGCAATCTGTTTAATTTTGTGTTTGTTTTGAATCAAAATTAAATATTTTAGTATATCTAAATCATGACTTTTAACAATTTATCACATTTTTACAAAAAACAATCTCACATCATTCATTTACAAACAACTAACCTCCTATGAATTCGTTATTCGAAAAAGTTACATGATATACATCACTTCATGTGTCAAGCGTCTTCTTTCAGATTAATACGGTAACCTATCCCAATAATCAACTACAATTAATATCACCTAAAAAACAACAAACGTCAAACAACTTACAAATAGAAAGCAGCTCAGCTTTTCAAGTGTTTATAAACATATTCCAAATCTATATATTCGCGCATATAACCTGCCAGTTTATCGTAGTTTTCTTCCTTGTATCTGTTGTAATCAAAGTCATGATCATCCACATTGAAAGTTCGTAATAATTCCTGAATTACAATCTGATTATCGAGTATGCCATGAAAATAAGAACCCCAACACTTATGGTTGCCCCAGCATCCTTCTCCACTCCCGTCAGGTAATGTATTTACTGGTTTATAAGTATCGTTAACTGGGCTTGTGATTCCCATGTGAATTTCATAACCTCTGCACAGCTCTTCGTGTTCCCTAAAATAAAACTCCCCCTGCTCTGTCACTTTTGAATTTTTAAGTATTGTTTCAACCGGAAGCAAGCACAAACCTTCTGTTTCCTTTGCTGTTCCCTCAACTCCATCGGGGTCTTTTATTGAGACGCCCATCATCTGATATCCCCCGCAAATACCAATAATTACCTTTCCGCATTCCGATGCGTTTACTATTTCCTTATCTACACCTGATGATTTCAGCACGTTCAAATCCGAAATCGAATTTTTTGATCCCGGAATAATTATTATATCGGCATTTCGCAGTTCGTATATATCGACCGTATAATATAAATTAACCGATGGATGCATTGACAACGCATTGAAGTCTGTGAAATTGGAAAGCTGTTCCAATTTTATGACCGCAATATTCACTTTTCCGGCAAACGCATGTGTTTTTTTACTGATAAGGCTTACCGAATCCTCTTCTTCTATGTATAAATCCTGAAAATATGGCAGTACCCCAACCACAGGTATATCCGTTAGTTGCTCCAAGATCTGTTTTCCTTCCCGAAACAAACGTGCATCGCCCCTAAACTTATTGACAATTATCCCTTTGACGGCTTTTTTTTCTTCTTTGGTTAACAAGGCGATGGTACCGTAAACACTCCCAAAAATACCGCCTCGATCTATGTCCGCCACCAAATAGACGTCAGCCCCTGCACGTAAGGCCATACGCATGTTTGTTATATCCCGTTTTTTCAGGTTCAGTTCCGAAATACTCCCGGCTCCTTCCATTACTACAGGACTAAACTCTATCTCTAATTTTTGAAAAGATTCGCAGGCTGCTTCAAATAACTCTGCTCTATCATTCTCCTCGAAATATTCATAGGCAGATTGATCACCGATTGGTTTTCCCATCAGGACTATTTGCGATTTCAACTCACCTGTGGGCTTTAACAGAACCGGATTCATATACACCGAAGGCTCTAGCTTACAAGCCTCGGCCTGAACCGCCTGAGCCCGACCTATCTCTAGACCGTCCGGTGTCGCATAGCTATTAAGCGACATATTTTGCGCTTTAAAAGGAGCAGGATGGTAACCGTCCTGTTTAAAAACTCTGCAAAACCCTGCATTGACCAGACTCTTCCCTGCATCGGAACATGTGCCCACAAACATGATGGGTTTCAATTTATGATTGCTCATTCTGTTATACCAATAAATATTAAAAAATAGACAAGAAACCGCCAAAATTACTGGATCCGTCTCTGTTTAAGATGCGACCAAAGTTACTATTAAAGTGTATTAAAAAAATATAGAACTGCAATACTCAATTGCTATATGGCTGATTTATCTCTAAAACATCCATTATTCCATTTATATTTTCGCATATCCCTCCCTCTTTAAATCACTGACCAATCATATAATGGTAATATATTCATCTATATATTTTGCATAGTTTTATTACAATGATGAAATTTATACTTTAATTGAAATACAATTAAGGATTTAAATAACAAAACACATGAGATTAAAACAGATTATTGGTATTTTAGAAAAAGATATATCTCTTAAATATGGGTACCGAAAAATCTAACATCTTTATTAAAATATTATAATGAAACCATATATAACAATACTAATAATGGCAATAATTACAGGATGCCAAAACAAACCGCGAATATTACATCAAAACATAGACTATACGGTGTACAGGGATAAAGTGGTACAGGGAGAATACACCGCACAGGTATTGCCTGACGGTTCAATGACCAGTAATTATAAAAGTCCGGCCAATGCACCCCGCAGGAGAACCATTGAGCTTAAGTTCAGCATCAACCAAAAGGACAACGAACTACCTTTTGCCTCCAATCACCAAATTGTTGTTAAACCCGAAAACGGACAATACCAAACACCGCTGATAATTTTCGGACAGCAATATCTCGATAAAGAAGCAGGTATTGACGAAGCCCTGGAACTCGATGTGCCCATGACCGTAAAATTGGATATGAGCCCTGTATTTAACGCTTTTGAAAAAGACGGTTATTACGAAGACTTGAACGGAGATAAGATTTACAAAGAAGATTTCAAGGGGGTATTTATGGCCGGTAATATTGTTCCGCTTAATTTCGACTTCGAAAACCTACAAGAAGATGTTCAATTACAGGATACTGATGGCGACGATATTTACGAACTCACTTTAAACATAAACACCCATGATCCCGATAGATATGTTAAACCTGGTTGGAAACTTACCAGGGACATATCAAGTTATCCGCAGCTAAAAACAGACAACAACTTGGTTCAGGCTTTATACAACATGGCTTTAGAAGAAACAGTTTTGCTTAGCGAGGAAGATGGAACATTCAGGACCGGTGCAAAATGGGCCGGCGTATGGACGCGTGACGTAAGCTACTCTATTGTTTTGGGGATGGGGATGGCCGATATACAGAGAGCCAGGAAATCATTGTTAAGAAAGGCTAAAAGAAGCAGGATCATTCAGGACACGGGATCCGGTGGGGCATGGCCCGTATCATCAGACAGAACTACATGGGCGTTGGCTGCCTGGGAATTATATTTGATTTCGGGCGACCAACTTTGGTTGGATTACTGCTACCAGGTTATCAGCAATACAGTGGAGGATGACAGGAAAGTGGTATATAACCCAAACAACGGTTTGTATCGGGGTGAATCCTCGTTTTTAGACTGGCGTGTTCAGACCTATCCGAGATGGATGGATAATGTAGATATTTACAGCTCCATGAACCTGGGAACAAACCTGGTCCATTATCGAACCTTAATGATTGTATCAAAAATAGCAGAATTGGAAAACATGCCGACTCAGGCCGAGAAATATGCCGATTGGGCTGCCCAATTGAAAAAAGCGATCAACCAACAATTCTGGAATCCCGAAAAAGGTTACTACACACAATATTTGTACGGCAGGTATTTTACCTATGAATCTCCAAAAGCTGAAGCGCTTGGCGAAGCATTTTCCGTTTTATTTGATGTGGCTGAAGAGAAAAGTAAATCTGTAATTGAAAATACACCTGTACTTACCTGGGGAATCCCATGCGTTTACCCGCAAATACCTGATATGCGACCATACCACAATAACGGCGTCTGGCCTTTTGTTCAAGCTTTCTGGAATATGTCGGCAGCTAAAGCAGGAAACGAAACTGCCTTGGAACAAGGATTAAGTGCTTTTTACCGGGCTTCGGCCATGTTTTTAACCAATAAAGAAAACATGGTAGCCGAAAATGGTGACTTTATAACAGCGCTCAACTCCGACAGGCAATTATGGAGTGTTGCCGGTAATCTGGGAATGATATATAAAATCATGTTCGGCATTCGCTTTACTCCGGACAGCAAAATGACTTTCTCGCCTTTTATCCCCAAAACTTATGCAGGCGAGATGCAACTGAGTAATTTAAAAATTAGAAACAAGGAGTTTACGGTTAAAATTAACGGGTATGGAAACCAAGTTAAGTCGTTTAGAGTGGATGGGGAAGAAAGTGGCCTCCATGAAGTTTCGTTAATTGGAGAGGGAAAACATACCGTTGAAATTAAATTGGCTAACAATTCTCTGAAAGGCCAGATAAATTTGATAGACAATAAGTTCCATTTGAAAACGCCTGAAACAAGTTTTGACGGAATTAACCTGAATTGGACAAGCATTGAAGGTGCTCAAACATATGAAGTGTTTAAAAACGGCGAACTCTTTAAGACTGTAAAGGATACCAGTATAGATATCTCGGGACCCAATGCAGAATATACGGTAAGGGCAGCTGATGAACAAGGAGATGTTTCTTTTTTAAGCGAACCCGTTTTACATGCTAGTAATTTATTAATAACGAGCATTAATAAATTTGTTAGGGATAAAAGTATAAGCGTAGCATCCTCGCCTCCAGACATGACTGAAGTTTCAAAAACAAAGAATAGAAATATTGAATGGAGTGTTATTGTTCCAGAATCAGGCTATTACAAACTTTATTTCGAATACAGCAATGGTAACGGCCCCTGGAATACGGATAACAAATGTGCTATCAGAACTTTATGGGTTAATGGCGAAAAAACGTCTCCTGTTATCATGGCGCAAAGAGGTCACCATGAATGGGCCAGTATCGGCAATACAAATATTATTGGTTTAAAGTTGGAAAAGGGCAACAACCAGTTTAAACTCAGTTTTGAACCGGAGAATGAGAACATGAATTTCGAAAACAACAAGGCATTGATTGGAAATATGATGATGATTAAAATTTAGATCTCAATAATTAAAACGCCTCACTAATAGACACATACAAACCTTGATTGTCTTTGCCGAAACCATAATCTATCCGAACATTTAGCCGGGGTTGGATTTCATATCTGATCCCGGCCCCAAAATTCGCCAGCCAATGATCCATCTGTCGGTATGCAGGCGCTACAGAACCTAATCCTATCCAGCCAACAACTCCAAACGGGCTTTCATAATTACCTTTTCGGTTTATCCTGCGTCTTTCAAACATATGCCTGTATTCCATAATCCCGAAAAGCATTGACTTATCCCTAAACCTTCCTTTTTGATATCCACGGAGGTCGAACATGGTTCCCAAATGCGGTAGTTCAGTCCAAGGCACCGCACCATCTGCATACTCAGTTTTTACCTGCATGGCCAGCGTTTTTCTATATTCTATTGGAAAGTACTTTCTGGCATCCAAGGTTAATTTGTTGAATTCATACCCCGATATATTGATGATTTTATTATATTCGGAGAAAGCTACACTTAGCAAGCCGCCTTTATGCGCATTCTGAACATTATCGCGACTATCATATTCCAGAATAAAACCTAAACCTACGTTTGAAATATCTGCGCCATACTGCTTTACATACGTTTCTGCCTTCATATAATCATTGAGCTCGGTAGCCTTCGTCTCATTTATATCATACGTTAAGCCCACAAAAAAGCGGTTTGTTACCTTGCGGACAATCTTACCCTCTAACGACCACCATCGGCGATGATAATTGGTAGTTTGATCAGCACTCGAAGTTCGGTTCCCCGCATCATATCCTACCCCCCAATAATTATCAGGCATATCTCTGAAATAAAAACGAGACAACACCCTCAACTTATCGTCTTTACCATATATATAAGGAAATACAGAAATTGACATGGAATTATTGGTACTATAACCAATCGAGAAAGGAATACTTGACCGCCCCAGCATAGGATTATCCGGCTGCACCTTAAATGATATCAATGCCCCTGCCGTTACCATCAATTCCAGCTCGGGAGAATAGGATGGTGCAATATATGGCGTAAACATCAAGTTCTGAACCGAACTGGAGCTTGTTAAAGAATCCCGCTCCGTTTGTGCCCCCACTGAAATACAGAATCCACTCCAAACGCCGAAACATGAAATAAAAAGACTAATTATTCTAAAAAAAGACATTTCCTCAACCAAATAAACCAAACAGCCGCAAGATACACATTTCAAATATTGTGGTTATAATAAAGTCCATAATAAGACAAAAATCATTTAAACAAGGCGTCACAAATACTCCTTTTCACTCGGAAATTAAAGCTCAACCCTCTCCAAAATAAGCAGATAAACTAACACTACGGCCTCACCTGACTTCTCAAGGCAAACCTTTTTCGACCGCCTCTCCTACTCCCATTTAATATGTCAGTGAGACCTCCCGAGGCAAGGCAAACAACTTTCATTCCATGTACCTGTTTTTTTACACCATAAAATCCGTGTAGTTTCCGACTTTGTTTAGTGTGGCATACCCATTCCATCGGGTATGTCTGATAATGTTATGCACAAAGCGGGACGGGCTGATTTGTGCCTGGGGTCGGGATAATGCGTATAGACCCCCTTTAGATTCCGCCTCTCGATGAACTCGGTTGCCTTCGGCCAATCAATGCCACTGCCACCCTCATCGTATACTTTCACTTCCCAATTAGTTACCATGTGCGACTCATAACAAAAAACCTGTAAGGGTATAAATCCGTACAGACAATTTAAATAAAACCGCTCAACAATAAAACAAATGTACTTATAGCACTATCTTTTAATTTCATTATTATCTTTTACAATATAAATCCCTTTTTGCAGGTCAAGAATTTTATTACTTGATATTTCATTAACTAAGCCACTTTCAACCAAAGTTTCACTTAGGTTATAAATTGTTTTTGCTTTATAAGCATGGCTATAGTTTAATTAAGCGTTGCATTAACTATTAATTGTTGATAGGTTTGATTTATTTTCATAAACCGTTCCTTT
>NZ_JBQTGI010000024.1:0-74373 GCF_052400645.1 Saccharicrinis sp. GN24d3
GAGGACTGTCCTTTTTGCGTTAATCGCGTTTTTTCCACCAGTGCCCTGTCAGGCGCTTCACAACGGAGCTATTTCGCTTTAACCAAATCTCTAATCTCGAATTTTAAGGGATGGTCAAAGTCAATTTTAAGCGAATCAAACTCAGCATCTTTTATAAACTTGAATCCGGACACAGTTGCATTGGGTAAAGGCTTTTTTCCTTTGTTCTTCTTAAAAAAAGACTTTACTTTTTTGCATTCCTCTCTTTCAACAGCTATCAAACACTCAAGTTTGCTGTATTCATAGATTTCGTAGTCACTCTTTACTGTTCGTAGAATTCCCATGTTGGTTAACTTATTATGGTGTGTTTTAATTATTATCTGCCAACGGTTGTTCGTTAAAATACAAAGAATCGTCTCTTAACTAAATCCCTTTTTTTACTTCATCCAAACCATCTTCATAATCTATTCTAATATCTTCATGAAGCTTGTTGAGGGCTTTTTCAATATTTTTTATCTGCCTATTGTATAAATTTTTCATAACAGGACTTTCTTTAAAGGAAACACCACAATTTTTCATTGACTGACAAAAGCAGATAAGAAGTTCTATCTCCGTTTCTTTTTTTCCAGAATGTTTAATGTGCTTGGTTGTCATTCTTTGAATTCGACGGATGTTTTTTTTCGTATAATAAAAAGTCAACTTGTCAATTTGGGAAAATTCAGTTTTAATTTCTTCTTTTATTGCAGCTATATAATCCTCTTCGGAATCTTCTTCAAACAATAAATAATTCAACAATTCCTTATTATCCTTTTTATATTTGGCCATTCTCAAACAATGTTCAATGATAAGCTCCTTCGGAAGGTTCTGAAGCTCTTTTTTGATAGTATGAACGGTATTGATTTTTATGGGCATGAATTAGCTTTTATCTGTTGGTTCCGAATGTAGGGTGACGCTGGCCTTATCTGCATTCCATTAGTTAAGGTTAATCGTACTTACATCATTATTATACCCAAATAATAAGTCCACCTTACTGTTTAAAATGGTATAATATGTGGTAAATATACCAAATAGTTTTTGGCTATATGCCAAAAACAAATGGATAATCGTTACTGTCCTGTCAAGCCTGCTCTGAAAGGCCAAGTATTCCTCTTTTAATTTTTACTGGCAAAAAAAACATTACAGAACGCTGCTATGTGCGTATTTTCTGCTGATCAAAAATCAAAATAAATTCAACTTAACCGTCATTACAGAACAGACACGACACTAGCAGCTTTTTACTATCTTGTTTCCAAATTAATCATTGAAAAACGATGCGTTACAAACTACTTTTAATTATTCTGACTGCTGTGGTATATTGGATCTTACAAAACTATGTTCCTTACGGAGCATATATTATCTTACCTATTAATTTGTTTGTTACGTTTTTACATGAATTCGGGCATGCCATCTTTGCGATTATCTCTGGAGGCGATGTTCAAGAAGTTTTTATTCAAACCAATGGAGCCGGTTATGCAGTTACTGCGGGAGGATTTCGACCTTTAATACTGATGGGAGGGTATATTGGCAGTGCTTTATTTGGCAACCTATTGCTGCACATAGGTCTTTGTAAACCCAAAACAAGTGTTATTGCGTTGTATGTAATCATCGCAATTCTGGTGTTTACCGCGGTTTGGTGGTATAGTTCCCCAGTTACTTCCTTTTTGCTCATTATGTTTTCTGCGTTAGCGTTTTGGATGAGCAAGAAGTCGAAATCGAGTGTTGCCAATTTGTTGGTTATTTTAGGTACAGCCAGTATCATTTATATAATTATGGATTACAATTCGGGGCCTTCCTCCGACTTGGCCAGGTTTACAGAGATTATTCCCATATTACCGCAAGCCGCATGGGCGATTGTATGGTTAATTATTGTAGTATGGATAACCTGGTTAACGTTAAAAAACGCATTCAGGAAATCCAAATTAAGTTAATATATTAAAGTATGTGAAATAAATATAATAATTTATTATATTTCGTAAATCATTCTTTTTGACAAGATTCATATTAATTGTCCTGCTACAATTAACTAACCAAACCAGATATGAAGGAAACAATAGATGCTGCCTTTTCGATGATTAACATCATCCCTACTGTATTGCTTATTCTGATTTTAATTTATTGGCTTACCGTAATTGTTGGCGTCTTTAATGTCGATAGTTTCGATATTGATGCGGATGCTGACGTAGATATTGATGTGGATGTTGAGGCCGATGTAGACATGAGTGCGGCGGACTCAATACTTTGGGTGAACTCTGCTTTGGCATTTTTTAACTTGGGTAAGATTCCTTTTATGCTACTTCTAAGTTTTTTCGCATTGTCGCTTTGGGTGATTTCTATGTTAATGAATTACCATTTAAATAATGAGTCTGTTTTACTTTCTCTTGTATACTTAATTCCTAATGTATTTGTCAGTGCATTTATCACAAAATTGATAACAAGTCCGTTTGTTAAGCTATTTGCTAAAGCAGAAAGTGATATAGAAAGCAACAGAAAATTAACAGGTAAGATGTGTTTGGTTACCTTAAGTGCGACACATAATAAAATGGGGCAGGCTGAAATAAAAATTGAAGGTTCGTCATTTATTATCAATGTGATGTCAACCGAAGAAAAGTATTCACTAAGAAAAGGTGATAGTTGCCTTGTTATTGATTATATACCCGAAAAAAAAATTTATTTAATAGAACCTTATAAAAACTAGACAAATGGAAGGATTACCACAATTTGTAGTGATAGCATTAGTAATAATTGCTTTTGGATTTATCATTTTGGTAATAAAAACTTACCGAAAAGCAACCCAAGGACAAGCTTTGGTACGCACGGGACAAGGTGGTGCTAAAGTATCATTCAGTGGAATATTTGTAATTCCGGTATTACACCAGATGGAAATTATGGATATCACTCTAAAAACGGTGACCATCGCCCGTCAGGGTAAAGAAGGGTTGATTTGTAAAGATAACCTGAGAGCTGATATTAAAGTGAACTTCTTTGTTCGTGTGAATAAAACTGCCGAAGATGTAATTCAGGTGGCCCAGGCCATAGGATGTGACAGAGCATCGGATAAAGAATCAATGGTGGATTTATTTGATGCCAAATTTTCAGAAGCCTTAAAAACCGTAGGTAAACAATTCGACTTTGTGGAGCTATATAATTCCCGTGAGAAATTTAAGCTGGAGATTCTGAGAACCATTGGTACCGACCTGAACGGTTATGTGCTGGATGACTGTGCTATCGATTACCTGGAACAAACATCTATTGACGTACTGTCTCCGGATAATATTTTGGATGTAGAGGGGATCAAAAAGATTACCAAGATAACCGCGGAACAGCAAATCTTATCAAACCAGATTCGCAGAGATAAGGAAAAAACGGTGACCAAGCAGGATGTAGAAGCCAAGGAAACTGTACTTCAACTACAGAAACAGTTGGCAGAAACAGAGGAGAAGCAGAAAAGAGAGATTGCCAATATAAAATCCCGTGAGGAAGCAGAAATAGCAAAAGTAGAGCAGGAGCAAAAGCTAATCAGCGAAAATGCCCGTATTGCTACCGAAGAAGAAGTTCAGGTTGCCGAAGAGAATAAAGAGCGCCAGGTGATAGTGGCTCGCAAGAATAAAGAACGTACAGAGGCAATTGAAAACGAGGCCGTATTGAAAGACCAGCAGATAGAGGAGAATGAGCGTGAAAGAGTCGTAAGCATGGCTCGTCTGGAAAAAGAAAAAGCACTTGAAGCTGAGCAGAAAAAAATGCAAGAAGTGATCCGCGAGCGCATCGAAGTTCAGAAATCGGTGGTTGTAGAAGAAGAGAAAATAAAAGATACGCAAGCCCATGCTGAAGCGGAAAGAAATAAACTGGTGGCTATTAAAGCAGCAGAGAAAGAAGCCGAAACAAATTTGGTAACGGAAATCAAGAGCGCCGAGGCTAATCGTAAAGCAGCTGAGTTTAAAACCGAGCAACGTATTATGGAGGCCAAAGCAGCAGAGGAAGCTGCCGGCAAGGAAGCCAATGCAACTAAGATATTAGCTGAGGCAAAAGCGGCTGAAGCTGCAGCACTTGGAATATCGGAAGCACAGGTGATTGAAGCCAAAGCGGAAGCCAAAGAAAAAGAAGGCCAAGCGGAAGCGAAAATTATCTTGGCTACGTCTAAGGCGGAAGCGGAGTCTATCCAACAAAAAGGACTGGCCGAAGCAAATGTGGTTGAAGCCAAAGCAGAAGCAACGGAGAAAGAAGGAATGGCAGTTAACCGTGTGAATAGCGAAAAATTCACCGTTGAAGCAAAAGGTATTGAGGAAAAAGCAGCGGCCATGAAAAAGCTGGACGGCGTTGGAAAAGAACACGAAGAATTCAAATTGAAACTGAGCAAGGAGAAAGAAATCCAGTTGGCTAAAATCAATATTCAAAAAGATATTGCCGAAGCACAAGCTAAGGTTATTAGCGAAGCGCTAAAAGCTGCTAATATTGATATCGTAGGTGGAGAAACGATGTTCTTCAACCAAATAATGGGAGCTATCTCTAACGGCAAGAGTGTGGACAAAGTGGTTGACAACAGTGAAGTGTTGAAACAGATTAAGGATACTTTCTTCTCAAGTGAAGACGGGCAATCTTTTAAGGTGAATATGCGAAACTTCATCGAGCAGTTTGGGGTTTCCTCGGACGACTTAAAGAACCTGACATTATCCAACCTATTATTTAAGTTAGGCAATAAAGCGACTGACGAAGGAGACAAAAACTCCATCTTTAATTTGCTGGACATTGCCAGGAGCATGGGTTTGTCCAATAAATCAGCAGCCGATATAGGTATAGATAAATTCTTAAAGACGAACCGTCACCAATAAGTCAGCGAATTTACACGAATTAATTTGACTAATCTGTGGGCAAAAAAGTAAACTGCGCAAGCAGTTAAAATCTGTCTAATCCTTTAAATCTGTGGATGAATATGGCAACTACTCCTAACGATACCGAAAATACAGTCACCGAACTTCAGTTGGAACAGGGAACCTACGAGATAATCCGGAACAGGCTGAATCTGCATGGTAAAGACCTGCAAAAACGGCTTACCCAGCTAAACGAAGAACGCAAAAGTGTTTTTGGTTCCATCGAAACAACTTTAATAGGTAGCGAAAGGGTTTCCACCTCCCATAATTGTATTCCTTCGGATATGGTTTCGGTGGGCAATTCCTTTGTTTTTGGGTACAATGTGCTTATCGGATTAAAAAGTGAAGTAGAGATTTCTGATGTGTTCAGTGTGTATGGGTACGACGCACAGGAACATAATTTTAAAGAAGAACCGCTCGACCTGATTATTTCCGATGAGTTTATCAAAGACTTCAAAAACCTTTATAAATATTACAAGGAAACCCGTTTTATCAAATTTGGTAGGAGAGGTACTTCCTTATTTTTTGTTTTTAGAACGGGTAAGGGGAAATTCGATATAAAAACTTTTAAGTTTTTGGTAAAGGGCGATGTATTGGAATATGTGGATAATCGTAGCGACCATGAGTTTGTTTTTCCCGACCAGCATGAGTTTACATGGATTAGAACCACGCGTGATATGCATGTGAAGGGGCAGTTTCCGCACATCTCCATCGAAGATCAGATATTTGTGGAAACCACCGATGGCGATCTGACCATCAAAGTAGAGAACAACACGGATACGGGTTTGGGAATCTATTCCGAAGAGGTGGACAACAAAACGCAGACTTTGGACGATGCCGAGTTTTATTATTCGATCATCGACAACCTGATTGTTCTAAAAATAAAACCCTACCAGGAAGAGCAGTTCCGCTATATTGTTTATAACAAAAAAGTACAGGAAGCAGTACGAATCGATTCGCTGGAAGATTCCTGTGTTTTGTTGCCAGATAGTCATGGTGTGATTTTTGCGAATGGTTACTACCTGCAAACAGGCGAGATAAAGATATTTGATAACGATTTGACTGAGATGCTTTTCCTACGTCGCATTCCTTCGCCCAATGGGGAGGATTATCTGTATATCTTCTATAACCAACTAGCAGGTGAGTATGTGATGTTATCTTACAACCTGATTTCTCAACAAGTGGAGACACCTATTATCTGCCATGGGTATTCCTTGTTTGAGAATGGCGAGCTTTGTTATTTTAAAACGGATGGAACACCCAGAAAACACCATGTACTGCAAATATGGAAAACGCCTTATCTCGACAGTAACTATCAATCTGAATTAGAGTCCAACGAAACATCGTTCCTTTATAAAATCGGGAATAAAGATATCGTTCGGGGAATGTCGGAATGTAACGAGGTGTTGAAACTGATTCAAAAGGAAGATAGTTATTCCAATCTGTATTTCGATATTCAAAAAAAAGCGAGCGATATTCTGGATGCCTATTACTGGATTGGAAACCAGGAAACGGCCAATCTTCAGGAGCCACTTCAAAATATTAGAGAGACGGCACATAATGCCATTGATGAATATGAGAAGGTGGTCAGCATAAAAAAGAATTCATCCGAGGAAGTGGCCAGGGTGATGGAACTGATTACAACGATCACCCAAAAAATCAAAAACACATCTTTTACTTCCATCAATGCTTATGTTGGTGTGTTGGCAGAGTTACGCACCCTCCGCGGAGAAACCATCTCGCTTAAAGAATTACGGTATGTGGATATCGCTCAAATCGAAAGTGAGGAAGAAAAACTGGAGATGTTTAACAGGGATATTTCGAATGGCTGTGTTCAGTTTTTGCTAAAACCCGAAGCTTTGGAGCCCTATAATAATAAGGTTGAAGAGCTGAAAACGGATATCCAGAAAGTCAAAAAAGTGGTCAAGGCCAACGAAATGGAGGAAGAGCTCAACAATACTTCGAAAGAGTTGGAGATGCTCATTGAAATTGTAAGCAATCTAAAAATTGAGGATGCCACGGAAACCACGCGAATCATCGATAATATTTCCACTATTTATTCCAGCTTTAATCAGGTGAACGCTGCTTTAAAACGTAAACGCAAGGAGCTGCTGAGTCTGGAAGGTACAGCTGAGTTTAATGCGCAGATTAAACTGATTAGCCAGGGCTTGACCAATTACCTGGAGCTGTCTGATTCTCCCGAAAAATGTGTGGAATTTCAGACTAAGTTAATGGTTCAGATAGAAGAGTTGGAAGGAAAATTTTCGGAGTTCGATGAGTTTATCGATAAAGTAGCCACCAAACGCGATGAAATTTATAATTCCTTCGAATCGAAGAAAATAAGTTTGGTAGAAGCGCGAAATAAAAGGGCCATCACCTTATTTCAATCCTCGGAAAGGATTTTAAGAGCGATACAGAACCGCGTAAGTAAGTTTGGAGAGGTGAGCGAGATAAACGGTTATTATGCTTCGGATTTAATGATTGAAAAACTCCGAAATATTGTAAGCGAATTGATTGAATTGGAGGATTCGGTTAAGGCAGATGCTATTCAAAGCCAGTTGAAAACTATCAAAGAAGAAGCTATCCGTCAGTTAAAGGATAAGACGGAACTGTTTGTCGATGGCGATAATATCATCAAATTTGGGGAGCATCATTTCTCGGTCAACACCCAACCTTGCGAACTGACCATGGTGTATAAAGACGATAAAATGTTCTTCCATTTAACAGGGACCAACTTTTACGAGAGAGTAAAAGACGAACAGTTTTATAATTATAAAGACCTCTGGAACCAGAGTATCCCCTCCGAAAATCAGGAAGTGTATCGTGGCGAATATCTGGCCTACAAAGTATTTGTAAAATGCCAACAGGAATTTAACGGTAATCTGATTTCCTTGAAAGATGAGGATGTCCTGAACTACATCCGCGAGTTTATGGGGCAGCGCTATAACGAGGGATATGTTAAAGGAGTTCACGATATGGATGCGTTCATCATAGTGAAAGAATTAATAGAGCTAATTAAAACGGCCGGATTGCTGAAATATTCGACCCAAGCCCGTGCCTGTGCAGTTTGGTTCTGGAACAAATTTGCATCTGCCGAGATTAAACAAAGCTATTACAAACAGTTGAAAGGTGTCGGTGCTTTGCTACAGATATTTCCCGATGCACAGGAGTTTAAATATATTGTGGATGGATTAAAAGAGCAAATCGGTGAGTTTGTTGAGAATACGAAGCTCTTCAATCCGATTTACGTGGATGAAGCCGCTGAATATTTTTTCCATGAAGTTATTATTGACGAAAACTTTGTGATTGACAGTGAAGCTGCAAATCTGCATCAATCATTTAAGTCATTTTTAAAAGACAAAAGGGCAGTTGACCAGTATCAACAATCGGTGGGAGAGCTTAATAGGGAACCCATCGCCCAATTTAAGTTGATAAAAAAATGGTTACGGGCATATATTGCCACTACGAATAAAAACGAGAAAATACAATATGTAGATGAAGTGGCGGTATTATTGATGCTAAACTGCTTTGATAAGAACAACATTGTCAAGGCTACGCTGCATAAAAACCTGGAAGGCCTGCAAGGGATCCATACTGTTTTGAACGAAGGAAAATATGCTTTTGATTATAATCAGTTTATCGCCAAATTAAAAGCGTACGAAATAAATACGGCCTTGCGCTTTAGTACATTCACCGATGTGAAAAAAGATTTGATTCGGGATTTTGAAGATGCGTTGCGCTTGCAGGAATTCAAACCTAGGGTGCTTTCGTCCTTTGTGCGAAACAAATTGATTGATAAAGTTTATTTGCCTTTGGTGGGTGATAACCTGGCTAAACAGTTGGGAACAGCAGGTGAAGGCAAACGCACCGATCTGATGGGGATGCTTTTGCTGATTTCGCCTCCGGGTTATGGCAAAACCACCTTAATGGAATATATCGCCAGCCGACTGGGAATCATCTTTATGAAGATTAACGGCCCGGCCATCGGCCATGAGGTGACTTCACTCGACCCTGACGAGGCAGGTAATGCCAGTGCCCG
Source organism: Saccharicrinis sp. GN24d3 (assembly GCF_052400645.1). Classification (NCBI taxonomy): domain Bacteria; kingdom Pseudomonadati; phylum Bacteroidota; class Bacteroidia; order Marinilabiliales; family Marinilabiliaceae; genus Saccharicrinis; species Saccharicrinis sp. GN24d3. Next base: position 8,923 of record NZ_JBQTGI010000024.1, read on the forward strand.
TGAGGAACTGAAAAAACTGAACCTTTCCTTTGAGATGGGTGATAATGTGATGATTTATCTAGACGATATACAACACTGTAATCCAGAGTTCCTGCAGAAGTTTATCTCCCTTTGTGATGCCCAGCGTAAGATTGAAGGGGTGCACAAAGGCAGAAGCAAGACCTATGATTTCCGTGGAAGGAAAGTCTGCGTGGTGATGGCGGGAAATCCATACACCGAAAGTGGCGATAAATTCCAGATTCCGGATATGTTGGCTAACCGTGCCGATATTTACAACCTGGGAGATATTCTGGGAGATACTGCCGATATATTTAATATGAGTTATATCGAAAACTCGTTGACATCGAACAAAGTGTTGAACCAGTTGTCCGCCAAAAGCCATAACGATATCTACCCCATGCTTAAACTGGCCGATTCGGGCAGTAAGGACGGCCTGGAGTTTGAAGCCAGCCACACCCAGGGACAAATCAACGATTATGTCAATATACTGAAAAAGCTGACTGTTATCCGTGATGTGATTTCCAAGGTAAACCAGCAATACATCGCTTCTGCGGCGCAGGCTGACGAGTACCGCACCGAACCTCCGTTTAAATTACAGGGCTCATATCGTAATATGAACAAGATTACCGAAAAGGTGGTGACCATCATGAACGATGATGAACTGGAAACTTTGATTATGTCGCATTACGAAGGGGAATCGCAAACGCTGACCGCGGGAGCCGAGGCTAATATGCTGAAGTTTAAAGAAATTTTAGATAAGCTAACCGAAGAGGAAAAACAGCGTTGGAACGATATAAAAGCCACCTTCCGGAAAAACCAAAAACTGAAAGCAGGAGGTAATAGTCAAACCGCTCAGGTTTTGGAAGGAATGGAAAACGTGACAGAAAGCATCAACCAGGTTTCGGAGACACTGAAGAAATGTATATGGAATAGTTGAAGCAGTCAATGGTAATTGGTCAATAATTAATTTGCAAACAGATTAAATAGAAGATTATGGATTTAGAAGATTTAAGAATCTACAATTTAGCTAATGAAATAGCAGATACTATTTGGTGTGAAGCCATTAGATGGGATTTCTTAGAAAAAGATACTGTGGGTAAGCAAATTATTCGGTCTTCGGATTCCATGGATAAAATATAGCTGAAGGGTATGGAAGAAATCACTTTAAAGAGAAGAAAAACTTTGTATTTCACTCACGGGGAAGTGCTTATGGAACCAAGCGTTGGGTCAAACGGGCTTATAAAAGAAAACTAATCTCTAACGAATTATACGAACAATTACTGGTGAACCTGGAATCATTCCTTAAGGTCTCAACGCTTATATAAAGACCATTGGCAAATAACTCTATTGACTAATTTAACTATTTACCATTAACCATAATGACCATTGACTATTGACTGGTGTGACCAACAACCAACAACTAAATACCATGAAACTAAACAATTATTTTGACTCCCCAAACGCCCAACTAGCGGTACTAGCAAAAATGGCAAAGGCCGATGGTAAAGTAACCGGCTCCGAAAAAATGTTCCTGAACCTGATGGCCGGCAAAATGAATATATCCAACTCCGAATTCGAGGAGATATTCGAAAACGCCGAAAAGTTCGAATACATACCCCCAATTGACCGAGAGGGCCGTTTTGTGATGTTCTACCGTGTAATCCAAATGATGAAGATGGATCTGTCGGTTGACCTGGAAGAAATAGAATTCTGCAAACAACTAGGCCGTAAACTGGATATTGACGATACCAAAATAGGTGATATAATTAAGCTATCTATTATGAAGAATAAAGAGGTAGTGGGGTATGATGAGATAAGGGAATTATTGATACCTAATAGATAAGCTGGGTATAGGGTATCGGCTTCCATCGATAATTCACCAGTTTGCCCATTCCAAAAGCCTAAGGAGCGCATCCAAACTCACAAGAAGTCCATCTGGACAGTCAATATGTCGATTCCGGGCGCTAAGGGATTTAGTTGAATGGCCAAGGGCTTATGGAGCGGTGTTAAGGAGCCCATCCGGAACTCATAGGAGTCAGGTTATGAAATATTATTTGTATATGGAATTTAGTTTTCAATTGGAATATTCTAACCCCGTTTATCAGGGGAATGGAATCTATGGCTTGGTAAAACCAAAAGAAAACGAATTTTTAAAATATACTATCGGTTTTTTTGCAGGCATAAACCAAGGACTCCCAGGGGCTAGATATGATCATGGTAATTCCGTATTTGTTTTACCCAATTATTTATTTGACACATAGATGTATTTTTTCTTACCTTTTATACCACTTAATAATTTATCTCTTTTTATAAAAGGAATACAAACCATCATATTATATGAATCCGTTTAATTTTGTTACTACAGCGCAACTTTCCAATAAATTAAGCAACCCCAATATAAAAATAATCGATATCCGACCGATAGATGCCTACAACGGTTGGCGACAAAAAGGAGAAAAGAGAGGAGGACACATTCAGTCCGCCAAATCTTTGCCTTTTAAATGGACCAACTATATGGACTGGATTGAGGTGGTGCGCTCTAAAAACTTACAGACAGATCAGCAAATCATTATTTATGGTTATTCCAATGAAGAAAGCGAAAAAGTAGCTGAGCTATTTCAAAAAGCAGGTTATGAAGATGTGAATATCTATTCCCACTTTCTATCCGAATGGGTCAATAACCCAGATCTCCCCATGCAACATCTCGAAAGATATAAACAACTGGTTTCGGCAGACTGGGTGAAAGAAGTGGTAGATGGCAAAATACCCGAAACCCACCCCGGAGGTAAAACCATACTCTGCCATTCTCATTATCGCAACCGCGATGCATACCTGAGTGGACATATTCCAGGCGCCATTGATATGGATACGCTGGCATTGGAAGCACCTGAAACCTGGAACCGTCGCTCTCCCCAAGAACTGAAAAAAGCTTTGGAGGAACATGGGATAACAGGCGATACCACTGTTGTTGTATATGGTAAATTTATGTGGCCCGATAATGCCGATGAGTTTCCGGGAAGCGCAGCCGGACATATAGGAGCCATCCGAAACGCATTTATCATGCTGTATGCCGGCGTTAAAGATGTGAGGGTATTGAACGGTGGATTTCAGAGCTGGAAAGATGCAGGTTATGAAATAAGCACCGTTGACGAGCCCAAACAAGCTGCAGACGATTTTGGAGCTGATATACCAGTCCGGCCTCAACTGGCGGTTGATGTTCCCGAGGCCAAACATATGATAGAGGCCAATGATGCCGATATTGTTTGCGTTCGTAGTTATCCCGAATATATCGGAGAAGTGAGCGGTTATAATTATATAAAGAAAAAAGGGCGTATCCCTGGCGCTATATTTGGTAATTGTGGTTCCGATGCCTACCATATGGAAAACTATCGCAATGTGGATCATACTACCCGCGAGTATCATGAGATAGAAGAACAATGGAAAGAAATGGGTATAACGCCCGACAAACATTTGGCTTTTTATTGCGGCACAGGATGGCGCGGTAGCGAAGCCTTTTTTAATGCATGGCTGATGGGGTGGCCAAGAGTTTCTGTTTATGATGGAGGCTGGTTCGAATGGAGCAATGACCCATCTAATCCCTATGAAACCGGTGTGCCCAAAGTGGTTTCGGCATTTTAAATTCACTTTAATTTTCATCCATAAAAAAATGGTTATGAGTTTAAATAATGAAGAATTATTAGTCAATGAGCTGAAAGAGGATATTAGAGTTCTGCACAAAAATGGAAAGCAACAAGCAATAGAGGAAATACGAGACGGGCTAAATGCGCCTCAAAAGTATATTTCGCCCAAGTTTTTTTATGATGAAATAGGTTCCGAATTATTTGAGGAGATTACACGATTGAAGGAGTATTATCTAACGTGTACCGAAAAAAAAATTATATCGAAGTTATATCCCAGACTAGGTATAGATTTTCGAGATATAAATGTAATAGAACTGGGGAGTGGGGACCATTCCAAAATAAACTTGTTGTTAAATCAGGTTCCGAGAGATATTCTCTCCACCATCACTTATTTTCCTGTAGATATCAGTAAGTCGGCTATAGCGCGTTCGACCAGCCATTTAAGTTTGCAGCTTCCTGAGTTGAAAGTGTATGGTTTGGTGGCTGATTTTATTCATCAGATACCGCAGCTGTCATTTTCAGGAAGAAATCTATTTATGTTTTTGGGCAGTACGATAGGCAATCTTCTGCCTTCTGAAATTAAGGCTTTTATGGAGGATATATCTTCGATTATGCAACCGGGCGATTATTTGCTGATGGGTATGGATTTGGTGAAAGATATTTCTACGCTTGAAAATGCGTATAACGATTCTAAGCACATAACGGCCAAATTTAATAAGAATGTTTTGCGCGTGTTAAATAAACTCACAGGAAGCGATTTGTGTCCTGACAAATTTAACCATAAGGCTTTTTTCAATAAGGAAATGAGCCGTATTGAAATGCATTTGGAGGCTAAAACAAATATGAGCATGGATTTTCCCGTGTTAAATCAAAGAATCTATTTCAAAGAAGGAGAAACCATTCATACCGAAAATTCGCATAAGTTCAACCCCGAATCCATTAAAATCATCGGTAATTTTGGCCGTCTTCAACTCGATAATATTTTCATGGACGAAAATGAGTGGTTCAGTCTGGCATTATACAATAAGTAGCCTTCGGCCAACAATCATTAGTCAATGATAGATTAGTCATTGACGAGTTTATATATGCTTAGGTCATTAAATCCGTAATTTTTTAAATCATCTGTTTACAAATCAACAATTCTCCTTTGACAATAATTCACCCTTGACTAATCTACTGATGACTGGATTTAATCTGCGCATCAATAGTGGCAATGGTAATCATATTCAATACCTCGCGCACCGAACTACCCATCTGCAGGATATGTACCGGCCGTTTCATGCCAAGGATGATAGGGCCAATGGCTTCTCCGCTCTTCATTACCTGCAATAATTTGTAGGCGATGTTAGCTGAAGTTAGTGTTGGGAACACCAATACGTTTGGCTCGTTGCCCACCAAATCGGAGAATGGATAGTTTTCTTTAAGTTCTTCCTGGTTGAACGCAAAGTTGGCCTGAACTTCTCCATCCGAGATAATTTCAGGATAATTTTGCTTCATCAAGGCGGCAGCCTTTCGTACCAATTTAGGTTCAGCGTCATCTGAAGAACCAAAGTTTGAATATGCCAAAAAAGCTACTTTAGGTTGGATGTTCATCATCTGCTCCACGGCTTTGGCAGCTTGATACGCAATGTCTACAAGCTCCTCGGAGGTTGGGTTTGGTATCATGGTTGTATCTGTAAAGAACAGGGGGCCGCGCTTAGTCAGCATTAGATACATGCTCGAAACTTTTTGGCCCGGGCCATTGGTGCCAATAATCTGGAGGGCAGGTTTTATCGTTTGCGTGTATTTTCTGCTGATACCTGAAATTACGGCATCGGCTTCACCGGTTTCGACCATCATGCACCCAAAGTAGTTTCGTTTCTTCATTTCATTCTCTGCCTCGTAAGGATTGTAGCCCCTACGTTGTCGCTTATCGAAGAATACTTTTCCATAACGCCTCACTATATCTGCAGAGTCCTTACTTTGCGGGTTGATAATTCTGGTATCATGCAACTCTAGCTGATGTTTTTCAATCAAGGCTTTGATCTTCTCTTCATCTCCCAATAAGATAGGAAGGGCAATACCTTCGTCCATGGCAATTTGGGCAGCCTTAAGGACCCTGTAGTCCTCCGCTTCGGCAAAGACAATCCGTTTAGGGTGTTGTTTGGCTTTGTTGGTCAAACGCCGTATGATCATATCGTCATGACCTAATCGTTTAACCAGTTTGGTTTTATATTCATCCCAGTCGGTAATGTGGTTTTGTGCGACCCCACTATCCATGGCCGCTTTGGCTACGGCAGGTGCAACCACGGTCAATAATCTTGGGTCAAGGGGTTTGGGGATAATATAATCTCTGCCAAAAGTTATATTGTCTTTGTTATAGGCTTTAATGACCACTTCGGGTACTTGTTCCTGAGCAAGGTCAGCCAGTGCTTTTACTGCTGCCAGTTTCATGGCCTCATTGATTTCGGTAGCCCTTACATCCAAAGCCCCCCTAAAAATAAACGGAAATCCCAAAACGTTGTTTACCTGATTGGGATGATCGGAACGTCCGGTAGCCATAAGTACATCGTCACGGGATGACATGGCAAGTTCATATGAAATTTCAGGATCGGGGTTGGCCAGAGCAAATACAATTGGATTGGGTGCCATACTTTTGAGCATTTCGGGCGTCATCACATTTCCTTTAGAAAGCCCTAAAAATACATCGGCATCAACAATAGCATCTTCCAGTTGATGTAAATCTTTATCGGTAGCGAATTCTTTTTTTGAGGGTGTCAGATTATCCCTGTCGGAGCGTATAACACCCTTGGAATCGCACACGACAATATTTTTTTTACTGATGCCCAGGACTATAAAAATTTTGATACAAGAAATGGCAGATGCCCCCGCCCCAGAAACAACTACTTTTACTTCGCTGGCTTTTTTATCTAACACCTTTAATGCGTTAATCAATCCTGCCCCCGATATAATTGCGGTACCATGCTGGTCGTCGTGCATAATGGGGATATTGAGTTCAGCCTTAAGCCTGCTTTCAATCTCAAAACAGTCAGGTGCTTTAATGTCTTCCAGGTTAATGCCTCCAAAAGTGGGTTCAAGGGCTTTGACTACCGTGATAAACTCCTCTACGTTGGTAGAATTTATTTCAAGGTCGAATACATCGATCCCTGCAAATATTTTAAAGAGCAGACCTTTTCCTTCCATAACAGGCTTGGAAGCTTCAGGGCCAATATCTCCAAGCCCCAGTACTGCGGTGCCGTTAGATATCACGGCCACCAAATTACCTTTGGCCGTATATTTATACACATCGTCAACATTATCCGCAATTTTCCTACATGGTTCGGCTACACCCGGCGAATAAGCCAATGCTAAATCACGTTGTGTTTTGGTGGCTTTGGTGGGTATAACTTCAATTTTACCGGGAGTTCCTTTGGTGTGATAGTCTAATGCGTCTTGAATTCTGATTTTGGAGTTTGCCATTATCGTTGTTTTAGATACGAGATTAAATGTAAGTAATTTACTCAAGTAATTTAATGAGTAATCTCAACTGTTTCCCATACCAAAACAATAGACTTAAATAAAGGTTTAGTGTAATGTATTGCCAGAAAATAAAACTACCCTGCCAAAGAATGGTCTCGGCTAGGGTGATTTTATAAATAACTAAATTATCTACTGCTGGATTTCTCCGTTTCCAATTCGATATTCAATATTATTTACCTTTAAGGTAACTGAGGAAGAACAATCTGCAATACCGTCCTTATCTTCGTCCACGAAATAATCGATACTCATCTCTGGGGCATTGTCAATAACAACATCCAAAATACCACTTTTTATGTAAGGACAAACTAGCTCGACTTCCAATGGGTTATTTTCGCGTATGGTCAATTCGTAATTAACACCGCTGGAACATTTACCTGATTGCAATCCTTCAATCCAATACGAATCATCCCAAATGTTCAGAGGTGTATTGTCGCCTTTTATCCAGGTACGTGTTGTCTCTTGCGAAAATGTTGTTACTTGTCCCTGCGCGTTGGTTACTTTACCGTTTGATACTTCTATGCTAAAAACCAAATTACCATCGTTATTTTCTCCCAGGTTCTCAACAAGGTGTGTTCCTTCGATCTGATAATCGTTTTGAAAGTAGTTTTCGAAAGTAGTAATGTGTCTCGAGCCCGTTTGGCTGTACCATCCATTTTCAAGTTCAATATATAATTTACCCTTTCGGATTCTGCCATCTAGACCTAAAGTACCATTGGTTCCATAATCCACAACAATAGATTTGGGAAAGGTAAATAAATCAGATGGCGTGATCGATATATTGGGACCAACAGATGATTTAAGATTTATGTTCTCTGTGTTTTCGGAATTTAAAACCGCATTATCGCTGGCATTGTTAACTCCCTGGAAATGCCATGCAGCCTGAGCGTAATCCTCCATAGCATCAACTGCTTGAACCGCACTCAATGAATCATTTACTGTTTCAATCTGATCGCAATTACACAGGCAAAAACCTATTAAAATTGTACTCAAAAATAACTTTGTATTCATGGTATACTAAAATTAATTTTAATGGAAAGGTGTACGAAGAATGTACCAATAGGTTTCTTGACCAAATTTTAATTGGTGATTAAATTTGAATGTATACACCTAACAAAACACTAAAAATACAAATCGCGTTTCCCTTTCTTTACTTTTGCCAAACGTTTCAACAGTTTTTCTTTAAAATGAGGGTCTTCGTAATTTTTAAGTTCTTCTTCGATAAGCTGATATCCCTTAGTTTTGGTTTTTTCAGGAGCGTAGTCTTCAAGGTACTCTGCTAAAGTTAATATAGCGTTGGGTTGACAGAATCTTTTAATGAACCCGGGGACCGAGAACTCCATAAAATGCTCTCCGGTTCGGTTCAGCCGGTAGCAAGCAGTGCAAAAAGAAGGGATAAAACCGTTCTCCACTAATTCTTCCATGACTTCGTTAAGTGAGCGGTCGTCTTTTATTTCGAATTGCTCTTTGTCAATGTCTTGCTCATCTTCGTCTTGAGAATACCCCTTCATTTCGATGTTGGTACCTCCGTCAATCTGAGACACGCCATACTGAAGTACCTCGTTACGAATTTCGGCAGGTTCGCGAGCGGTCAGAATGAGGCCTGTGTAGGGAACAGCTAAACGAAGTATGGCAACCAGTTTGGTGAAATCGGCATCTGAGACTGCCCACTTTTTATCCACTTCAATGCCCGAGGCTTCCTGGATGCGAGGGAAAGAGATGGTATGTGGCCCGACATTGAATACGGCTTCAAAGTGATTGACATGGCGCAGCAAACCAAGTACTTCGTATCGCCAATCGTAAAGCCCAAGTAAGGCGCCGATTCCCAAATCATCAATACCACCTTCCATGGCACGGTCCAGTCCCGTTATACGCCAATCGTAATCTCTTTTCAATCCGCTTTTGTGTACTTTTAAATAAGTTTCGCGGTGATAGGTTTCCTGGAATATCTGGTAGGTTCCGATGCCGGCTTCTTTAACTACCTTAAAGCCTTCCACGTCCAATGGGGCCGCATTGATGTTTACCCGTCTTATTTCGCCGTTTTTGTGCTTTACGGAATAAACGGTTTTTACCGATTCAGCAATAAACCGAGCGTTATATTTAGGGTGTTCTCCATAAACAAGAATCAATCGTTTATGTCCGGCATCTTCCAGTGCCTTCACCTCTTCTTTTAAGTCGTCAGCTGTAAGGGTAGTTCTTTTCTGAGCCGTGTTCTCCGCCTTAAAGCCGCAATAGGAACAATTGTTAATACATAAATTGCCAATATAAAGCGGCGCAAAAAGAACGATTCTCTTACCATAAACTCTTTGCTTTAAACTTTTGGCCGCTTCCTTAATTTCCGTAATTAATTCCGGATCGTTGGCATTCACCAAGATGGCCGTTTCCTGAAGAGAAAGTCGGTTCTTATCCAAAGACTTTTGAATAATAGCTCTCACTTGTTCTTGGGTAGGATTTTTTGTTGATTCCAGTATTTCATTGATTTCATCATTATCAATAAAATTCTTCATCGACTCATCCTTCATCTTATATTCCTGTGGATGGTAAATTATTGACATGTCTTTCTCCCAGTTTATCTTCACAAAATTAAGTTCTTTTATGGATAAAAAGCTAAAACATGTGTTATTTGTTTGATGATTATTAGGATTTTATTAAAAGAGGAGGCGTTTCTCACCGAAACTGAAGAATTTCGGTGAGAAGTATATATGATTATTTATAACTTACAACATGCACTTCATTATCATCTTTTGATTCACTTTTAGGAACTTTTTCTTTTAAAGTAACTTCAAAAATTCCACTTGAGTCTAATAGTTTTTTCTCTCCATTTTTGTCAACACTTTTTCCATTCCATTTCGATTTAATCCCTTTAATTGATTCGTTAGGTATTTTTTTGAATTCACTTAGTGAGACTGTCTTACCATCAACATAGATTGTTGTTGTTTCAAGTTTATTGATTTGTTTTAGCGTTTTTTGTTTTAAATTCTCACCCCTATTTTGTAACACAAAATTAATTGGAACTGTATAGGAGACTTTAACCGGTTTGCCTTCGTGAATTCCTGCTCTCCATCTTGGCATAGAGCTCACAACTCTTATGGCTTCTTCGTCTAAGGAACTGTGAACTCCCCTGGCTGTGTCCACTTCGGTAACATAACCTGCTTCGTCAACAACAAAACGGATGTATACCCTGCCTTGAATCCCTTTTTCCTGGGCATATTGTGGGTATTTTACTTTTTGCGCAATAAATTTTCTTAATGCCTTGTCTCCACCAGGGAATTTAGGCATAGAGTCTACCACAAAGTATACCCTGGAAGAATCGCCTAACAGAAATCCATTATTGTCGGTTGCTGATTTTAAGCTAAGTGTTTCGTCTTGACCTTCAATGTCGGAGGGTAGTTCGTTGTCGCATGCAAAAAAGAATCCCACACCAACTATCATCAGTGTAGCTGCCAATGTTTTTACAAATGCTTTATTTTTAAGTGTTTTATTCGTCATCATTTTAAATCGTTTTTTAGTAATGGATTGATTAAAGTTATTGACCGGCAGCAGTCGGGCGCCTGTGGCCTGAAACAATAACAGATTTTTGTACGAACCGATGGAAGTTCCCTTTTGCAATACGGAACGGTCGGCCTGAAACTCGTGCAACTCTTTCAGCAAGTATTTTATCATCCATGCAAAAGGGTTGAACCATTGAACAATTAGCAGAATCTCGAACAGAAGCACATCCAACGAATGTCTGTACTTGACATGCGCGGTTTCATGAACCAGAATTTTATCCAGATCGTCATCGGAATAGAGCGAGCGGTTAATGAAAATGACATGAAAGAACGAAAACGGGTTGAATTTGCCTGGCAAGTCGGCAATTCGAATACCGTTATATTTTACCCAGGTTGCTTTTTTCGACAATCCGCCCAATCGAACTATGCCCAAAAGTAATCTGACCAATAAGCCTATTGCACCCATCCCATAAATCCATGTAAAAGATTTGTTTTCTTTAATTACCGGAACCACAGTTTCGCGCACATCGCCGGAAAAAACATTTACCGTTTCAAGTAAAACAAAACCAGTAGTTTCAGAATCTCCGGAAGATAGGGATATATGAATAAAAGGGGCTACCGTTGCCAGCAGAAGTGAAAACAACAGGTAAAACCTATTAAACTTAAAAAGAGGTTCGTGATGTAAAACAAAACGATAAAATAAGGTGAGTATACCTAAGATTATCGAAGACTCCATGAGGTAATTGATAAAAATTTCCATTGATTAAAAATTTATTAAATTGATCTTTTTCAATTGGATGTGACTCGGTTGATTGCCCGGGTCGCACCGGTTATTTGTTCCGGCCATTCCGGTCAAGTTCATCTTTTACATCATTCATCAGTTCCTCAAATTCGTTGATATCCATCTTGCCTTCTTTGGCAAAAAAGGATACCATCTCTTTAAAAGAACCTTGGAAATAGTTAGAGATCACCCGTTTCATAAACTTCTTTTTATACCTCTCTTTTGATACAACAGGGAAATACACATATCCCTTGCCTTCCTTTTTGTGGTCTACAAAACCTTTGTTTTCCAGAATTCGCACAATGGTAGATACGGTATTATATGCCGGTTTGGGTTCCGGCAGTTTTTCTATAATGCTTTTAACCTTGGTCTCGCCCAAATCCCAAAGCTGTTGCATCACTTGTTCTTCTGCTTTTGTTAGTTCTTTCATTCCTTCCGCTTTACTCATCGGATAACTTATCATCATCCGATGAGGTTTCAACTAAATTGTTAGTTCAAATTTATAACTAATATTTTAGTTGAACAAATTTTTTAACTAAATTTGTAGTTGAAAGTTTGTTAATAACCTAAACGTTTGACATTATGATATATGTAAAATCAAAGCTGATGCTGATTTCGGCTATTCTATTCGCAGTTTTCACATTAGTTTCAGGTAAGCCACATATCAACCATTACACAAATGTGAAAGATAGCCTGAATGTTGAAAATGATTCGCTACAGCTAATTAGAGTCAATGCGTTATCTAAAAATTTCAGGTATGATGATGCCATCGCTGTTTTAGAGAAGCTATTTGATAGGGATTCGTTGAATGTTCCTGCAGCAACCGGATTAGAAAATTTGTATTTTAAACAATCGCAATATAATAGGGCAATCTACATGCAAGATTATTTGCAAAGGCTTAAAGTGGATACTACTTATTATACGATAAGAAAAGCTATGTGCCTTAAAAAGATGGGGCAGTACCAAAAGTCGTTGGATATTTTCCGAAGTGCTTTTGATAACGACACATTGAATTCTTTTTTAACTCATCAGATGGGAGATTTATATAAATCGTTGCATAAGCCAGATAGTGCAATCGTATTTTATAATAAAACATGTGAAATCAAACCAAGTTCTGCTGTGATGATTAAAGCAATGGACTTATATCTTAAAACAAAAAAGGAAGAAGAGGCATTGCAGTTTTTTAACAAGTATTTTAAAATTGAATTTGCGGCTAATCATTTATTGCATCGTTTATATGGCAAAGCTTTATACCTGAACGACAAAGTGGGGGCGGCACGCTTAACTTTTAATACATTGTATTCCTCGGGCGATTCTTCGTTGGTAACCACAAAGTACTTGGGCATGTGCGAGTGGAAATTAGAAAACTACGCTGCCTCTATTGCGCCTTTTGAGCATTACTTAAAAAAAGATTCAACGGATTTTCAGGTGTATTTTATGTTGGGAAGTAGTTTGGTAAATGACGAATTTATCTTTAATCCAGAAAAAAGTATTAGTTGTTTAAAACGATCCTTAGCGTTGATTCAAGCCGATGGTAATACGCTGAACTTGATTTATAATGATTTGGCCTTGAATTATCAGCGCACACAACAACACGAAAAAGAACTTGAGGTATATTTACTAATGAAGGAAAATGTTCCCGACAGTAGATATGTAGATTACAAGTTAGCTACTTTGTATGATTACGGATTCAAAAATAAAAAGGAAGCCCTGCACAGGTATACCGATTTGCTGGCTTTGTACCAGGCTGATTCGTTAAGCGAAAAATCGGATGTGCAAAAATTTTGTGAGAATAGGATTCAGGAGTTGAAGGAGGAGGAGTTTTGGGAAGACAGCAAGTGAATTATTCTCCGGATACGACTTCAAGTCGTACCCGGAATATATTTGAAAGCTGTAAATTATAACCCGCTGTCATCGCATGACTATTGTTTTTGCTTGCTGGCAATCAAAAAATAGAACAGGAATCCCAGGCCGATAAACATCAGTTCGATCCCAAAACCTATCAGGGATTCGTTAATACGCCAGGTATCCATGCCAAAAGTCTTTCCAACTATGAAAGAAACAATCATTCCCAATCCGACCATTGAAGCTACCATGGCCCATTTTAGGCTTTTCATGCGTTGAGGCTCTTCATCTGCAGAGGTAACAGGGGTTAATATTTCAGCCTTTTCAATATGACCGCTTTTAACAATCCTTCTTTTTAAAAGGTAATCGGTAAACATTTTAATGATGTAAAAAAAACCGGCAAATACTATTGCCACCATAAAAATCTCTTGCATAATATTTTAATTTTATCAGTTAATACTAAGTTTGAGGTTGACCTATTGGGGTTAACCACTACTCATATGTCGAAACGATATTAAAAAAGGTTGCAGTATATTTATAAAATATTTTCTATTCTGTTGCAACTTTTGGGTAGTGAGTAACGACATATAATATATATGAACGATATTGAGCTGATAAACCAGGTTAAAAAAGGAAATCCAAATGCCTATCGCTTCCTGGTATCCAAATATCAACGCTTGGTGTTCAGTATAGTATAGTATTGCGTATAAGATGGCCAATCAGAACCAGGCCGATATTGAGGATATTGCCCAGGATGTATTTGTAAAAGTTTATAAAAACATAAAAAGTTACCGGAAAGAATCAAAGCTATCTACGTGGATAGCCTCAATAGCATGGAAAACATCCATCGATTTTACAAGAAAAAAGAAGAGGAGCAGGGTTGAATTTACAGAGGAACCTGAGTTATTTGATGAAATAGACTATGTGAATAGTTTTGAGCAGTTGAAGCAAAAGGAATTAAAACAATTGGTTCAAGAAGTTGTGTCGAGTTTACCGGTTCATTATCAAACTGTATTGTCACTATTTTATTTGGAGGAGTTTTCGTTGGCCGAGATTCATGAAATAACAGAAATGCCCTTGGGCACCATTAAAAGTTATTTGAGCAGGGCCAGAGCTTTGTTTAAAACGGAACAGGAACGAGTACATGGAAGTGATGCCATTAATTTATTGTACAAAGAGACATGATGATGGAGAATAAAAATATAGATGAGTTGTTAAGCAATACTTACAAGGAATTTGAAGAACCGCAAATACCCCTTGGGTTTATAGATAAGCTTACCCGAAAATTTGAGCTGCGGAACATGCGGCGAAGGCTTTGGGAAGAGTGGTTGTTTAAGATGTTGGTGGTGCTTGCAATTTTAGCAGGTTTGGTTGGGGCTTTTATTTATCTTGGCGAAGATTTAACAATGTACTTCAGTTACCAATATATTTTACCATTGTTGGGAATATTAATGCTGGCTTTTGTTTTCTTTTTTAATGATGTGGTTTTAAAATGGATGTTTTTTACAAAAAAAATGAAGAAATAAAAAAAACCGCACTCGATGGAGATGCGGTTTTGGCATATTTTTTAATTGAAGTCTCTACAGGCCTGTAGCAGTGTGATAAACGTTGGTAACGTCATCGTCTTCCTCGAACTTGCCCAGCATCTTTTCAAATACCACAACTTCCTCTTCGCTAAGCTCCTTGGTAGTTGTTGGAAGACGTTCAAATTCGGAACTAATAATTTCAAAGTCATTTTCTTCCAGAAAACTCTGAATAGAACCGTAGCTTTCAAACTCGCCATAGATAATTATTTTGCCATCTTCCTCAAAAATTTCATTGGCTCCGGCGTCGATCATCTCAAGCTCTAATTCTTCTAAATCCAATCCTTCTTTGGATTCAACTTTAAAATGGCACTTATGCTCAAACATATAATCTACGCTTCCGGTTGTTCCTAACGAACCACCTGCTTTATTAAAGTAGCTACGCACAGCACCAACAGTTCGGGTGTTATTATTGGTAGTGGTTTCAACTAAAACAGCAATACCAAAAGGCCCATATCCTTCATAAATAATTTCCTTCCAATCATCCGTATTCTTCTCGGTGGCTTTTTTAATGGCCCTTTCCACGTTGTCCTTAGGCATGTTGGCAGCCTTAGCATTCTGAATGAGCATTCTTAAGCGCGGATTAGCTTCCGGATCGGGTCCACTCTCCTTTGCTGCCATTGTAATTTGTCTTCCTAACTTGGTAAAAGTTTTCGCCATGCCAGCCCATCTTTTCATCTTGGTGGCTTTGCGGTATTCAAATGCGCGTCCCATTATTTATGTTTTTATTCTAGTTACAATTTTTGAACCCACAAAGCTATAATTCCTAAGCTAGAAAATCAAACTTAATATATCTATTTCGGCAGAGATAAAAATAAAATTGTATGTTAGTGCCTAGAATTTTTAATCATTCATCACTTAAGTATGAAAAAAAGATTAAAATGGTTTCCTTTATTTAGTACCAACTTTGCAGGTGTTTTAAACGATAATTTGTTAAAAACGCTGATCGGTTTTGTATGCGTTTCCTGGCTTGGGCCTGACAGCAAGGCAGCACTGGTTTCGGCTGCTGCCGCATTATTGGTTCTACCCTATCTCTTCTTGTCTCCCTGGGCAGGTAAATTGGCCAAAGAACACCCTAAAGCTAAAATAATTCAATGGGCAAAAATGGCTGAAATACCCATAATGGCTCTAGCGGTTCTGGGGTTTATTTTTAGCAGTATTTATGTTGTAATGACCAGTATGTTTTTAATGGGATTACAAAGCTGCCTTTATTCGCCCAGTAAATATGGAATTATTCGGGATATAGGAGGCAAAGAGGGTATTTCGTTTGGAACGGGAGCTATGGAGATGATTACTTTTGTGGCTGTTTTAATGGGTACATTTTTGGGTGGTTTTATTTCTGATTTAGATCAGTTTTTTACGGAGTCAATTTATAGCCTGGTTATACTGTGCGCAACGCTTATGGTATTGGCAGTTGTTGGTTGGTTGGCAAGTTTGGGAATCCATCCACATGAAACTAACCCTGAGGATGATTCGGATGATACTTTAAATCCTTTTCTGTTTCCATTTAAATGGTTTAAATGGTGCAAACAGATAACCGGATTGAATTATACCGTACTGGGATTATCCATGTTTTGGTTGGTTGGTTCCATGGTTCAGATGAACCTTTATATTTATTGCGAAGAGTTCTTAAACTTATCCAATACATCAACCGGAACCATAATGGCATTGGTAGCCATTGGCATTGGGGCGGGATGCTATGCGGCAGGGGTAATATCCAGCCATAAAGTAAACACAAAATTGGTGCCTATAGGAGGTGTAGGTATGGTAGCTACTATGTTTACCATTTTTTTGCTTAAACCAGATGTTACCATTTTTACTATTCTAATAATCATATTTGCATTCTTTGCGGGATTGTTTAAAATTCCGTTAAATGCGTTTATGCAGGATCGGGTAAAGGGAAGGGAATTAGGGCCGGTGATCGCCTATAATAATCAGATGGTTTTTGTGGCCATTCTTCTATCCGCAGGAATCTTCTCGTTAATTGAAGGAGCGTTTGGTACTAGAATCGTATTTCTGACTGTATTAATCATTACCTTGCTAACCACAATAATTGCCTTTTTAAAGATTCCGGGAGCTGGAAGAAGAATAGATTTATAGGCTGAATTCTATTGATTTATGGATGTTAGCTTGTTTTTTAGTAAATTAAGCTTTCATGTAAATGTGAATGGCTAACGTTAAATCGAAACCTGGCGCCCCAGAGCCTTCCGAATTAAGTTCGGAATGTGTCGCCCTGACGTATCCGGATGGATGATTTAAGACTCGGCACTTTGTGTCCCTGCCTGCAACAGCAGGTCTGTGTTCGTCAGTCTTGGTACTTGTATCTTGAAATTAAATTTTAAAAGATGAAAGAGAAGCATCCTATAGTTAAGGCTATAGCTCAATTTATATTTTTTGTCGGCCGATTTATGCTGTCGTTGCGATACAAAGTCAAGTTATCGAATTTAGACGTTATCGATAAAGGCAGGCCGGTATTATTTTTGCCCAACCATCAGGCTGTAGTTGATCCTATGCTATTGGTCAGTTTTATTTATCCGCATAAAAATGTGGTTCCTGTTGTTACTTCAACCTACTACGATTTACCCGTTCTGAACAAGTTTTTCAAAAACTGGGGTGCCGTACGTGTGAGCGATTTAGAGGCAGGAAGCAGGAATGTGAATGTGTTAAATGAGATAATCCAGTCAGCAACCCGTGCATTCGAACATAAGCGCAGCATTGTAATTTATCCTTCGGGTCAGATCGCGGGGCAAGGATTAGAAAGAATTCTCAATAAAAAATCGGCATTCGAGATTGTTAAGAACCTACCGGATGATGTTCAGATCGTTGGTGTCAGAATCAGTGGCTTATGGGGAAGCATGTGGTCTAAGGCATGGACGGGGAAGTCGCCGGAATTCGTTTCTTCGGTTTTTAAAGGAATAGGATATATACTGGTTAACCTGGTGTTTTTTAGCCCCAGAAGAAAAGTATCTATCGCTTTCGAGGATATTACCGCAGAATGCAGGCAAAAAGCAATCGGTGCAGACAGGAAGGAGTTCAATAGTTATTTAGAAGGTTTCTATAATGAGAAAGGGGTGGAAGAACCGTCGTTTGTCAAGCATTATTTTTTTCAACAATCAGGAAGGGGGGTGCCCCAAAAAAATGTGGGTGTAGATCCTGCTTCTTCGATGATTTCTACGCAAAAAATATCCTTTCCTTTCGCTATTGAAAAAGGGGTTGATAAAATTGTGGCCCAAAAATTAGAGGTAAACATCAGCACATTTTCAGCAGAATCAAAACTGGTAAATGATCTGGGTGCGGATTCGCTGGGCATCGTTGAAATTATTGAAGAGATAGAAAAAAAATTCAAGGTTGATACGGTTACTGAAATTGCCGGCTTTAATCGGGTTGGGGATTTGTACCTGTTGGCAAACGGTGATTTACAAAAACAGGTTGAATTACCACCTTGTAGCTTTGGCAAGCAATCGCCTTTTTCGAATTATATTAAAGTAAAAAGCCTCAACAATATACCTGCTCAATTTATAGAAAGGTTCTCGTCCAACAAGTATTTGCCTTTTGCCTATGATGCGATGCTGGGGGAATCAACACGAAAGGATTTTCTGTTAAAGGCGTGCGTAGTTGCCGAAATCATAAAAAAGAAGTGCAGGACAGAACGAATTGGCATTATGTTACCGGCACTTCAGAGCACTTCTTTGCTCGTAATGGCCTGTTACCTGGCGGGTAAGGTTCCTGTTATGCTAAACTGGACGGTCGGCAAAAAGATATTGGGTTATTGTGTGAAGGAGGCTGACATAAAACAAATATTTACAGCAACAGCCTTTGTAGATAAAATAAAGGATAAATTGCCCACGTCTGTCATTGAAAAATTGGTGATGATGGAAAAAGAAGTGAAGAATGCGGGGTTCGGAGTTAAACTTACAGGATTGATTAAGAGCAAGCTTCCAAAGATTTTAATTGATCCGGAAGACTGTAGTGACATTGCGGTAATATTGTTTACATCGGGAAGTGAGAGCTTGCCAAAGGCGGTTCCTTTAACACATGGCAATATCGTAAATGATTTAAAGAGTACTATGGATAGCGTTAATATTAGTATGAACGCTGTATTGATGGGCATTCTTCCTCCATTTCATAGTTTTGGTTTTTCTGTGCTGTCCATTCTTCCGTTAATTACGGGTGTGCGCATTGCCTATTATCCGGACCCTACCGATGGAAAGGGAGTTGTCAGGTCTATCCATCATACAAAAGCCTCTCTTTTGGTCACTGCTCCAAGTTTCTTGAAAATTATATTGTCGCATGCACATCGTCACGAATTGGACTCCATCGAATATGTGGTTTCAGGTTCCGAAGCCCTAAGTAAAGATATAAGGGAGCATTTTGAGCATATGCTGCCTAAAGCAACCATGATTGAGGGGTATGGAATTACAGAATGCTCACCCGTTTTATCGCTCAACCCTTTGGAAAAACAGAAAGAAGGAAGTGTTGGTAAGGTTATAAAGAATGTAGAATGTAGGATAACTGATCTTGAAACGGAACAGGTGGTAGAGAATAACATGGAAGGGATGATCTGTTTTAAGGGAAAGAATGTTTTTAACGGGTACCTAAATGTCGATTTAGAGACACCATTTGTCGAAATAGAGGACGAGGTATATTATAAAACGGGAGATTTAGGATATTTGGACGATGAGGGTTATTTGTTTATCACGGGCCGATTAAAAAGGTTTATAAAAAGTGCAGGCGAGATGATAAGTTTACCTTTTATCGAAAATATTCTTTTGAGTAGGTTTGGCGAGGAGGAAGAAAAAGTGTTAGCGGTTGAAGGTAGCGATGAAGGTAAAGTCCCGCAAATAGTATTGTACACAACAAAACCCATCGGAATTAAGGAAGCCAACGAGTGCTTACGGGAGAACAATGCACCACCCATCGCAAAAATTACCAGGGTGGAATTGCTGGAAAGCATCCCGTTGCTGGGCACAGGCAAGGTGGATTATAAGGTGTTGAAAGAGATGGTAGTGGACAACGGTAATAAGTAAACAGGGAACAGTCAATAGTAAATTGGTCAGGTTATTGATGACTTTTACAAATCCCATCGGATTGTGGTTGCTAATGTACAATCGATGATGACCGTTGGCTACTGACGATTGACTAATCAGCTAATATTAACTCCCAATATCCAACATCGATATAGCTGTCGAATTTATAACCAACCTCTTTGAACTGGGCAATTTTCTCGAAACCAAATTTTTCGTGCAAGGCAACACTTGCGTCGTTGGGTAATGAAATGCCCCCAATTAGCACATGATATCCCTTACCTCTGAGTCTTGAAATCAATTCTTGATATAACGCACTCCCAATTCCCTGCCCGTTTTTTCCGTGTTTAAGATAAACCGTGGTTTCTAATGAATACCGGTAAGAGCATCTCGATTTCCACTCGCTGGCATAAGCATATCCAACTACGATTCCGTCTTTTTCATAGACGATCCATGGTAGCTTCCCGGTGGTTGATTTAATACGTGCTGCCATTTCGCTCGTATCCAACGGCGTTTCTTCAAACGTTACAATGGTGTTTTCAATGTAATAATTATATATAGTTGTAATGGCCGGTGCATCTTGCTGATTAACTTCTCTTATCATATTAAAACGTATTACCAAATGACTGTTGACGAATGGTTTTATGAACATACAAGTTAGGGTATAATAATTAACGGCGATCTGATATTAAGGAATTTCCCAAATTCCTTATGTCAGCAGTCAATAGCCATACCGAGCTAATGCCGGTTTAAATATCTTACATGGCTGCGTTTAAGTAAAGTGGCGGTTTGGTGAATGGAATTGGCATTTAAATAAAGTCTAATGACAATGTTGGGATTAAATTACACATCGCCAAACCAACTACCATTCAATCTCTTTAAGTCCCTTACTTTTTAAAAACGCATTGGTCTTACTAAAATGTTTGTTTCCTAAAAAACCACGATGTGCGGACAGAGGCGATGGGTGAGGAGATTTAAGGATGTAATGTTTGTTGGGATCAATATATATCGATTTTTTGCCCGCATAGGCTCCCCAAAGCAAAAACACGATATTTTCTTTTTCTTTGGCAAGATGCTTAATCACGCTATCTGTAAACTCTTCCCAGCCCTTCTTTTGGTGCGAACCTGCCTGGTGTGCTCTAACGGTTAGGGTTGCGTTTAATAGCAGCACACCCTGTTTGGCCCAACGTTCCAGGTTGCCGCTTTCGGGCCGTTGTATTCCACAATCACTCTCTATTTCTTTAAAAATATTTACCAACGAAGGAGGTATTTTAACATTGTCGTTCACGGAGAAGCAAAGTCCATGGGCCTGGTTGTCGTCATGATAAGGATCCTGCCCCAGGATGACAACCCTGGTTTCTGCAAGAGGACAAAGGTCGAAAGCATTAAATATTTTAGCAGCTGGCGGGAAAACGGTACCTTGGCCATATTCATCTCTGACAAATTTAGTAAGTTTCTCAAAGTAAGGCTTCTCAAACTCGCGCGCTAACAGTTGTTTCCAACCTGGCTCAATTTTTATATCCATAGGAATAGTTTTTAGCAAAAAAAATAAAAATAGCCGAAAAAAACATAAGGAATTGATTACTTTACCATATTCATCTACATTAATTGCAGGCTGTTTATTCGTTAACTACATGAAAAGACCTCTTAAACTTTTATTTGTATTGTTACTCAGCACAATTTCCTATGCACAAAATATGGGTTTATATAAGGAGTTGGATTCGCAGATTTTGAAAGAGAAACACCATGACCAAACAAAAGAGTTCCGGTTAGATTCTTTAAAATTTACATTGCTTGACCTCCGCACCAAAGGAAAGGAATGGGATAAATATCTATTATATGAAGAGATCGCCAATGAATATTCTACCTATGTTTTTGATTCAGCAATGCATTATTATCGAAAGGCGATTGATTTGGCCTATCGCATGAATCACCCTAAAGCCATTGCTCAATGTCAGTCCGGTTTTGGTCATTTGTTGGTTTCGGTAGGTTACTATAAGGAAGCCATCGATACGTTAAACAAGGTCAATATTCTCAAGTTGCAAAAAGAGGACCTTCAGGATCATTTTAGCTACAAAGTCAGAGCGTATTACGATTTGGCAGATTATGTTAATGATGGTTATTATTCGCCTGTGTATCGGGTTCAAGCTGAGGCTTATGTCGATTCTGTCTTAAAACATCAGGTTCCCAATACAGTGCAGCCGCTAATCACAAAGGGTTTGCGCTTTTTGGCAAGATGGCAACCAGACTCTGCCGCTCATTATTACGCTAAGGCGGGTAAGATGCCAATTACCTTGCACGAGCAGGCTGTGATTCACTCTTGTCTTGGGTATATCGACATAACAGAGAATAAAATTATATCCGGAAAGGAACATCTAATAAGATCTGCGATCGTTGATATTAAAACTTCAACCAAGGAAGCTATGTCATTGATGGTGTTGGCTCGTTTCTTATTCGAACAAGGGGAGGTTGATCGTGCCTACAAATATATTCTAAAGGCTAAAGATGATGCGGCGTTTTTTGGTTCGATGCAACGAAAGCTGCAGGTGGCAGAAATATTTCCGGCTATTGAAGGAGCTAAGTTGCTGCTGGAAGAAAGAAAAAAAGAGAAGGCGGTACGTTACATTTGGGTTGTTTCTGCCCTTGTGCTGGTTGTGTTCGTATTCCTGTTGTTGGTGTATCGTCAACTTTTTAATCTCCGAAAAATTTGGATGATAATTAAGCAAAACAATCACGAGCTGAAACTTTTGAATAACCAACTGAACGAGGCCAATAAAATTAAGGAAAGATACATTGGCCATTTTTTCAATACGGGTTCTCTGTTTATTCACAAGCTCCATGATATTTCCGTGGCTTTAAACAAAGTATTAGTGGCAAACAACCCGCAAAAATTAAAAACTGTCCTCAGGAACATTAACCCCAAAAAGGAAAGAGATCAATTGTTCCATGATTTTGACGAGGTGTTCCTAAAACTATTTCCAACTTTTATAAATGAAGTAGATAATTTAGTGGAGCCTGATCGAAAGTATGTATTAAAACCAGGTCAGCTATTGAATACTGAACTTAGAATTCTGGCATTGATTCGCCTAGGGGTAGAGGACAACGAAACCATGTCCCAGGCTCTTGGGGTATCCATTAACACTATTTATACCTATAAAACCAAAGCTAAAAATAAGTCGGCACTTTCTACAGATGAATTTTTTAAACGACTGAAAGGTGTTAAATCGGTTTAACCCTTTCTGTGTTGTACTTTCCCCCAAAATATAAGTCTCCTAAAGCTTGTCATTCCGAACGAAGTGAGGAATCTTTTCAATTTTAACCGACAATAATGATTTCGAAATGTGCCAACCGTGTTTTTAAATTTGTGACATATGTCACAATCGCGTTATGGGACTAGGTAATGTTAAAAAAGTATGGCTATTAAAAAATAGATATAAAAATAGGTTGTAGGGGGTTCGAAAACAAGGGCTGTGGGATGAAAAATATGTCGCAAATAAATTTTAACCGCTCAATTGTGAGTGGTTGTTTGTAGTTATAAAAAAAATATATATTTTTGACCCATGTTTTTGAATTGAAAGACCGAATCGGATTAATGTTCAAAAATGAAATTTAAAAACAATACAAAGCTGATAGTTTGATTAAGCTTACAATTAGAAAGTTGAATGTTACTAACGTTAATTGCTCGTAAAAGTGTTCCCCCGCTTGAGTAGTTGACTAGCTCACATAAATAACTATAGTATTAACAAAAACCTTTAGTCTAATGAAATATCAAAAAATTATAATTAAAATATCAAGTTGATTTGTGTCTACAAAACTTGACAAACTCGTTAATTATATCTGAAACGAATCATTAATAGTAATTAAATACCCGATTACCGTTAATTGAAAAATCGCATTGTCTTTTTATTAAATACACATTTATTAATTTAAACCTTTTGTTTTATGCGGAAATTAGCATTATTTCTGTCTATGGTTCTATTTGTAGGATCACAGGCTTTGATGGCCCAAACAAAAGCTATTTCAGGAAAAGTTGTCGATAATTTTGGCGATCCTATTCCTGGAGTATCTATTATTGTTAAGGGTACAACTTTAGGGACGGTATCTCGTCCGGATGGATCATATTTGCTTAATGTACCAGAAGATGCAGAAACCTTGGTGTTTACCTTTGTTGGAATGGAAACCAAGGAAATTATTATTGGTGCTCGCACAAATATCAACGTTATGCTTGCTTCAAGTGCCATAGACGTTGATGAAGTAGTAGTTACTGCACTTGGAATCTCGAGAGAGAAAAAATCGCTTGGATATGCTGCACAAGGTGTTTCGGAAGAAGATTTAATGGCTGCGAATGACGTAAATGCTATTGCATCTTTATCAGGAAAAGTTGCTGGATTAAGCGTTTCAGGCCAAAATTTTGCTGGATCACAGAACATCCTTATTAGGGGAGCAAGTTCGTTCAGCGGAAATAACCAACCCTTGTTTGTTGTGGATGGAGTGCCTATTAGTAATGAGGGATTCAATGACGAAAACACCCAAATCGGGGGTGGTGGTTATGACTATGGTTCAATGGTTTCTGACCTTAACTCATATGATATTGCCAGCGTTGAAGTACTAAAAGGATCGGCTGCATCAGCGCTTTACGGAAGTAGGGGACAGAACGGTGTAATCATGATTACAACCAAATCCGGTAAAGCCGGGAAAAAAACATTCTCAGTAGACATTAACTCGGGTATTACCTTTGACAAGGTAAGTATCCTGCCTGAACTACAAGATAAGTATGGTGGTGGTTATGGTGATTTTGGAACAACAACAATTGATGGTGTTGAGTACAAAACAGTAGGTTATGCTATTGATGAGAGTTGGGGTCCAAAATACGAAGGACAGGACGTATTACATTGGTGGGGCATCACCGATTACGAACAAGGAATTACGTCTACTCCGGTTACCGGTAAATGGGTTGCTCCACAAAGTGATGTTGAGGACTTTTATGAGACAGGTGTTACCTATCAAAACAGTGTTAACGTTGTAACCACGTCTGAGACTTCAGCTTTAAGGATTGGATATACCAATGTTACTATGGAAGGTATAGTTCCAAATTCTGAGCAGAACAAGAATACATTTAACATCAATGGTAATACTTCTTTATTGGATGGTTTAGTTGAGCTTAACTCAAATGTTACTTTTGTTCATACAGATACTAAGGGACGCCCACAGTTCGGTTATGGCGATAATTCTCAATCTCAAAAATTCTTCCAATGGGGGCAGCGTCAGTTAGACATGGACAAACTGAAGAACTACGAGAATCCTGACGGAACCAATAGAACCTGGAACAGAACATCTGTTACCGACCCTACTCCGAAGTATTCTGACAATCCTTACTGGACGGCCTATAAAAACTATCAGGATGACGATAGGACACGTATATTTGGTACTGTTGGAGGTAAAATAAATATTACAGACTATTTATTTGCATCCGGTAATATTTATCTTGATACATATACGTTTAATGCTCGAGAAAGAGTCGCTATTGGTTCTCAAGCGCAGTCAATGTATAAACAAGTACAGCGTCAGGCAATCGAGACCAATTATGAAGGAAAATTAAACTTCAAAAAGAGATTTGGTGAATTTGACGTGCTTGGATTCGTAGGTGGTAATATTCGAAAAGAAGACTATTCAAGGTTTGAAGGTGAAACGAATGGCGGATTGGTTATTGATGGATTATACAATCTAAATAACTCAGCTAACCAACCTACGTTGGATGATTTTGACCGATCAAAACGAGTAAATAGTTGGTTTGGAATGGCAAGTGTAGGCTATAAGAGTTTCGCATATTTAGATGCGACCTACCGTACGGATTATGATTCATCTTTACCTGAAGGGGATAATGATTATAGTTATGCGTCTGTTTCTGCAAGTTTAATAGTTTCTCAATTGTTAGATTATTCCTGGTTGAACAACCTGAAAGTTAGATTGAACTACGGAGAGACGGGTAATGGTACAAGCGCGTATAATATATTTAATACGTATACAATCAGTGATCCATTTAATGGTAGTCCACAGTTTACCAACGATGTTAGATTAAAAAATCAGAATTTAAAACCGGAAATGACTGAAGAAGTCGAATTTGGTCTTGAAGGAGCTTTCTTAAATAACAGAGCTGGTTTTGATTTCTCATACTATAACAGGGATACCAAGAACCAGATTGTTCCGGTTGAAGTATCTGGATCTACTGGTTATGTTGAGCAAATGATTAATGCTGGTTTAATCAATAACAAGGGTATTGAATTAATGGTATATGGTACGCCAATAAAAAAAGGTGACTTTACCTGGGAATTAAGCCTTAACTATGCAAAAAATACTAATGAAGTTAAAGAGTTACCTGCTTCTTTAGGAGGTAAACTTCAGCTAGCCCGTGCTCCTTTTGGTGGCGCGTACCTAAATTCGGTTGAAGGAAAAACTTTCCAGGAATTATATGCCTACGATTTTGTTTATGATGATAATGGAAATAAGGTAATTAATCCAGAAACAGGATTTTATGCTATGGGTGATTTGCAATCCATGGGATCTGTATTGCCTGATTATACTGCCGGTTTAAAAAGTACATTCAGGTATAAGAATATTGATCTGGGTGTTTTGATTGATATGTCAAAAGGTGGAAAGTATTACTCACTGACTAACATGTGGTCAATGTACTCAGGTATGGCTGAGGCAACTGCCGTTTCTACTTCAAATGGTAATACTATCCGTGAAGATGGAATCGTACTTGATGGAGTTGTGGACAAAGGAAGTGGTTATGTGGAAAATGACATGAATATTAGCGCGATCGACTATGGAGAACTTCACTACCATGGATATGATACACCAAGTGCGACTAGCGTATTTGACGCAGACTATGTGAAATTACGCGAAGTTACTATTGGATATACCTTGCCTCAGTTTGTGGACGTAATCAAAACCATTAGGGTATCTGCCTATGGAAGAAACCTAGCTATCTGGGGATTGGATAACAAAGGTATTGATCCGGAAACCATTGTTGGAGGTAATGGAAACATTCAAGGGCTTGAGGGAGGTATCGTTCCTGGAACTAAGTCATATGGATTCAATGTTCAAATTAAATTTTAATTAAAAAAGCAACAACTATGAATAAAATAAAATATATCATTGTTATTCTGGTGGCTATAGTAACATTTTCATGTGATGTAGATTACTATAGCGATCCAAACGAGCCAGAAATAGCACCTACCTATGGATTGATGAACAGGGTGCAGAAAAGATTGATGGATGATACTCGTGATGAGTGGTTTTCCGGGAGAATGTCGTTATTGTGGGTGCAATATTGGAATCAGACTGCTTATACTGAAGAAGATAGGTTTCAGTACAGAGAAACTACAAACCAGAACGGTTGGGATGATTTATACAAAAATGCACAGGACCTAATTGATATTATTGGTTTTAATACCGATGAGGCAACTAAAGGTTCGATGGAAGCTTATGGTCCCAATGAAAACCAAATAGCAGCAGCCAGAATTATGTTGGTTTACATTTACCAGATAGCCACCGAAATGTGGGGTGATGTACCTTATTATTCTTATGGTAGTGATGATGCAAGCTTTCAGGCAAACGCTATTAAGTCGGATGGAATTACTACCCCTGCTTATGCAAAGCAATCAGATATCTATGCAGACATGCTTAATGAACTTGATGAGGCGCAAGCAATGATCATTGAAACTGAAAACATGATTGATGGTGATAACTTTTTCGGGGGTGATGCAACGATGTGGAAAAAGTTTGCTAACTCATTAAGATTGAGAATTGCTAACCGTGTTAAAGATGTATATCCAGCCGCTTCAAGCCATATTACTGATGCTATAACTGCAGGTGTAATGGAAAGTAATGATGACAATGCAGGAGTAACCTACGAGGCTAATGCTTTAAATGGTGCACCTATGTATCGCGCGTTTTATGTTGAGAATAGGATTGATTTTGCTCCTTCCTGGTCATTTGTGGAGTTATTGCAAGGAAAAAGAGGACCGTTTGCTGCCGATCCACGATTGGATGTATTTGTAGACGATAATGAAGACGGATTCAAAGTGGGTATTCCTTTGACGAGTGATAATGGGGAAGTAGCAGGATTTGTAAAAGAGTCACTTCCTGGTGAGGCTATCCTTGCTTCCAATTATACCGAGATTTACATGGAGTATGCCGAAGTTTGCTTTATTTTAAGTGAAACCAATTCTTGGGATCAGACCTGGTACGAGAAAGGAGTTAGAGCTTCAATGGAGAGATGGGGCATTGATGCAGCTACTATAGATGCCTATATTGCCGCATTACCTGCAGCAACTGAGGAAACCGTTATAACACAAAAGTATATTGCGCTATATATGCAACCGATGGAGGCATGGAGTGAGTACCGAAGAACAGGTTATCCTAACACCCTGATAAAGCCTAACGAGACTTACGATTACACCTATTCTGTTAAAGATGCAGATGGTAATGTAAGTGAAGTCACCGAAACATATACGTATGCAGTAGGTAGTCTTTCTTCTGATGTTCCATCAAGAGTTAGTTACCTGTTAAATGAATATAGTGTGAATGAGGCCAACGTTGAAGCAGCAAAAACTTCAATGGGCGGTGATGAAATAACTACCCAATTGTGGTGGCAACCATGATAAACGATAAAACAACTAAGCTGTGGTGGGACACATTAGATTAAAGGTTTAGTTGTGTGAGTGGGGGCAGATCCGTAGGGTCTGCCCTTTTTTATTTTACTTTCATGGGAATACCGCTTACCATCAGGATCACCTCGCCAGCTTTTTGTGCGATATGCTGATTCATCCAGCCTTGAAGGTCTGTAAATTTGCGCTGGATCTCATTTTCGGGCATGCCACCTAAACCAATTTCATTGGAGACAATAATAAAATGGGCATCTTGCTGAATCAACTTTTCAAACTCGCGTTTTGCTTCGGTGAGCGATTTGTCTATATCGCTTTGGTTATCGAAAAAAAAGTTGGTCAACCAAAGAGTAATGCAGTCAATCAGAACGACTTTCCCGGAAAGATCATGTTGCGATAAGTATTTTTCTTCTTCGACATTCTCCCATCTATCATCACGATCCTCCTGATGACGTTCAATTCGTTTTTGATGCTCTGCATCCCAAATGCGAGATGTTGCCAAATACACCGGGTTACTGCTCGCTTCTAGGGCAACTTTTTGTGCATATGCACTTTTCCCGGAACGCTGTCCGCCTGTAATAAAGGTTAATCTTTTCATTGGGCAATGGTCATTTGTTACTAGTCAATGGTCATTTGTTATTAATACTAAGTTACGTTTTTCACTATTGACTAATGACCAATTAGCTATCAACTATTATTTAATAAATTCTACTTCTTCGAAATCAGAGTGCAAAGTTAATTTAATGACTGCTCCATAATTCAGTTTGAGGCGAAATACTTTGCTTAACGGAATGTGAAGGTAGCGAGAGCATAAACATCGCATTATACCAGAATGTGTCACCAAAGCCACTTTGAGTGAATCACTTTTCCGTATAAGTTCATCCATAAAACCTGAGGCTCTTTGGTATAAATCATTAAAACACTCACCATTTGGAGTTGGAATATTCACAAAGTCGGCACTCCAGGTTTTCATTGTTGATCTATCAATATCGGCCCAAAGTTTCATCTCCCAATCACCAAAGTTCATCTCCATTAACCTATTGTCAGTATTAATATCTAAATCAGAAAACAAACTTACAGCTAACTTTTGACACCTAATTAGCGGGCTTGCAGCAACTAGCTCAGGAGAAAATCCATTGAGTAAATGTTTAATATCATCAACTTCTTCATTAAAACTTTCAACTACATCAACATCTGAAATACCATAACAAACCCCAGGTTTCACTTTAGGCGTGGTATGACGTATTAGGTAAACTTCTTGCATAAAACGTGTAGTATTAAATAAAAGAAACAATAGAACTTAAAGCAACGATACTTAAATAAAAAACAACTTCTGTAACCTGTTGCATGGTTCCCAGGCAATCGCCCACATATCCTCCAATCCATTTTTTAAAATATCTTTCGAGCCATACTTTGGCAATCAGTAGCGGAATAACAGTTAAAAAAATAGTCCAGTTCACAAATATAAGAAACGTGCATAACCCTATTAAAACGGCAATCCAAAGATCACCAATATGCAAGTTTTTGGTCACCGGTTTCGATTTGCTGAGCTCATCCTCACGAACATAGGGAAGGTTGTACATGGTAGACACCGCAAATGTTCGGCTAATGCTATGGCCTGCAATTAATGAAGGAATTACAAAAGCAACGGGCAGGGAGCTCAGTGCTAAAAACTTAAGCATCAAAATCAATATCATACCAATCATTCCGTAAGCACCCACTCTGGAATCTTTCATTATTTCCAGAATTTTTTCTTTGGTCCACCCCCCTCCAAAACCGTCGCAAACATCGGCAAAACCATCCTCGTGAAAAGCTCCGGTCAATAGAATTGTTGAAACCATCGATAAAATGATTGAAATGCTTTGCGGGAAAATGAAGCTTCCTAACCAAAATACCAAAGCACCAAAGCCACCAACTATAATTCCTACCAACGGAAAATATCGGTTGCATTTATTCAGGTTTTTTTCTGAATATCCAACCCACTTAGGAACAGGAATGCGAGTGATGAACATTAGGGCGGTAAAGAATAGTTTAATTTGTTTCATGTTATTGGTTTATTGGTCAATGGTCACTTGTCATTAGTTGGTTCATCAATAGTTAATAGCCGGAGAAAGTTTAATGCATGTGATATAATCCTTTGTGTTTTAATAGTTTTCTGAATATATGGCTAGTGCGTTTACAATGCCATTC
Source organism: Saccharicrinis sp. GN24d3 (assembly GCF_052400645.1). Lineage (NCBI taxonomy): Bacteria > Pseudomonadati > Bacteroidota > Bacteroidia > Marinilabiliales > Marinilabiliaceae > Saccharicrinis > Saccharicrinis sp. GN24d3. The sequence goes on from NZ_JBQTGI010000024.1 coordinate 39,663, forward strand.
TCAATATTTATAGCTTATTATGCTCCACTCTTGTGCTTTAACCACTTTGTTACAGGTCTACTCCTGGCCACTGACCAGTTATGAATGCCCAGTGACTACTGACTAATCTAGCATTGACTAATTATCTATTACTCACTCCTGCGTTCTCAAAACTGCTCATCTCATTAAAAAAATTAATCGCGCTTTCAATAATAGGATAAGCTACTGCACTGCCAGTACCTTCTCCCAATCGCATATGAATATCCAGAATAGGCTCTGCCTTTAAGTAATCGAGCATTAAGGCATGTCCTTTTTCGTGCGATTTATGAGAGAATATGCAGTAATCTAAAATATTGTTGTTGATTTCGTATGCGGCAAGCAAGGCGGAAGTAATAATAAAGCCATCTACCATAACAACCATTTTTAGTTCTGCAGCTTTTAACATGGCCCCGGTTATGGTTGCGATTTCAAAACCGCCAAGATTTGCAAGGGTTTTATACGGATCGGTATGGGCGTTATGAAGCTTGACCGCTTTGTCTATAACTGAAGCTTTATGTTTAATGCCGTTTTCGTCTAATCCAGTTCCGGCTCCGGCAGCATCTTGGGAGGAGCACTTTGTATAAGCGCACAAAAGAGCAGCTGCCGAAGTTGTATTTCCTATTCCCATTTCGCCAAAACCGACTATGTTGGTACCTTCATGATGTAATTTTTGAACCATGTCGGCCCCGTTAGTCATGGCCCTCTTACACTGTTCCATGGTCATGGCCGGTTCTTTGGCAAAGTTTTTAGTGCCGTGTGCAATTTTTGCATTTATTAGTTTTGGTGAAGCTTCAAAGTCAAAGTTTACACCCGTGTCAGCTAAAATAAGTTTAATATTATTCTGGCGTGTAAACACGTTAATGGCTGCACCTTCACTTAAAAAGTTCATGACCATCTGAAAGGTTACTTCTTGCGGGAAGGGACTAATTCCTTCCTCGGTAACGCCGTGATCGCCAGCGCATACTAATATGGCAGGATGGTTGAGTTTTGGGGAAAGCGTTTCTTGCACCTGGCTGATTTTGCGAGCTATACTCTCCAGTTTTCCCAATGATCCCAAAGGTTTGGTCTTGGTATCAATTTTATGATTGATTTTGTCGGTAAGTTCTGATTGAACTGGTTTAATGTTGAAATCCATATTCGAAATTTGGTAGAATAAAAAAGCGCCCTGAGTTTTCAAAGCGCCAGTAAAAATATAGTATTTATCGGTTTATCAATAATAGTCATCCCACTTTTAAAAATTCCAACCAACCCTTAATCCCATGCTAATGGCTAACGGGAATTCTTCCACTCCACCAATAAATGCCTTGTGTAAACCAAAGTCCTTATCATCTTGCCCAAAACCATAACCAACACCTACAAACCAATCCATCAGAAACCCATTTTCAAATATCCATTGCTTGCCAACATTTAATAATACAGCAAACATAACATTGATATCTGTGTATCGTTCATCTTCTCCAATAAAGCTATAGTTTTTGTATGCAGAGTACTCATAATACGAAAATGCAATTTCGGGGCGTATATAGCTACCTTTTAAAATATGGGCAAACTTCTGACCGCGGATATAATAATCGGGGCTTTTTATGAATTTATAACCCATTTTTATAAAAGCTCCTGATTCGTTGTTGTTGCCAAGGTCCCAACCTGCCCCAATAACACCTAACGTTGTTTCAAAGCTTCGGCCTGGTTTTATGCTTTTTTCGTAGCAAATATTTACGCTGTTAAAAAGAGGCGAGAGGAAATTAAGTTTTATATTGTTCTTTTGGTCCGTAATATAGTTGCTCGGATCATATAAAAACTCAGAAAACTCCAGTTCTTTTCCATTAGCAAATATTACTTTGTTTACTTTGTCTTTGTTGATACCAAATAATATTGTTTCGCTAATTTCGGGAGTCAGGTATTTTATCTCTTCATCACCGATTTCTTTGATGACACAATTGATAGTGTCATTGTTTGTTTTGATGAGAATATCTTGTGCACATAGCTTGCTGAGAGCAATGAGTGTTAAAAAAGCAATAGTTAGGCTAAGTCTTTCCATTTTGTAATAATTTATAGTTATAAGCAAATGTAATATATTTACTTAAATACGTGTACCATGTGCGGTAATGTAAATTGTCGCGGAATATTGTTTCTCTGGTTTTGCGACTTTAGACGTCGATCGGCTTTTTACAATGCAGCATTCTTTTATCATCCAGGTATAAGATGATAAAAAATACAAATGGTTGCTTGATAAAAAATGAAAGTCCTTTAAGTGGGGGTTATTTAAATTTTCCCTTGAATAGATACCCCAGGTCGTTGATCATTTCTTCCACTTTGGTTGAATTGATACTGGTGCCGTTCACTTCTACCTTATTGAGTGCCGGAGTGGCGGTAACCGAGGATATGCCCTCGATGTTTCTAACGTTTTTCTCTACACTGGCTTTGCAGTGGCTGCAGGTCATCCCTTCCACCTTAAAAATTTGGGTTTTTATATTTCCGGCAAAGGAGAATTGGTTTGCAGAGAACTTTGGTGGAGAAACTTGATTTGAGCTCACCTGAGTATTAAGCAACAATGGTTGTGCTTCTGCAGTAGCGATAGGTCTTTTCAATTCAATATATTTCTGAATATATCCGTAAATAATTAAGCTCACTAATATAACTGAAGATGATATTTTAAACCATAAAGGTAACATTTCGTGTTGATGGTGCAGGTGCGAGCTTCCAGTCATTATAAACCATTCAGCAGGTAAAAAGTGATTTATCAGAAGACCAAAGACTAAGGCTCCCCCAATGATAGATCCTAAATAACTGAACAATGTTTTGTTGCCAAATACTTTTTTAATGATGGTGATGGTAGCGGCATTGGTGGCCGGACCTGCCATTAACAAGATGAGTGCCGCCCCGGGCGATAAGCCTTTCATCATTAAAACAGCAGCAATAGGCACCGATGCCGTGGCGCAAAGATAAAGGGGTACCGAAGCCAATAAAACAGTGAGCATACTTAGGGCTTCGTTTTGCATATAACGGATAAAGAAATCATCGGGAATAACAGTGGATAATACAGCCGCTATCAATATGCCAATTATTAACCATTTGGCAATGTCCATCAAAAACTCATTGAAGCCGTATTTAAACATTTTAATAATGCGATTGCTTTTAACCGTATTTGTTGCGCAGCTCGCAGTTGAAATTTCATTTGTTGGTGTATGCTTACCTTTCCCAAATATATTGGTAACTACTCCACCTATTACGCCTGTAATTAAAGCGACAATAACTCTTATTATAGCAAAAGGCAAGCCCAATAACGAGTAGGTGACCAGTACGCTGTCTACCCCTGTTTGTGGTGTTGATATTAAAAATGAAACACTTGAGCCTTTTGATGCCCCATTCTTGTAAAACGATATTCCTGTTGGTATTACACCGCATGAACATAGCGGTAGCGGAATGCCAATTAAAGCAGTGTTGATCACCGATTTCAAATTATTATTACCCATAAACCGGTCAATCCAATGCTGAGGAAACCACACTTTTAGTACACCTGCAAATAAAAACCCAAGTAGCAGATATGGAGACATGGCGTTAAGCAGATCAATAAGCTCCCAAAAAAAATGATGTAAGAATGTTAGCATTACTTTGAAATTTAGGTGTTATTATAAAAACAAAACACAAAGAAATTAGTTTTTAGCACAAAAAAAATCCCCATAATTGGGGATTTATATAAAAATATAGATATATAGTTAATTATCTCATGTCGATAATGTCTACATTGGGGTTGGCACTTTCGTTGTATACAAACATGCTGTCGTCCATTGGTGTGTTGCTTTCTAACTTGTTGATTAATATTGTGTAGTTGTTGCCATCTTTACTGATTTGTTGAATCTTGTTGATTTGCATATTATCTTTTGTAATCTCCAATTTAATGCGTGAATACGGTTTGTCACGGTTAATCGGATACAGGTCTATGGAATATACTGCAGTGCCGTTGCTGTCTTTTTCGCCCAGGTAGGCGTACTTAAACCCGGTTTGGTAAATCGTGAAGATGGAAGCAGGGTTTAACGTTTCTTCGTCATCCGGATCAGGCTCGTCGATATTCACTTCGTCTGCATCAATCATATGCGTCCAGAGAGTCTTGCCGTCAAAATAAGTGTCTACATCCATTAAGTTGGCCTTGTATTTATCCCCTTTAATAAAAATAGTACCTGTGTACTCTTCTTGAATATCTTCTTGCAGATTTTCCAGGCTAAACGAAAAGCTGGCTTTAATCGTTTTGTATGTTTTGGTTTTTGCTGTTACTTGATCCAGGATTTCTTTTGCTTTTTCCGCGTTCTGCGCAAACATGAACCCTGGAATCAAAGCGAGTAGTAAAAGTAATTTCTTCATATTGTATAAATTATTTGATCTTATTTACGGTGTAATGGGTGTAAGCTTTTCAAAAACGATACCAAAACTCACTTTGACAAGCCAAACTCATAAAAAATCGGCTTGTCAAAGTGAGGTGGCAAATTTTTAATTCAATTTAAAAACTAATCTGTCATCACAATATTTCCTTTTATATTCTTGTTCAACAATGAATTAAAATTTTTCTTGCTTATTTAAAGCCCCTTCAACAGATGCTCTAGCGATAAATCATCGGGGATTAAAACTTGCCGTGCCTTACTTCCTTCAAAAGGCCCAACAACGCCGGCTGCTTCCAGCTGGTCAATGATTCTACCGGCACGGTTATAACCTATTGAAAACCTTCGTTGAATCAAAGATGTGGAACCCGATTGGTTGGCAACCACCACCCTGGCTGCTTCTTCAAAAAAGGCGTCCTTGTTGCTCATGTCAATTTCCCCCGCTTCAGTGGAAGATGTATCGCCAATATATTCGGGCAATAACAAGGCACTGGGATATCCTTTCTGAGAACCGATGAAATCGTTTATTTTTTCAACTTCGGGTGTGTCTACAAAAGCACATTGAACACGCACCAAATCGCTTCCTTGGGAGATAAGCATGTCTCCTCTACCAATTAGTTGGTTGGCACCGGGCGAATCAAGAATCGTTCTGGAGTCGATCATAGAGGCTACCTTAAAAGCTACCCTGGTTGGGAAATTGGCTTTAATAACCCCTGTAATAATATTGGTGGATGGGCGCTGTGTGGCTACAATCATATGTATTCCTACGGCACGGGCAAGCTGGGCTATACGTGCAATGGGCATCTCTACTTCCTTGCCAGCCGTCATTATTAAGTCGGCAAACTCATCAATTACAACCACAATATATGGCATAAAGCGGTGACCGTTCTCAGGGTTAAGCGAGCGTTTTACAAACTTGTGGTTGTATTCCTTGATATTACGGGCGTGTGCTTTTTTCAACAGATCATACCTCGCATCCATTTCAATGGTCAGCGAATTTAAAGTAGTCACCACTTTTTGCACATCGGTAATAATGGCTTCATCCTCGTCGTCGGGTAATTTGGCCAGGAAATGTCGCTCAATCTTGCTATAGATATTAAGCTCCACCTTTTTGGGGTCGACCAAAACAAACTTTAACTGAGATGGATGTTTTTTATATAAAAGAGAGGTAATGATAGCATTCAATCCCACGGATTTACCCTGGCCGGTAGCCCCTGCTACCAACATATGCGGTGCTTTGGCCAAATCGATAACGAAAGTTTCGTTGGAAATGGTTTTTCCCAGTGCAATAGGTAGCTCATATTTTGTAGTCTGGAATTTTTTGGCAGCTATAATGGTTTTCATCGAAACCACCTCAGGTTCACTGTTGGGAACCTCAATACCAATGGTGCCTTTACCCGGTATTGGGGCAATAATACGTATGCCCAATGCAGCCAGCGACAGGGCAATATCATCCTCCAGGTTCTTGATTTTGGATATTCGAACACCCGGAGCAGGAACGATCTCGTACAACGTAACCGTAGGACCAACCGTTGCTTTAATACTCTTAATCTCAATTTTATAATCGATTAAGGTGTTAACAATCTTATCTTTATTGGAGTTTAGTTCTTCGTCGGTAACGGGTTCGTTGCCAAAGTGGTGGTCTTCCAGTAAATCGATGGTAGGCAGTTGATATGAAGAAAGGTCCAAGGTGGGATCGTAATCTCCCAATGGAATATTTGCTTTTACTTCAAAATCCTTTTCCTCTTCAATTTTTTCTATGGTGAAATTACCATCATGGTTAACGTCTTCCGAACCCTCGTTATCAGAAATGTCCAGCTCAATGGGTTCATCTGCAATATCCGTATTTTCCAGTGGTTCGGGCGTTAGCTTTTTGACCTCAAATTCTTGCTCAGGCGCTAATTCGGGTGTATCCGTAGGTGTGGGTGCTTCTTCAGGGGCGGGATCTTCCTCTATGTCATCCGCTTCAACAGAAGTCAGTAACGAAGCATCTTCCGTCTCGGTTTTGTCGTTTTTAACCGGGACTTTAATCTTCGTGCCACTGGTAACAAATACTTTTTTAACAAAAGGAACGAATCCGTCAAATGTAAAGGTTAAATAGATAATGAGTGTGAAAAATAAGAAAAGGATGACTCCGACATTACCAATGGCCGAGACTAACCATTTGCTCATAAAGTACCCCATTTCTCCACCCAGTAAAATATAATGGTCGTTCACCGAATTCATAAATAAGTAGCCCAGCAGGATAGAAAGCCATGCCCCGGTATAAAAGCAGTGCCAAATAGTTTTTCTGACAGGGGCAAGCTTAATATTTATAAGTTTAAAAGCGATTACGGTAAGCGCTATTACAATTACCAATGCAGGCACGCCAATTCCGGAGTTGATAAATAAATCGGCAAAATAAGCGCCTAGTTTCCCCGTGCGATTCTGAACGTTAATGTCCGGGTTGAAAATAAACTCAAAGAAGTTGATGTTGAATTTGCTGTGATCGGCTCCACCGGTAAAAACAAATGAAACAAATGCGATCAGTAAAAATAAGGAATAGACCATTAAAAACAGTCCAATAAAAAATCGTACCCTGAAGTCACTGATTTTATTTTTTAAATCAGTGATAAAATTATTTTTAGTCTTGGATTTAGGTCGTTTAGTTTTTACTCCCATTTTAAAATTATGTTAATTGTAGGTGTTGATTCGCAGACAAAATTAATAAATGTAGTTTCTAATTTATTAATTAAATTGAATTCTTTTACAACGATTTTAAGCGATAATTATTTTAATGCCTTAGTATAATCAGGTAGACGATTTGAAATAATTGCTGAATCGGAAGCGAACGACTTATTGGAAATTGTTAATCATGGTTAAAATTAATGCTTCAATTTCTTTTTCGGGTGTACGTTTAAAGCCACTTGGGATTTTAAATGCAGCGTTGTCGGGAATAGTGTAATCGACATCACATGCTTTAAAATAAAATCGTACTCCGTTGAAATCAATATGAAATTCCATCAATATTCCCGGTATCTCTTTGAATGGGGTATGTCTGTTGGGGTTGTCGATATTAATATCCCCGGTGTAATATATGGCGAATGGTTCATCCTTGTCAAACTGTACCATTGCCTTGCTACAGCTTATCCCGGCCACATTTTTGGTTTCGTTTTTCAAGTAAGTAATGGAAGGGGTTGAACCGTTGTTGAAGAAAAAAAAGTTGGAGCTTATTGGGCCGATATGCAACAAGTTGTTGTCCATAAAGCGGAAGAGTGTAGCACAGGAATCTTTAGCGGATGGGGAATAAAAATCTAATGAGAAGATATTGAAACTGCCTTTGAAACTGAAACGCGTTCGGTTATCCTTAAAAATCAGTTTTAATTCTCGAGGCATAAGGCTGCCGGTAGGGGAATCGGTAATTTCTTTAGGGTATGCAATGTTATAGGTAATTACACCGGCATTGGGGAACTCGGGTTTATTGGATTTATTTATACATCCCTGTATCAATACAGAAAGCAATACTATATAAGCAGTGTATTTCATGAAGGCTTAATTGAAACAGGCTACCGAACTGATTCCCTATTAAATTACCGGCAACAAAATAGGGATAATAAATGAACCTGCCATTTCTATTTGTAATTATTTTGCAGGAAGAAATATCTCGGAGATCATGCACCTGGCACTGCCTCCGCCAATCGTCTCAATGGTTTTTGTGTTCATTGGAAAAGGTTCGCAGTAGTTTCCGATAGCTTCTTTTTGTTGGTCGGTCAAAACCTCGAAAGCACTCAGCGACATCACCAAAATTTCCTCACCGCTTTGCGTTAACAAAGAAATCATATTGCCAGCAAAATAATTTACTTGTTCCAGTGTAATGCTAATTATCTCGTGACCCGTTTGTTCCAAAGAATCAATCACCAAATTTCTTTCACGTTCATCCTTGATGCTTTCTAAACAAATAACCGAAAACATTTTACTCACGCTCATCATCACATTGGTGTGATATATTTCCTGGCCGGATTTGTCGGTAGCTGTAAAATAAACCGGTTTGTAATTGATGATATCACATAACTCAATAAAGACATCTCTGTCGGTTCGTGGAGACAAACATGCGTAAGCAATTTTATGCATATGGTCGAAAACAATACTGCCGGTACCCTCTAAAAATTTACATTCGGCTTCGTGATTCGACAGGTCAATCAGTTTCTCAATCTTAAACCTGGCTTTTATTTGGCCGATAATCTCAGGTCTTTTTTCCACTTGACGGTTGGGTGTAGCAATGGGATATAAAATAGCGGTTCCGTCCGCATGGAATGAACCCCAATTATTCGGAAAAACAGCATCTGGTTTTATGGGAGTATGCGTGTCCTGAACCACCATCACATTCACGCCCTTGTTTATAAGGCGCTCGGCAAATGTGTCAAATTCCTCTATAACCCGGGCTTTTATCTCTTCCGGACTAAGATCAACCGTATTCTGGAATGCATTGGATATAGCAGTTTGCTGGTTAAAGGTAAAGTTGGCCGGGCGCACCAAAAGGATATTTGAAGTGGATTGGTTCATGACGGTTATAATTTTAAAATTAAATGAAACTTAAAAATACGACTCAAAATGAAAAAATAGATGATAAATTGAACCCAAGTTAGAGAATGAAGAAAGGCTATCAGATTTAATCCAACAGCCTTTCTTGTGAATTTGTCTACACTTCTGGCGGTCTTGATGTTAAATTAAACCTCTGTCATTTAAAAGCGCTTTTTCATCAGGCTCAGCACCTCTAAACCTTTTATATAATTCCATTGGGTCTTCGGTACCACCCTTCTCTAACACGTTTTTTCTAAACTTATTCGCAGTCTCCCTATCGAATATACCGTTCTCCCTAAATGCCTGGAAAGCATCAGAATCCAAAATGGCAGACCAAATGTAAGCATAATAACCGGCGGAATAGCCGCCCGAGAATATATGATTAAAATAGGTGCTTCTGTAACGACTTACAATTTCAGGTATCAAATTCATTTTAGCAAGAGATTCTTTCTCAAAATGATTAGGGTCTGCATCTAATGTCTCTGTTAAAGTATGGTAATCCATATCTAAAATAGCGGCAGCCAAATATTCGGTTGTCATAAATCCCTGGTTGAACTTGGAGCTCTTCTGAATTTTTGAAATGAGTTCATCAGAAATCACTTCGCCTGTTTTATAATGCTTTCCATACACTTTTAACAGTTCCGGTTGAGCAGCCCAGTGCTCCATTACCTGCGAAGGAAGTTCAACAAAATCTCTGGGCACCGATGTTCCCGATAAACTATAATACTGACATTTTGAGAGTAAGCCGTGCAATGCATGTCCAAACTCATGAAACAAGGTAGAAACCTCGTCGAAGCTTAAAAGTGCGGGGGTATCATCCGTTGGGCTGGTGAAATTGCATACCATGGTGATGATAGGTGTAATGTTTTTTCCGTTATTAACTTCTTGTTTGCGGTACGAACCCATCCAGGCACCGCCCCTTTTGCTTTCGCGAGGGTGGAAATCCATAAATAAAATACCTACATGGCTATCGTCTGCTTCCTTTACTTCAAACGAAAGAGCATCAGGATGAGGGGTGGGCAGGTCAGTTCTTTTTTCAAATTTTAAACCATATAGGTTGTTGGCAGTATAAAAAATGCCCTCAACCACATTGTTTAGTTCAAAATATGGTCTAATCTCGTTTTCGTCCAAATCGTACTTTTGCTTCTTTACTTTCTCGGCATAGTACCACCAGTCCCAAGGTTCCAATTTAAAGTTGCCTCCTTCGGCATCGATCATCTTTTGCATGTCGGCCACCTCTTGTTTGGCTACTTTAAGCGATTTCTCCATTAAAAAAGCGAGTTTGTCGTTAACTGTTTCAGGGGTTTTGGCCATGTTCTGTTCTAAAATAAAAGCAGCATGGTTTTCGTACCCAAGTAATTTGGCCCTTTTAACACGAAGTGAAACTATTTTTTTGATGTTCTCTTTGTTGTCGAATTTGTTATTGTTGTCACCTCTATTAATGTAGGCTTTGAACAGTTTTTCTCTCAAAGACCTGTTTGTAGAATATTGCAGGAACGGTGTAATGCTTGGGCGTTGGGTGGTAAATACCCATTTGCCTTCGAGGCCGTTATCCTGGGCTGTTTTTGCTGCTGCGTCAATTTGTCCTTTGCCCAATCCGGCTAAGTCCTCTTGCTTATCAACAATCATCATATAATCGTTGGTTTCGTTTAGCACGTTGTCGCCAAACTGTAGGGTAAGTAACGAAAGTTCCTCGTTAATTTTCCTGAACTCGTCTTTTGATTCTGCAGGAAGGTTGGCTCCACCACGTGTAAAAGCCTGGTATTTTTTCTCCAATAACATGCCTTTTTCCCCCGTTAATCCCAGCTTTTCCCTCTGGTCGTATAGTGTTTTGATGCGCTTAAACAATGTCTCGTTTAAAAATACATCGTCGTTTAGCTTAGACAGTAACGGGGCTATTTCTTTTGCAATAGCATTTAACGAATCGTTGGTGTTAGCACTTTTAATGTTATAAAACACGTTACTTACCCTGGTCAATAGAGGATTGCTATACTCTAGTGCCTCAACGGTATTGGCAAAAGTAGGTTCTTCCGTGTTTTCCGTAATGGCCTTGATGTTCTCTTGTTGCTCCTTGATAGCTGCGTTATACGCAGGCATAAAGTGCGCTGGTTTTATTTGCTCAAATGGCGCAATCTCAAACGGCGTATCATATGCTACCAGCAATGGGTTTGTGTTCATGGCGGTCTCTGTTTTACAGGCACCCATAATTATAAGTGCGAGTATTAGAAAAAAGGTGATTTTTTGCATAACGGTTAATTTATTTCTGTTTTGATGGCGAAAATAGGCAATTTCTGTATTAATAATAATGATGTTTTTCATAATAATTAAAACAGGAAGGAACGGTGCGTTTTGAGTATCAGGTTAAAAGTAAATATATGGAGAATGTTTTAAATCACAAGCCCTAATTGATTGTTGGTATTCGTATAAAACCCGTGTTGGATTATGCAGGTATAAATAAAGAAAAAATTCTGCAATTGTTTGGACAACAACAAGTTTAATGAGTTGGTGTGTGTTAAAATGTTGATAGTTAACTGGTCACAAGCTTAATTTATGTTGTAAAACAATCTTTTTTTAGGCACTTATTGTGTATTAGGTCATTTTTTAGTTTTATTTTTGAGGCTCAAAATTTTAGTATACAATAAATTTTAAATATAAATAGATATGAAACCATCGCACATTGAGCACATTGGAATCGCGGTTAAGAGTTTAGATGAGGCTATTCCTTTTTACGAGAAAGTATTTGGTTTGGAGTGTTATGCTGTTGAAGAAGTAGCAGAACAAAAAGTGAAGACTGCCTTTTTTATGGTTGGACAAACAAAGATTGAGTTGTTGGAGTCTACGGATCCGGAAGGTCCTGTTGGCAAATTCATCGAGAAAAAAGGAGAGGGTGTTCATCATGTTGCCTTTGCAGTTGAGAACCTGGCGGAAAAGCTAGTATCTATTCAGGATGCAGGAGTAAGGGTAATTGACAAAACTCCACGTCAAGGTGCCGAAGGGTTGAATATAGGTTTCTTGCACCCAAAATCTACTTTTGGTGTATTAACTGAATTGTGCGAAGATCCTTCTAAATAAAACTGCTATTAATAATAGAATTTAAATGTTTTATACCGATTGGTATAAGAATTTACAAACAATATTTCATGTCAAGTCAGGATAAAGTAAAAAAACTAATAGACCTCAGAACTGAGGCTAAATTAGGTGGTGGTCAGAAAAGAATTGACAGCCAGCATGCAAAAGGAAAGATGACCGCCCGTGAGCGTATCGAAGCGCTTGTGGACGATGGTAGTTTCGAAGAGTTCGATATGTTTGTGACACACCGATGTGTGAATTTTGGAATGGAAAAAAACAAAATTCTTGGGGATGGCGTGGTAACAGGTCATGGTACTATCGATGGTAGGGTAGTTTATTTGTTTGCCCAGGATTTTACCGTATTGGGCGGTTCTCTCTCGGAGACATTTGCACAGAAAATATGTAAAGTCATGGATATGGCCATGAAGGTCGGAGCTCCTCTTATTGGAATTAACGATAGTGGTGGTGCCCGTATCCAGGAAGGGGTAACCTCATTGGCGGGCTATGCCGAGATTTTCCAGCGTAACATCGAAGCTTCGGGTGTTATTCCGCAAATCTCAGCTATTTTTGGTCCTTGCGCAGGTGGTGCCGTGTATTCTCCTGCCCTGACCGATTTTATCATGATGACCGAGGATTCCAGTTACATGTTCGTGACAGGGCCCAAGGTGGTTAAGACTGTAACCGGTGAGGACATAACCACCGAAGATTTAGGAGGAGCCGCGGTTCATGCTTCTAAATCAGGTGTTTCTCACTTCCAGTTAGAAAATGAGGAAGAAGGTATTTTGTTAATCAGAAAGCTTCTTTCGTATATGCCTCAAAATAACCTTGAGGAACCACCAATGGTAGAGACTAAAGATTCAATCGATCGTATGGTGGACTCATTAAACGAGATTATTCCGGATAACCCGAATCAACCATATGACATGAAAGATGTTATTTATGCCATGTCGGATGATTCTGAGTTTTTAGAGGTACACCGTAACTATGCAAAAAATATTATAGTAGGGTTTTGTCGCATGGGGGGCATGTCGGTTGGTGTTGTGGCTAACCAACCAAGTTTCCTTGCGGGAGTGCTTGATTGCGATGCGTCACGTAAAGCCGCTCGTTTTGTTCGTTTTTGCGATGCCTTTAATATTCCAATTTTAACTTTGGTTGATGTTCCCGGATTTTTACCAGGTAGTGGGCAAGAGTATGCAGGTATCATAACACACGGTGCTAAACTAATGTTTGCTTATGGTGAGGCCACTGTACCTAAAATTACGGTTACTTTGCGTAAATCCTATGGTGGGGCGCACGATGTGATGAGCTGTAAGCAATTACGCGGTGACCTGAACTATGCCTGGCCAACTGCCGAAATTGCGGTAATGGGTGCTAAAGGTGCGATTGAGGTTCTGGAAGGCAGGGCAATGTCAAAAATCAAAGACCCAGCAGAAAAGGCAAAGTATGCTGCGGAAAAAGAAGCGGAGTATACTGAGAAGTTTGCTAACCCATATCAGGCGGCTGCCTATGGTTATATCGATGATGTTATTGAGCCGAGAAACTCTCGTTTCCGTATCATCAGGGGTTTACAAAGTTTGCAAACCAAAAAGCTAAACTTGCCTCCTAAAAAGCACGGTAATATTCCATTGTAACAGTTAATCGTATAAGGAACCGGTAACCTTTGGTTATAGGTTCCTTTGATGACCGGACACTTTACAATCACAAAAAAATATGGAGATGAATTTTTTACAAGTAACCAGCGATACCTGGACCATTACTCTTTTGGGATGGGTGATCGTATTTGCCGCCTTATTGTTTTTGGTAGGTATCTTTTTGTTGGTTCCAAAAATAATTAGGTGGAGCGTAAAAAGAAGCCTGCGGATTAAAGGTAAGGCTGAGTTAGCAGCAGGGCACCAGGATATTACTGGTGAAACAAATGCCGCTATTGCTACAGCCCTGCATCTATTTTTTAACGAGATGCATGATGAGGAGAGTAATGTAATTACTATTAAGCAAGTGCGAAGACGTTATTCGCCATGGAACTCGAAGTTGTATGGAATGAATAATGTGACATATGAAAAAAATAGAAGATAAAAGCAATGAAAAAATTCGAATTTACTATAGCAGGTAACCGTTATAATGTGCACATTCAGGATTTCGAAGATTCTGTAGCTACCATTAATGTGAACGGAACTACTTATGAAGTAGAAGTTCATCAGGAAGTTAAAAAGAGTAAGACGCCTAAGTTGGTTCGGAAACCAGTGGAACGCAAACCGGGCGAAGGAGCAGTTCCGCAAAAAGCTACTGGTGCAGGTGCTGTCAAAGCGCCTCTTCCCGGTAATATCTTTAAAATCGAAGTGGCCGTGGGCGACATTGTCAAAAGAGGAGATGTGCTGATTGTGATGGAAGCCATGAAAATGGAAAATAACGTGTTGGCAGAAAAAGATGGAGTTGTAAAATCAATCAAGGTGGGGCTGGGAGATGCTGTTCTTCAAAATGACATTTTAATTGAATTTGAATAACATGAGAAAAGCGGCGACTATTTTTACCATACTGGCTTTGGTTTTCTGTCTTCAAATGGTATTTGGGACAGATGCTTTTGCTCAATTAAATACTGTTTCTGCGGAAACGGAAGGGTCCACTCTTCAGGGACTTCAAACCATGTGGGAATTCACTGGTTTTGCCAATGTTCAATTGGGTAATATTATCATGATAGTTGTGGGATTGTTTTTTATCTTCCTCGCAATTAAATTTGATTACGAACCTCTTTTGCTTATCCCTATCGGTACTGGAATTTTGTTGGGTAACATACCTTTTGTAGAGGGGTATAAAATCGGACTGTATGAGGAAGGTTCCGTGCTGAACTATCTGTACTTCGGTGTTAAACAGGGTGTTTATCCCCCCTTAATTTTTCTGGGAATTGGTGCAATGACAGACTTCTCGTCGCTGATTTCCAATCCGAAATTGATGATTTTGGGTGCTGCTGCACAAATTGGTATTTTTGCTACCTTTCTGGGTGCGTCCGCATTGGGTTTTACGCCTCAGGAAGCGGGAGCTATTGGTATAATTGGAGGGGCTGATGGTCCTACTGCGATCTTTTTGTCTTCTAAATTAGCTCCAGAGTTAATGGGGGCCATTGCGATAGCGGCGTATTCATATATGGCGTTGGTACCTGTAATTCAACCGCCAATCATGCGATTGATGATCCCGAAAAAGGAACGAGCAATTAAGATGAAACCGCCTCGCGCTGTTTCAAAAACAGAAAAAGTACTGTTCCCTTTAATTGGATTGCTGTTAACCACTTTTATTTCTCCTTCGGCATTGCCTCTTTTAGGTATGTTGTTCTTCGGAAATCTTTTGAAAGAATCCGGTGTGACGGAAAGATTGGCAGATACAGCCCGTAATTCTATGATTAATATTGTAACCATTTTGTTAGGTTTGACTGTAGGTGCCTCAACGCAAGCGGATTATTTCCTGACCACCGATTCGTTAAAAATATTCGGATTAGGGGCTTTGTCGTTTATGGTTGCCACCGCTGGCGGTTTGCTGTTTGCCAGACTGTTAAATGTCTTCCTGAAGACAGATAATAAGATCAATCCGCTTATTGGTGCGGCAGGAGTTTCTGCAGTGCCCGATTCGGCTCGTGTGGTTCAGCACGAAGGTTTAAAAACCGACCCGAACAACCACTTGTTAATGCATGCCATGGCGCCAAACGTATCCGGTGTGATTGGTTCTGCGGTAGCAGCGGGTATTATGCTCAGCTTTTTGTTGTAGTAAAGCATCTAGATTAACTAGACAGATATATCAATAAAAAAGACTGCTTCTTTGAGGCAGTCTTTTTTATTTGCTTGTGGTTTGTTGCTGAACCTTAATTGACAAGGCTGTTGTAATAATTTAATATCTTGGTAAGATCTTTTGGATTGTTGGCTTTAACCTTGTTTTCTTTCATATACTTTTTGATTTCTGTTTGTTTATCGGAGAATAAACTTAAGAGTCTTTTTTTGTTGCTCACTTCAATCAATATATTGCTTTTTGTATTGTTTGCATAATATCGAACTTTTTTCTCCCTAAAACTGGGGAGTTTGGCTTCCTGATATGCTTTGGCAACTTTGGCTTCCTGAAGCACCACCACTTTTTTTTGATATAGACCAACATTTTTATCAGATAAGACAACAAAGAATCCTTCCCGAATAACATTATCTTTCATCCATTGCTTTCTTTTGTATTTAAAGCCGTTGATAGTTACGGAATTAATAGGGAAGGATTTGGATAGTTCAAATTCGCCACTGTCAATTTTAATCTCCATAATATCTTTGTAGTTGTTATAGCGTAGAAGTAGGTCTGTAAATGTGCTGCCGTCTTCCATGGTTAGTGAACCCCGTCTAAACGATTTAGTTATGTAGGGACTACCTGAATAAAGTGCGTTCTGCTCTCCGTTGATCATCTTAGAATAACGAACCTTATTGTTGAAGTCAAAAAAACTCATTGAATTGTATACAGACCGGGACTCACCTTGCCCATAAGATATGATGGGGGTAAAAATGAGTATAAGTAGGGTGACGTAAATTGTTTTCATATGTTTTGTATTTATGGATTGAATAGCAAATGTATTAAAAATGATTATTCATAGTGAACGAATAAGTTAATAATTCGAAAAAAGCGATTACAAAAATTAACAAATAAAAATATAAATTTGCATAATTTAAAAATATTTTTAAATTTGTAGGTGGTTTAGATTGGTGCGTTCTGGTTGACATACTGAAAAAAAATAGTAAAAATTAAAACATTTTTGAAGTGCGCTTTGTTTTGGAGGTAAGCAGAGGTAATATATTAAAAAATATGAATCGGTTTATCTCAAAATAAGGGGGTGTTAGGGAGATAATTATAAAAGATGTAAGTTTGACCAATGAAACTAATGCAATTTAAATTCAAAAGTTTGATAAGTGAAATCATTTGCGAATTATGGAATTAATCAGAGGAATAATCAATTTCTAATTCGCGGCGTTTTTTAAGTGTTCATGAAATATTATATTTAAATTATATATTTGCCGATATATTTACAAATTATAAGTGTTCCCCCGCTTTTGTAGATAATTTAACTCACATAATGAAATACTAATTACAAAAACCTTTAATCGTATGGAAGTCGAAAATAAAATCTCAAAAAACTTATGAACAAATAGGCAACTTTTAGTTGTCTCTGGAAAATAATCTGACATAATGAAAGTGTCGGATTATGCAATATCGTGTGCTTTATATTTAGCATACTGTAGTTCATAAAAATTGCATTGTCTTTTTAATAAATACACAATTATTAATTTAAACCTTTTGTTTTATGCGGAAATTAGCATTATTTCTGTCACTGGTTCTATTTATAGGACTAGAGACTTTGACAGCCCAAACAAAAGCTGTTTCAGGAAAAGTGGTCGATAATTTTGGTGAATCGATTCCTGGAGTATCTATTGTCGTGAAGGGCACAACAATCGGGACTATTTCCCGTCCGGACGGTACATATACATTAAATGTACCAGAAGATGCAGCAGCCATCGTGTTTACTTTCGTTGGCATGAAAATGCAGGAAGTTCCTTTTACAGGACAATCTACTATTAATGTAACCATGGAATTGGATACCGAGGATATCGATGAGGTAGTAGTCACAGCTTTGGGAATTAAAAGAAGCCAAAAATCAATTGGTTATGCATCCACTTCGGTAGATTCGGAGGAATTAACCAAAACCAGAAGTTCAAGTATTATGGAAGGTATTGCCGGTAAAGTAGCCGGTGTGCAGATTACATCCAGTTCAAGTGATCCGGGAGCTTCTAATTCAGTTATCATTAGGGGTATTTCCTCTTTAGGGGGAAGTAACCAACCATTATATGTTATTAACGGTGTTCCAATGACCAATAACTCGAGTTCTAGTTCTTCGCTGGATGGAGGTTACGACTTTGGTAACGCAGCTAACTTGGTTAACCCTGATGATGTGGATGAAGTAACCATTCTGAAGGGTGCAGCGGCAACGGCATTGTATGGTTCGCGTGCAGCCAACGGTGTAATCATTATTACTACCAAATCAGGTGAAGGTAAAACGCAGGTAACGTTTAACTCATCCGTTGAATATTCAGATATACTAAGGTTACCGGAATTTCAGAACGATTTTGGTATGGGTTGGGATGCCCACCATACTTTAAACGAAAATGGAAGTTGGGGGCCTCGTTTGGATGGTTCAGAAAGGCTTTGGGGGTCTGTTTATAACAACTCGCAAAAACTTAAAGCTTTTGAAGCACAAGAGGATAATGTGAGAGACTTTTTTGATTACGGGAAAAGGTATAACAACTCCATTACACTTTCGGGAGGTAACGAAACTACAACGTATTATTCTTCTTTATCAATGATTGATCAAGATGGATTGGTTCCTACTGACATAGATTCATATAGAAAGTATACTGCAGCTTTTAACGGTTCGCACAAAATGGGTAGGCTAACCATTTCTTCTAATATCAATTACTCACAGCAAGATAATAATTTTGCTCAAACCGGTCAGGGGCTTACCATTATTAACTCATTGTATCAAACGCCGAGGGATATAAGTATTATTGGTCTTGCGGATTACGAAAACGACCCGTTTAACTCAGTAGACTATTACTACACGCCATATGGAATTACAAATCCGTATTACCTGATTAATGAAATGGAGGCCAGTTTTGAACAGAAAAAGGTATTTGGTAAAATGCAGTTTGACGTTGAATTAACAGATGATATAAATTTATTATATCGTTTTGGTCTGGACGTATCTGATAACGTTACAAAGATAGGTACACCTGAGGTTCAGGCAGCTGAAGGTACTCCAAATGCTGGTTCTTCAACAAACCAAGAAGGTACCGTAAACAAGGGTATGCAAAGAAGACATCAGTACAACCATGATTTCTTGGCTACTTATAGTAAACAATTCGAAGATTTAACGCTAGATTTTACTGGAGGTTTAAACATCAACGAAAGAAATTACAGTTCTGTTTCTGCAAGTGTAACAGGTTTAGATATTCCTGGATTCTACGATTTAAGTAACTCTTCGTCCACTCCGGTTGTAGATGAATACTATTATAAAAGAAGGATTGTAGGTCTTTTAGGAAACTTAGAACTGGGATACCGAAATATGTTATTCTTGTCTTTGTCGGCAAGAAATGACTGGTCTTCTACATTGCCTGAAGATAATAATAGTTTCTTCTATCCTGGCGCAACTATTAGTTTCTTGTTTAACGAGATTCTTCCTGATAATTTTAAGTCTGCAATAAGTTATGGTAAAGTGAGAATGGCTTATGGACAAACAGGTAACGATGCAGATCCATATGTATTGGATCCATACTTTAATGCAAGTAGCATTTATAATCCTTTTAGAAATTTGAATTTTCCGTTAGCCGGGCAGAATGCTTTTGAAGTAGGTAATGCCCTAGGTAATCAAGCTTTGGCACCGGAATTATCAACTGAATTTGAGTTCGGTTTGGAAATGAAGTTTTTCAACAACAGATTTGGTTTTGATGTGGCTTACTATGACAAAACTTCAGAGGATCAAATTTATAGTTTAGGTTTAGCTCCTTCTACCGGATATACAAGCCAGACAACTAATTTAGGAGAAATCTCCAATAAGGGTATTGAATTATTGGTTGAAGGTACCCCTGTCGAAACAAAAGATTTCTCATGGTATCTTGCCGTGAATTACTCGAAAAATGAGAATGAACTAGTTAGCCTGCCCGACGAATTGGGTAAGAAAATTAGTATCGGAGGACTATCTACGGTTGGATTTGTTGCACAGGTTGGATCTCCAATTGGTTTATATGAAGTAACAGTTCCTAAGTATAATGATGAAGGACAAATTATTGTAAATTCAGGCACAGGTAGACCGATCGCAGCCGACGAGAAGAAGGTTATTGAAGGAGCGGATTACGATTTTACGATGGGTATTACTAATACTTTTAGCTATAAGAACGTAAGCCTATCTATGGATTTAGATATTCGTGAAGGAGGTTTAATGTATTCGCGTACCGCAGATATTAACTACTTTACAGGTAATGCAATACAAACTACATACAATGACCGTCATACATTTATTGTTCCAAATTCGGTAAACGAGATTGACAATGGTGATGGAACATACTCTTATGTTGAAAATACGACACCTATTTCAAAGGAAGATATGGATGACTATTTTGCAGATGGTGCGGATAAGCTTGATGAAACGTGGTTGGTTGACAGATCATTTGTGAAGTTAAAAAGAGTAGCTTTAACATACGATATGCCTAAAAAATGGTTTGAGACTTTACCTATTACCGGGGCCACACTAACTGCTTACGGTAATAATTTGTTACTGTATACTCCTAAGGAAAACACTTTCATAGATCCAGAAACAACAACTTTTGGTAATGATTTAGTTGGTAAGTTTGGTGAGTTTACTGCGAATCCAACAACACGCAGTTGGGGTTTTAACTTGAAGTTGAACTTTTAAAAAAGGTAAATGATGAAGAAATTAATAATATTATTTTTAATTGGAGGAATCATTTCAAGCTGTTCAGATTATCTGGACGTAAATGATGATCCAAATGTTCCAACAGAAGTTACTACGGAATTAGTGCTTCCGGCTGCAGAGGCTTCGATTGCTGTACAAGTTGGAGGAATGCTATTTAATACAGGTGGTTTTTATGCACAATATTGGTCACAAGCTCCCGAAGCTAACCAATATAACGACTTGGATAAATTTAACTTAAAAACTGATTTTTTAGATAACGTTTATACCGAGTTGTATGCCGGAGCTTTAAATGATTTGGAGTATATCAGGACGACAGCTATGGCTCAGGATGACCCTGGCAATTACTTGGCTGCTACTGTCCTTAGGGCTTATACGTTGCAATTGTTGGTTGACTTAATTGACCGAACTCCGTACAGCGAAGCTTTACAAGGGACTGATGTTCTAAGTCCAATGTTTGAAGATGGAAAGACTATTTATGATGGAATCGTAACTGAAATAGATGATGCACTTACCGGAATTGAAAGTGGAGCATCAGTAGCAGCAACTGATATGTTGCTTGGTGGTAGCGTGGATGAGTGGATTGGGTTTGCGAATGCTATGAAACTAAAGATTTTTATGCGTCAAAGCGAAACATCGTCAAATCATTCTTCTGATATTCAGGCGTTATTAACAGCAAATAATTTTATGACCATGGATGTTAAATTTGCATCCTTTTCTGATGAGCAAAACAAGAGAAACTCATGGTATGATACGGAAGTGGATCGATTGGGTGGAGTTAACCACGTGGCTACTAGGAATATTATATCTTACATGTCAAGTAAAGCTGACCCAAGGATTAGCAAGATTTGGAAACTAGCTACTGCTACGGATAGTTACGAAGGTAATTTCCCCGCAGGAAAAACGATTCCTGGAATTAAAAACGAAGATTTTAGTTTCCCATTAATGACGGCTACAACACCTATTTATCTGTATACACAGGCTGAATTGCAATTGTTTATTGCAGAAGCGGAATTAAGATATAATAGCGATGTTGCTGCAGCAGAAGCGGCCTATCAAAAAGCCATTGATGCCAGTTTAGCATTACATGGTATTGCCACTCCAGGCTCAGATTTATACGGAGACGGCAAGCCTTACGAATTTGATGGAACCAGAAAGCAGATTGCTATGCAAAAATGGGTATGTCTGGCAATGGTTAACCATATCGAATCATGGTTTGAAACAAAGAGGACAGAGTTTCCTAGTGTTTGTTCTAGTAATGCAGCAGATATTATTGCTGATCCTTCATTATATACAGCGGGAGATAGAATTTATCTGTACGAAAATACTTTGGGTACTAATGCATGGTTGACAAGGTTCTTTTATCCTGATGTGGCTATTACAAGAAACCAGAATGTACCGACTCAAGCTAAATTGACCGATAAAGTTTGGTGGGATCAAAATTAATCTAGAAAGGATAAGACATGAAAAAGATATTATTTTACTTATTTTCATTGGCCTTGATTTTTCAAGGTTGTGAGAAGAATGTATCCACTGAAGATACATCAAGGATTACCTACTATGCTAATTTAGATTTGTTGGGATCAACAGATTATATTTTAGAGGTAGGAGGGACTTATAATGAACCTGGGTATGAAGCGGACATAAATGGCGTAGACGTTAGTGGTGATGTAGTTGTTACAGGTACGGTAGATGTGAGTACAGCCGGTTATTATCCATTGACTTATTCTGTTGCAAACGAAGATGGATACGAAAAAACAGCATCTCGTAATGTATTTGTTTTACCTGCCGGATTATCTGCTACTGATGCTTCAGGTGTATTCACAGGATTACGTGTAGGGCGAACTGAAGTAGCAAGCGGTTGTACCATTACTAAACTAGCTGAAGGTTTCTATTACGCATCTGATTTCTTCGGTGGTTATTACGAGTTTATCGCTGGTTATGGTTCTGCATACAGATTACCAACCTATTTTGTAATTAATGCAGATAATACATTGGAGGCATTAACTAACAGTTCTCCATGGGGGCCATGGCCGGTAAAAGAAGGCTTGTTCAACCCTGCAACTGGTGGTTTTACCTATCAGGTATGGAACGGTACGTTCCATTTTGATGTTGTATTAACAAAAGAGTAGGTCAATTAAATTATAAAATTAGTAATATGAAAAAGTATATAAAGATAATTGGCACGTTAATGGTTTTCAGCGTTCTGTTCGTAGCTTGCCAAGAAGATTTGGAAATTGGAGATGCTGGTGCCAAAACCCTTTCGGGCGATTGGGTGGTTAGCGAGTACGACCTGGATATGAATAACCTTTATGGTCCTTATACATTGCAGATTTACAATACTTCAATGGATGAAGATTCTATTTGGATAGATAACATATACGATAGTGGTTATAAAATTAAAAGTGGAAAACTTTCAGAAACAACTTTCGGGGCTACAGGAATGTTTGATGTTACCGGAGAATTTGAAAATGAAATTGATATTTCTGAAGCAAAAGTAATCGATAATGACAGTATCATTTTTAGAGTTACTCTATACAATGAAGATGGTACCATTTACGACGATTACTATGAAGCAGGTACCCGATATACTGGCTGGTAATTCAACCAATATTAATTTTATTAAACCCAAAACAACTAAGCTGTGGTGGGACACATAGATTAAAGGTTTAGTTGTGTGAGTGGGGGCAGATCCGCCGGATCTGCCCTTTGCAATGAAAACTCCGGGTATGGCTTTATGTCGTGCCCGGAGTTTTTTGTTTATACGTGATAGACCCTACCCTAAATCCTATAAAAAGCTTCATTTTTTATCTATATTTAAAAGAAAAGGATTAATGGTAAGTTGCATAACTACAGTGCTGTACGATAAATAATGTTTATATTTTTTGCGAAATGATATAAATTCCTTGAAATTGCAATCAGTTTAAATAAATATAAAACTGTATGTTATACCATTTTAATAATGAAGCTCGGTATAATGCCGATGCCTGTCCCGATCTTCACGTTGGGATATTAATGAATCGTGCTAAGAAGCGTGGTGAACTTAGCACTAAACTCATTAAACAATCGGTATTACAAAAAATAACCTGGGGATTTGTTTTGCTCTCCATTTTAGTTTTAAGCGGTTGCCAATGCCCACACGAAGGAAGGCATGTTGAAAGCGTGGAACTAACCCCATATGGTTTACTTGTGGAAACAAATGAAAGCGATATTCTTCTTAAACCGCTCTCTGAGCATTCCATAGAAGTGGAATATTTAATCGAAGGACACAAGAATCCCGCATCATATGCCTTAATTGATTATGACGAAGGAAATATCAATACAAATTTCGAAGAGGATAGGAAACAGGTTATGTTTTCAACAGAGGGCATTACCATAAAAATCCAAAAATGTCCTTTAAAATTATCCTACTTTCAAAAGGATAAGCTGCTTTTTTCTGAAGAGAAAGGATTGGTATTTAACGATTCTATAAAAGGATTTAGAATAAAGCTTCAGCCCGGGGAAAAACTGATGGGTGGAGGAGAACGTGTGTTGGGTATGAACCGCAGAGGCAACAGGCTTCGCTTGTATAACCAGGCCAGCTATGGCTATGGCACACATGCCGAACTAATGTACTACTCCTTGCCCATTGTTATTTCTTCGAATAAATACATGCTGCTGTTCGATAACACTGCAGATGGATATTTGGATTTGGGTAAGACGGAAGAAAGTATCCTTCAGTTTGAAACAGTAGGTGGCAGGATGAGTTATGTGCTTACAGCTTCAGACGATTGGCAAGAGCTGACAGAAAACTATACAGAAGTAACAGGGCGTCAACCTATGCCACCTCGGTGGGCTTTGGGTAATATAAGCTCCCGTATGGGGTATCGAAATCAGAAGCAAGTAGAACAAGTGGTTGAAGAGTACCTTAAGCAAGATTTCCCTTTGGATGGAATTGTGTTGGATTTGTATTGGTTTGGTCCCGACCTGAAAGGCCACATGGGAAATTTGGAGTGGGATAAGAAAGCTTTTCCTGAGCCTGAAAAAATGTTAAAAAAAATCAAGGATAAGGGGGTAAAAACAGTTCTGATAACCGAACCGTTTATTCTTAAGGAAAGTGGGAAATACCAGGAATGTGCTGAACAGAATCTTCTTGGAACGGATTCCTTGGGGCAGCCATATATTTACGATTTCTATTTTGGAACCACGGCTTTGCTCGACATCTTTAAGCCTGAAACAAAAAAGTGGTTTTGGCATATTTATAAAAAACACACCGTAAGTGGCGTTGATGGCTGGTGGGGCGATTTAGGTGAGCCTGAAGTTCACCCAGATAGCTTGCTGCATGTTAATGGTCCTGCTAACGAGGTGCATAACGCCTATGGACATGAGTGGGCTAAAACAGTTTATGATGGATTTAGCAAGGATTTTCCGGATAGGCGTCCTGTGATATTGATGCGTGCCGGTTATGCGGGCTCGCAACGTTACGGGATGATTCCATGGTCGGGGGATGTTAGCCGATCGTGGGAAGGTTTGCAACCTCAGGTTGAGGTTTCTTTGCAAATGGGAATGCAGGGATTGGCATATATGCACTCCGATTTGGGAGGCTTTGCAGGCGATTACGAAGATGCGGAACTATATACCCGTTGGTTGCAATATGGCGTTTTTCAGCCGGTGTACAGAACCCACGCCCAGGAAGATGTCCCACCAGAACCGATCTTTTGGGATAAGCAAACTAAAAATATCACCCGTAGGTATATAAAATTGCGTTATGCATTAACTCCCTATTTATATACCATGGCCTACCAAAACAGTACTCAAGGTACGCCTCTTATGCGACCATTGTTTTATTTGGGTGACAACACCGATAGGATTGAAGAAAAGAATTCCTATTTGTGGGGAGAAAACATTTTGGTTGCTCCGGTCACCCAAAAAGGAGTAACGGAATGGAATGTTAATTTCCCATCTGGAAGCAATTGGTACAATTTCTTCACGGGAAAAAAGTATGAAGGTGGCAAAAGAAAGACAGTGCCAGTGAATATAAAGGATATTCCTGTGTTTGTTAAAGGAGGTTCGTTTATTCCCATGGTTCCCGAGTTTAAGAATATGGAAGAATACCATACGGACAAATTGATTCTTCATTATTATTATGATTCAAGTTTGATGCAGTCAGCAGGTTTTATGTACGAGGATGACGGAAAAACAAATAACAGTTGGAAGAACCATCAATTTGAGAAACTGCATTTTAAATCGGAAAATACAAAAGGAGGTGTGGCTGTAACCATTACAAGAGAGGCATACGATTATAAAGAAAAACCTGAAAGCAGGGATATTTCATTGGTTGTTCATAATGTTGAAGCAGAACCTAAGAGTTTACTGGTTAATAATCAAATAAAGAATTTTTCATGGGATGCGGAAATCAAGGAATTAATTGCTGATTTTAATATGGTGAGTGATAAGGTTGAAATTGAAATTAAGTAAGTAATGTCAATCAAGAGCTAGAAAAAGTGTTCAACCCATTCATGGTAGTGATTCACAGTGGCTTTGTTACCTGGGTTTCACCCAGGGTTATTCAAGGTAAAACCACTCCGTGGTTGATTTACATGAGCTTTCTTTTTTTGTAAACAAGGTAAGTTACACTAGAAATCCCGAATGGGTTAAACTATGAATAATCACGGGTAAAACCCGTGGAAACTTAAGCCTCTATATCCAGAACCCTGAAAGGGTTCAACTCTTTATTCGGATTAGTAATTAATCGTATTTTTCCGTTTTTTAACGTAAAGCCTTGTAATGATTGTTAGCTAGATTAGCCTCTTTAAAAAGGTTGTGTTAAAAGATAGAAAAGAGTAACTAAAACTATTCACTTTGGTAAAATTAAAGTAATAATGAAAAAACTAATTTACATATCAATCATTGCAACATTAATCGCTGCATGTTCAACAGCTAAAAATGAACAAAAACAACTAGAGCCCAGGCAGAAAAAAGCCGTGGTTTACCAGGTATTCACCCGTTTGTTCGGAAACACCAACACCAACAACAAGCCCTGGGGAACCATTGAGCAAAATGGTGTGGGAAAATTCAACGATTTTACGGATAAGGCATTGGGCGAAATTAAGAAGTTGGGCGTAACCCATATCTGGTACACTGGTGTTCCGCACCATGCAACCATTACCGATTACACGGATTACGGAATTTCCAATGACGATCCGGATGTGGTGAAAGGTCGGGCAGGTTCGCCTTATGCCGTAAAGGATTATTACCAGGTAGACCCGGATATGGCTGTTGACCCGTCCAACCGCATGGAAGAATTTGAGGCTTTGATTGAGCGCACCCACAAACAAGGCATGAAGGTGATTATAGATATTGTGCCCAACCACGTGGCCCGTCACTATGAAAGTCTAAATAATCCTGACGGTATAAAAGACTTTGGAGCGGAGGATAATACATCTGTTGAATACGCCCAAAAAAACAATTTCTACTACATTCCCAATGAATCGTTTAAGGTACCCGAAGCTATGGAGGGTTATAAGCCGCTTGGAGGGGAAAAGCATGCTTTGGCTGACGGAAAATTCGCAGAATACCCGGCCAAATGGACAGGTAACGGTTCCCGACTCGCACAACCCGGCCATTACGATTGGTACGAAACGGTAAAGGTGAACTACGGGGTAAGGCCTGATGGAACCTTTGATTTTGATGTCTTACCCGATAATTATGAGACAAAAGATTACCGGGTACATTATACGTTTTGGCAAGGTAAAGAACTGCCTGATTCCTGGATCAAGTTTAGAGACATTGCGTTCTTCTGGTTAGATAAAGGAGTGGATGGCTTCCGGTACGACATGGCAGAGATGGTTCCCGTTGAGTTTTGGAGTTTTATGAATTCGTCTGTTAAAATGAAAAATACCGATGCTTTCTTGTTGGCAGAGGTTTATCAACCTGGACTATATAGAGACTATATTTTGAAAGGTAAGATGGATTACCTGTACGACAAAGTAGATTTATACGATACCCTAAAGCACATTATGCAGGGGCATGGTTCTACGGATCATATTGCACCAATCCAACATAAGTTGGCTGATATTGAACATCATATGCTTCACTTTTTAGAGAACCATGACGAACAACGTATCGCTTCCCCTGAATTTGCAGGAGATGCCCGCAAAGGAATGCCTGCCATGGTGGTTTCGGCTACACTAAGCACGTCGCCAACCATGCTGTATTTCGGGCAAGAAGTGGGAGAGCCAGGAGCCGAGGATGCAGGTTTTGGATCACATTCCCGCACTTCTATTTTCGATTATATTGGCGTGCCACATCACCAGCGCTGGATGAACAACGGAAAATTCGATGGCGGTCAGTTAAGTGAAGACGAAAAAGAATTGCGTGATTTCTATAAAAGACTAATGACTTTTACAGCCCAAAGTGATGCTTTAATGGGTGACTATGCGGATATTCATGCATATAACAGAAATGAAACCAAAGGATATACCAACAAAGTTTATTCCTGTGTTCGTTGGAGAGAAGATGAAAAGCTTATCATCGTATCTAATTTTAATACTAAAGAAGGCTACGAATTTGAATTAAAATTACCCGTAGAACTGGTAAGAAAGATGGATTTGAAGGATGGAGAGTATGCTGCAATTGATCAATTGTATCAAATAGAAAAAACAACATTAACAATAAATGGAGGAATTGGGGTTATGAAGGTAAAGATAGCTCAGTTGCAATCGTTTATTTTTAAATGGAGTTAGTTTCAGAGGTAAAACAATTCGGGGCGCGACTGTCAGTCACACCCCGAGTTTAATGCATAAGAACCAATGACTATTATACTAATCTAGCTACATCCACCTTTAACACGGGTCGCTTTTTTCTGCACAGGTTTGTCCAGGTTGGCCACGGCCTCTCCAATTTCCTTCATCTTAACTCCAGCCTCTTTTCTAAAGGTAAATATTTCCACATCTGACTTGGAACTGCTTTCGCTAACATCAGCAAGCTGAAAGTATTGTTTGTTAAATTCGTCCGCTGTTAGATTCAGTGCAAAATTATCCGATTTACCAAAATATTTGGATACCATGCAGGCACGTTGCGATTGGTAAATATCGGCCCCATAAAAAACATTGGTTTTAATGTTCTGTATGACAATATCCAGGTTTTCAAGGTTGGGCATTTCATCCAATGGAATATTGATTGCTGTTGGTATATGAAAGGCTTTAAATTCTTCTGGTGTACGCACGTCAATCACATTATATTTGTAATATTGATTCGTCAGTTCATAGGCCAATTTATCGGCATCCATCATTTTAGGGTTGCACTCACCTGCGGCAATTTTTTCATCAATACGCGTGTTCATTACCTCGGTTCTGTTGGGCGTAATTATCACCGTTAGAACAATCAGAACAGGTGTTGCCACGATGATAGAATTTTTAATGATAGCTGGTTTAAACCATTTGGTTTCTTTGCCATTAATTCTATTCTCGATCATTTGAGTGATGACAAAGGCAAAAGCTGCAATTAATATCATAATTACACCAAATACCTCACGGGTAAGGCCAAACTGCTCAAACATTAAAACAGGCCCCCAGTCTTCGGCTATATATAAATCTTTCCATAGCGGGAATCCTTCGCCAAAAATAAAAATACCAATGGTTCCACCCAGCAAGAAAGCCCATCCGTCCACCCGGCCCGTGGCAGCAGCACAAGCACTTGTGCCCGGGCAAAAACCACCAATGATAAATCCTAGCCCCATAATTCCTCCGCCAACTAATGCAGAATAAAGGAAGGTAGGGTTGATATAGATAATACTAACATCAAGAAGGTTAAGGTGGTTTAAAACAATGATACCCACCATGGCAGTGATACCTGCCGTAAAGAACACTCTGAGGACTGTAAAATCGTATCCGTAAAACAAGCCCACCAATTTTTTTGTGGAAGCAAAACCAGCTTGCTCCAACGCAAATCCAAACCCGATTCCAATAACCAGGGCAATAATATAATTAAACTCACCACTTATAATATCTGGTACTAACGGTCCCATAACTATTGTTTTTTAATCCATAAACCTCTAAAAAAATACGCTGTCATATAGGCCATCCCAAAAATGGCCAACATAGTAATGATACCGCCAAACGACATGACGGCCATTCCACTAAGGGCAGAGCCAGATGTGCAACCACGTCCTAATTGGCTACCAAAACCAAACAAAGCACCACCTGCAATTGCGGCTATTATTCGGGTTCTGTTTTTAACCCCATGTCCTTTCTCTAATTTAAGAGATACTCTATTGGCAGCTACAGCTGAAATAAAAGCGCCTATTAAAACGCCCAATACCTCAAAAACCAACCACGATTTCATAGGGCCTTCGGGGTGAGATTCATTATAATCGGCATAGTACGCGGTGTTATCGGCATGCTCGGGGGCAACGCTGTTTACCGTTTGCATCACCACGCTCTTAAAGGCCCCACTGGCCCCAAGTCCACGACCAGTAATGTAAATAGCCGCTAAGAGGACAAATCCTAGAAAGAATCCGGCCAAATACGGATTCATATATTTTTTTGGTGCTTCACTCATTTTCTTCGGTTTTAGACGATTTTAGTTTTACGTTTGCTAATTCATCATTCGCTGCGGCCGTGCCGGCGTCTTCAAGGTCTTCATAACCCGTGATCATTGCTTTAATGTTGGCAGTCACGGTATGGCCTGTAGTGGTCATGTACACGTGTACTACAACAAAAGCCATTAAAAGGAACGCTCCCAAAGTGTGGATAACAGCGATCCATTCCAATGGGATATTTAGAGCCACAACTATGTCGTTTACATCAAACGATTTATAATACATATATAACAGTCCGGATAGTATGACCATAGGTGCCATCACCAATTTAAAACCAAGGTATACCACGGCCTGCAGTGGATTCAGCTTTTTGCGGGCCGATTTGATGGTGGGGTGTGGCTCGCCTCTAAACATGCCCACTGTGTAATAGCGAATCTGTGCTTGCAGCTTCGAAAAGGTTGGAATATACTGCTTCCATTCCCCTGTAGTAAAATGCCAGAAGATACTAAAGACGATAAGTCCCAGTAACAGGTACGATGAGGTACGGTGGAACAAGACGGCCTTTTCAAACCCGAACAACTGAAACGAATCATGTATCTCAAAACCTGTTAAGGCCAGGAAAAATATCAAGGCAGCCTGGCTCCAGTGCCAGAACCTTTCAAATGTTTTATATATATATACTTTAGCCATATCGGTTATTTTAAAATCTTAAAACTCTGTCTAATTTTCAATATTTATCTCCTCTGCTTCCATTTCGTTTTTTCTAAACGAATTAATCAATCGGGCCAAGGCATGAAACGATACCCCAATCAGCGATCCCCAGAATAACAGGTTACCGATCAAATCGATCCATCTGTTCCGATCCCGTCCCGGCATATAAAAACCGTTCAGTGAAGCCAGACGTCCATTGTGGCTTGTGTGACAATCGACGCAAGCCAGGGCTTGATCTTTAGGCGCAACCATGTGATTAATGGGCCAGTACATTTCGGTTTCTACAAAATCGTATTTTCCGCTATAGGGTAATCCTATGCGTTTCATTCCTGCTTCGGCAGCAAGGTTCCAGTCAAAGTCCACCCAAAAGGCACTATCTCCCTTAGCTGGAGAATAAAGCTTGGGTTGAATCAGCATATGGGTTTCCGGATCGTATATCTGGTCTCCTTTGTGCACTTTAACAGGATATATCTTGGAATGAATATCATTTACTGATCCTAACAATCGGTTTACCTGAACAGGTATCGTATCTATCTTGTCTCCAATTACGTAATGCTGTGCATGGCCATTAAACCAGAAGTAATCTGGTTCTACGTTATTTCCCCATTCGAACTCGCCTTTAATGGAAAGATAAGTATGGTTTCCTAAGGAATCTTCTTCGTGATAGGGTTGTCCATCTTTCATTTTGCCGGATTCGGACCAGCGCCAGGCCATTTTTGTTGAGTTTACTTTTGCATAAGTCGGTATATGGCAAGTTTGACAAGCAATCTTGTTGCCATGACGGTTTAGCATATCGTCCAGGTGGGGACGGGATGTGTGGCACTCTTCGCAGTTCATCCTGTTTACATCGGTAGAGGATACTGAGTATAGTTTTCCTTTGATGTTGTGTTTTTCATCACCATGGCAGTCAACACAGGTCATACCCATGCCATTTTGAGCCATATGTACATCCACATTCCTGTCGCAGGCCAATAAGGCTTCCTCCAGGTCGCCATGTTTAACATTGTTTCCACCACCACTATAAAAGTGACAACTGCCACAATTCACATTGTTGGGTCGCCCAACGCTTTGCGCCACCTTCGAAAGGTTAACGCTTCTGTCCGGGTAACCTGCCATAGCCGCACCTTTGAAGTATTCTTCACTGTTATCGTGACAAACCATGCAATCCACGTTTTTTGCATTACTAAAATCGAACGTGTTGCTGTTCATCCCAAATCCAATGTGACACGCGGCACAAGCTTGCTCGTTACTGTTTGAACCAATACAGAAATTGTTGATCACATTCTTTTTGCCAATCTTGGAAATGCCCTTTCCTTCTACATAAGCTACCCTTTCCCAGTTCCAGTGGCTGGAGTGGATGATTTCTTCGTGCCTTTTGTTGTGACACTGTAAACAAGCTAATGTAACATCTTGTGGTGTTTCGAATTCTTGATTGAGAATTTCAAATTGTGTATGATCCACAGAAGGCTTTTTCTTGGTGGCATACTCTTGCTTTAATTTGAATTGCGACAGGTTCAAAGGCTCTGGTTGATGCATCAAATTCACCGATACGAGCACAATTACTGTTATTACAATTACGTAGATTATAACTCTGTTCATAGACGCTTAATTTATTTCTAATGAATGGGTTTGATGAAATTAAAGAAATATTAAGTAACGATCAAATTCTAATTCTGATACGTGAGATTCATTCAAAAGTATACAATTATATAGATATATTTAATGGGATATATGTGGATTTGTGTAATTTATATTGAGTCTGTTTAAGGATAAGGGGTAAGGTGCTAGTAGTGTGGAATATTCGGATGGAGCGAAGATATGAAAATACAAAGAACAGAACGGTATGGACTTCGACGATTGTTGCAATAAGTTTAAAATATTTCTGCTTATTGAACATTTATCCAATTGAGGGGTATTAGTTATCCTAGTTATATGCAAGCGGAAAGGGTGGAGCTGAAGCTAATAATTAGGATATACAGTGGAGGGATTAGGAATTGCAACGGTTTTCAGGGCGTTGCAGTTTTTAAATTTATAAGTTTAAAACATAAACAAACATCTAATGAATACAGGAAAGGAACCTTTTTCGGAATACTTAGAATCTTTTAAAGAAACATTAAAAAACGTATTTTATCGAAGGGATAATATTGAACAATTTATACAAAAGAGGGGATTTCCGGCGTTGGTGCTAAGAGATATTATGGCGCAAAATCCATTGTCGGTTGGCGTTCCCAAAGAATATGGAGGTAGGGGCGTGGTGATGAAAGAGTGTTTGGGAATGATGGATGCAGCTTCGTACGAATCGTTGCCTCTTTCGTTGACATTTGGAATTAATATTGCCTTGTTCTTGGAACCTGTCGGAAAATATGCGGGAGAAGAGGCCAAAAAAAGTGTCTTTAACCGGTTTATGACCCAACAAAATATGGGTGGATTAATGATAACCGAACCTGATTATGGCAGTGATGCTTTAGGGATGCAAACATCTTGTGTTCAGAGGGGGGCCAATTATCACCTTAAAGGGACCAAGCATTGGCAGGGGTTAACCGGTTTGGCCGACTACTGGTTGATTACCTCAAGAAAGAAATTAGATTATGGCAATTTGGCCCGTGACATTGATTTTTTTATTTGTGATGTGCAGCAACCCAACCAACATATACAGGTGGAAGAATACTACAATAACCTTGGGCTTTACCCTATTCCTTATGGTAAAAACAAGATAGATGTAATTATACCGGAAAGCTATAAGTTACGTCCGGAATCTTCAGGACTTAATTTGATGATGGATCTCTTGCATCGCAGCCGTTTTCAATTCCCGGGCATGGGTATGGGTTTTATAAGAAGAATGCTAGACGACGCGATTCAACATTGCAAAGATCGGGTAGTTGGCGGAAAACCACTAATTAAGCTGGATCAGGTTCAACACCAGATCAATAAGATACAAAGTGCGTTTACGGTTTGTTCGGCCATGTGCACCCGTAGTGCAGCACATGCAGGGGTAGAAAAGAATCTGTCACCCGACGCCATCGAGGCCAATAGCATGAAGGCTTATGTGACTGACCTGATGCAGTCTTCGGCTCAAATTCTAACGCAACTTAAAGGGGCCAACGGATATAAGGCGGAAAGTGTGAGTTCCCGGGGAATTATAGACTCAAGACCATTTCAAATATTTGAAGGTTCTAATGATATGTTATATACACAAATATCAGAGTTGGTTAATAAGTTGATGATACGGAAGAAAACAACTAATTTATCTGCTTTCTTAAAAGATTATGAGCTAACAAAAGGTGTGGCAGGGCATTTTAAATCGGCACTTAACTTTATTTTGGAACCTAAACTTAGTCAGCGTAAACATGTCGATTTAGGTAAGATAATCAGCAGGGTAGTATCTGCAAATCTTGTTTTAAATATGGCAAACAATGGTTTTCGAAGTGATTTGATCAATAACTGCATTGATAGCTTAAAACATGAGGTATCTATGTTAGTGAGTTCATATAAATATGAAACAAGTATTAAAACCATTGAAGATTATAAGGAGTCGGGAACCTGGTTATCGCTTGTGTAGATAGATATACTTTGTATTTTACGATTAAATAAAGAGGATTTGCTTTGTGCTTATCCTCATTTGGTGTGCCGTGCATGGAATGAAAGCTTTTTACCTTACCGGAGCGGGGAGTTTTCATGGACGTATTGAAACAATAGTGTGATGAATGGTCGAAAAGGGTTTGTTGTGAGAAGCCAGCCGATGGCACAGTATTTATTGTTATGATCGGTTTAGTTTTGCTTCTAATATATAAACCCGCAATATGCATTAGAAAATCTATTACACATTGAAATTGTTTCAAAACAGGACACTCCGCTGCTTCAACGCACCAAACGATGCTCCCGAAAGTAATCCATAGCCGTTAACTTTAGCCATTAAAAATTAAATTAATTATTTCTGGATGCGTTTGTTTTTTCAATCTCTTTTCA
>NZ_JBQTGI010000025.1:0-63127 GCF_052400645.1 Saccharicrinis sp. GN24d3
CGCTTTGCAACTCAGAAACAAATACAGCAAGGAAACCATGTTACTTATATTTCGTTTTTGCTTGCTGAGTAGTAACTGCATTTTTACCCAAAGTCTTTTAAAAACACAAACTCAATTCACGGGAACGCGATAGCTATTGATAAACATTGTGATATTGCCATAGGGTTAGTTAACTATGGTTTGATATATCACAAAAATGGTTCCTGCTACCGGCGTTGAATTGCCAAGAATTAGAAAAGGTGGACGCTAATATTCTTCGCCATCTTCATCGTACTGAAAAAAACGTATTCCTGAAATAGAAGGAAGGTTACCATTTGATACAGGTGGGAATTTTCCATAAAAAAAAAGAAGAGTAGAAACTAAGTAAACGGATAGGTTTGTGATAAAAGAAGGTAATCCAGGGGATTGTTGATCCTTGTATGAAAATGCCCCGTTTAATTTATACAATATTTCAACCTCCCCTTGTCCCTGATAGCTTAACTTTATAACCTATCACAAAAAGTTAAAATATGAAGCTAAATATACTAGTAGGGGCTTTATTGTTATGTTTGTCTGTCAACATAAACGCTACAGATTACTATGTTGCAAAAACAGGGGATGACAGTAATCCAGGAACATTAGACCAACCTTTTTTAACAATTTCAAAAGCAGCGTCTATCATGGTTGCCGGAGACATTTGTTACATTAAGGAAGGAGTATACCGAGAAATACTTAGTCCAACCAATTCAGGTACTGAGGGGAACCCAATTACATATACCACTTTTGAACAGGATAATGTAGTAATAGATGCCACTGAAATACTCGATAACTGGACGAACCATTCAGGAGATATCTACAAAGCCAATACTACCCTGAATTTAGGGGTAGAATACAACGTTTTATTCTGTAATGATAGTATCTTAGATATTGCCAGATGGCCAAATAATGAGGATAACGACAGGTTATCATTCGATGGACACGAAGCAACAGGAGGCTCTGGTTCACATATTACAGCCAATGGACTGCCTTCTGTTGACTGGACCGACGGTTATGTTTGTTATTTGGGGGCCCATTCGGGGATGAGCTGGACCAGGGAGATCACTTCATCTGGAAGTGGTCAGTTTAGCTTTACAGGGGTAGATATTAGCAAATGGCCTTTTAATCCGCACAATCCTACCGTATACAGAAACGAAAACAGAGGTAGGTTTTATTTATTCGGAAAATTAGATGCTCTTGACTATCCGGGTGAATGGTTTTACGATGGTCAAGATCAAACGGTATATTGCATGTTACCCGGTAGAGCGAACCCAGAAGATGTGACGTTAAAAGCAGGTGCTAGGCTTTACACCATGCAAATTAACAAAGATTACATACATATTGATGGTCTATCCTGTTTTGGAGGAACAGTGGAGGTTAAGGGGAATTATTGTGTTATCAAAAACGGAAAATTCCAAAACTGCTTGCAATCGTTAGATGAACTGGATAATACTGATGCGCAAATTGGTAATGCTGCCATAAAGCTTGAAGGGAGCAATATTACTGTAGAGAATAACCTTATTGAATATGGTTCGGGCAATGGAATTTCAATGTTAACAGCCTGGAAAGGAAGTAAAAATTATACCATCCATAACAATGTGGTTCGACATTTTAATACAATAGGAGTTCATGCCAATCCAATACGTTCCAATTGCCCGGGTGCTACGATTACCAATAATACCATTTATTCCTGCGGAAGGGATGGCATTTATACCAGTGGTGCAAATTCAACCGTGGCTTACAACGATGTATTCGATTGCATGAAAATAAATAATGATGGTGGTGTATTTTACACAGTAGGCAATACCGATTTAAAAAACACAGTAATCCACCATAATTGGTTTCACGATTCTTATGGGCCTGATTATGCTGATGGCAGGGCAGCAGGAATTTACCTGGATAACAACAGTAAAGGTTACGATGTGCATCACAATGTAGTATGGAATATTACCTGGAACGGGCTAATGATAAACTGGTACAATACCGACATCAACTTTTACAACAATACAATATGGAAAGCCGGTCATGGTATGGGGCGATGGGCCAACGGTTATAACATGGAAAGAATCAAGGTTTACAACAACTATTCTGACACCAGCTCCGACGGTGCTGAGTGGATCGGAACCAATATTGGGTCAAATATTATCAATGGCAACCAACCATTTGTTTCTGTAGAGGATACTAACTTTGTTCCCTCTGCAGATTCATACTTGATTGATGCGGGCACCGAAGTTGCTGGGATCACAGATGGATTTAATGGCTCAAAACCGGATATTGGCGCATATGAATATGGCCAGGATAGATGGATTGCAGGGGCCGATTGGGCAAGAGAAGTTGTTGAAAAGGATGACCAAGATCCTGATAGTGGTATTTTTAATCTTACCTCCAACCATGGAACTTTAAAAATATTCCCTAATCCTGCACACCACGATTTTAGAATTGTTGTAGAAGAGGTTGTCACCGGAAATGCCCAAATTACGGTGTATGCGATAAACGGAAAGCCAATGTACAACAAAGTGATTTCAGATGCGTACGAGCTGAATAACGAAGGAGTTTATTTTTCAGATTTAAATTTGATACAAGGTGTTTATATGATCAGAATTTTAGGCAACAGCAAAATTTATGTTGGAAAGTTAATGATTAAATAATTCAAGTATGTTTCTCATATAATGTTAGATTTTAGTTAAAAGCCACTCTTTTATAAAGGTGGCTTTTAAAATATTTTACAGTTATATTAAACGATTATTGATGTGCTTAACCTCCTTTGCAAAGTAATCCTCCCCTTATTTGTAATTAATTTTTAACCCCAAGATTTTTGAAATAGCCATAACTTGAACTCATAAAATAATCTTAATTCAAAATAATGTTTAAAACAAATCTACTTTTTGCTTTGCTTGTTTTGGTAACATCCGTATTTACGCAGAATAAGCAACTACCATATGGTTACCCGGATTCAAACCGAAAAAAAGAATGTATCAACACGGGTTGGAAATTTCATTTAGGAGATCCCGGAGCCAGTTTTTACGCTGAAGAAACCGATGATTCAAAATGGGAAAACATCAGCATACCCCATACGTTGAAACCAACCTCGTTAACCTTGGATTTTTGCAACGATGCAAAAGATCAACCAACTTTCCATAGAACCGTTGGTTGGTACCGAAGAGATATTCTGATAACTTCCGGTGCAGATAAAAAAGTATATCTTGAATTCGAAGGAGCCCACCAAGTTACCGATTTATGGGTAAATGGAAAACATGTGGGTCAGTTTGCGGTTACCGGTTATTCCCCATTTCACTTCGATATCTCTGAATTTGTAGTAAGAGGAAAAGCCAACCAGGTTACCTTATTGGTGGATAACCGAAGAAACGAGAATATACCTCCCGATGCCGGCCCGTTCGATTATGTCAAGTTTAGTGGTTTGTATCGTGATGTTTATCTGGTAGAAACAGATCCGGTACATATCACTTACAACTGGGAAAAAGCCAATGCGGGTATTACCATAACTACCCCCAGTGTTGACCCGGTCAATATGAATGCGACCATCAACATAAAAACATTTGTTCGCAACGAGAATAACACCGCAAAAAAGTGTGAAGTCATTAACAGGGTGATTGATGATAAAGGCATCGTGGTACTCAAGTTGGTTTCGGAACAAAGAGTAGAAGCAGGTGCTGATGTTGAATTCAACCAGATTGGCGGGATCGAAGACAACCTGCAATTATGGGATACGGAAAATCCTTACTTATATCGTGTTAACACCGAAGTAAGCGTGGATGGCAACAGCGCAGATTGTGTTGAAAACAAACTAGGCATCAGGACTTTTAGGTTGGATAATGAATTGGGCTTCATGCTTAACGGAAAGCCGATTGATTTGATTGGTTTTAACCGTCATCAACATTATGGATACCTCGGCGATGCTGTGCCCAATTCTTTGCATTATAAGGACATGCTTCAATTTAAACAGTTAGGCTTTAACGTAATGCGTACCGCTCACTACCCGCACGATAATGCTATTATGGAAGCCTGTGATGAATTGGGCATATTGGTTTACGAAGAAGCACCTACCTGGATTACTATGAACAACACCAAACTCTGGTTCCAGAACCTGGAGACAGCTGCCCGCATAATGGTTCGTAATCACCGCAATCACCCTTCCGTTGTAATTTGGGGTGCAGGTATCAACCATCGAGGTTATGTCCCCCAGGTACACTACGCCATCAAACAAGAAGATCCAAACCGCTTGACCGCATCGCAAAGTGCCCGCTGGACAGGCTGGCAAGCATCAGGTTTAACGGATATCAATGCCAATATGCTTTACGGTCCGTTTGTTTGGGACAGGTCGGAAACCATGCTTGCTATGGAAGGTCATTCTGGGCCAAAGGAAGTAGCCATTCACAAACGCGATCCTAAAATGACTGGAATCATCTCATGGACAGCCCATGCATATTATACCTTCCATCCTACTCATGCCAAATACAAAAGCATGAAGGACAGAACCAGAAGTGGGGCGATGACTATTTTCCGTCAACCTAAAAAAGGACTGCTTTGGTATCCATCGGAAATGAGAAAAGAACCTTATTTGCATATTGAACAGGATTGGAAAAGTGGAACCAAGCAACTAGACGTTTTTTCGAATGCGGATGAAGTAGAATTATTCATAAATGGAAAACCGTTTATGAAACAAAAGCCTTCACGCGATTCTGTTTATTTCGGGTTAGATCATCCTCCTTTTCATTTCACAATATCCAATTATGAAGATGGAGAATTAAAAGGAGTTGGATATAAAGATGGCAAAGAGTATGTTTCAAAAACAATACGCACACCTGAAAAAGCCAGAAGCCTTCAGCTAATTATTGATACGGTTGGCCGCAAATTCGAAGCGGATGGTTCAGATATTTTAGTGGCTTATGCCAGGGTGTTGGATAAAAACGGAACCTGGGTAAAGGATTCCATTGGAGAGGTAAAATTCTCCATTGCGGGTCCTGCTGCAATTTATGGTGATGATGCCGACATAAATGCCAACCCTATGTTTATTGAAACAGGAGAAGCACCAGTGTTAATTCAAGCGGGAACAACCCCCGGTGAAATAAAGCTAACAGCCAAAAGCAAAGGTTTAAAATCAGCTACAGCCACATTCTATTCCGTTGCTAAAGAGAACGATATGATACTTGCCAACGCTAAACCCATATACGATTTCGAAAGAATAAGGGTTGATATGGGCGCTAAAGACCAGTTGATTCAATTTGGCTGGATACCTTGGAATGCTGAAGACAACAAACCATCTTCTATTCAATTGGATGCCTTCGGAGGCATTGATGCCAGTATTAAAACAAATTCGTCCAATGGAGTACTTCGCTGGTTGGGCGAGATGAACGTGATTGGGAAATACGGTTTTGCGTATGGTGAGGGTGTAATCGGCATCGACAAAGAAGGTATAACTCTTGAGTTTGCTCAATTACCCAAAGGAACTTATAAACTGACCACCTGGCATCATGCCCCGCGCACAAACAGCGACCTTATGGATACCAATGTAGATAAACTCAAAAAGCTACAAATCCATAAATTGCCGTATGGCAAAGAAATCAGCATTGAGACAGGGGGCTCCTCTGAACTTGTTAAAGCTAAAACGACAGAAGGTAAAGACATGCAATTTGTTCCTGCTGCAACAGCTGAAACCATTATTGTTTCAGATGGAACAAACCCGGTAGCAGTTGTGTTTAAAGATGCCCAAAGCAACAAAGGGGTTTGGTTAAATGCCTTTGAACTATCCGAATGGTCATCAGACATTAGTCAATAATTAATCAGTCATTGTTAAAAGTAAATTCACCATTGAGCGCAGGCAATAACCAATGACTTTTAAAATTTTATACGTATATGAGAAAAACAATAATATTCCTAATAATTTCTTTTGGAGTGCTTTTACACCCATCAAAAGCTGAAATTTTAAAAACCAACTATTCTTCGAGAAAGATGACCTCCATTAAAAAATGGGAAGTTATCGACATCGCTTTCAAAGGCAAATCCAAAACACCTTTTGTAACCGATTTTTACGCCACTTTCACTTCCCCTTCAGGTAAAAAACAAAAAGCACCCGGCTTTTACAATGGAGGTAACGAGTGGTTGCTTCGTTTCTCTGGTTCCGAAACTGGAACCTGGAGTTATATCACCACATCGCAGGTGAAATCATTAAACGGTAAAAAAGGAAATATAACCATTCTTGACAAAACTGCAGATGGTGCAAAAGGAGGCATTGTAATCCCCGAAAAGGATATGCGTCATTTTTACTACGAAGATGGTTCTCCTTATTTTTTGATGGCTTTTGAATGCGATTGGCTCTATGCTTTGGATTACCATAACGAAGAGGGGTTACCTAAGACCAACCATCTTTTAAATCTGCTTCAACAAAATGGATTAAACCAGGTAGTGATGAACGTTTTTTCGTTCGACGTAAGTTGGAAAAAAGATGAATTATTGTTGAAACATCCCGAGCACGAATTTGGTGGCCCCAAAAATATCTTCCCATTCTTGGGGGATAACAAAAACCCTGACTATTCCTCGTTAAATGTGGACTTCTTTAAAAAATTTGACCGTACAATCGATCTAATGAACCAAAAAGGAATCATATCTCACCTGATGATTTACGTTTGGAACAAGCTGGTAGCCTGGCCGGAAATGAATTCCGAAGCTGATAATATGTATTTCGATTATGTGGTGAAACGTTATGGAGCCTTCCCCAATATCATGTGGGATGTTTCAAAAGAGGCCTTGTTCTACGGTAGGGCTGATGACAAATATATATTGGAACGAATTGAGCGACTGAGAAACGCCAACTACTTTAAACGTCTGGTAACAGTTCATGATTATGGTTTCTGCAAGCGCCATCCTGAATCTGTGGACTATATTTCACGCCAGGATTGGACTTATGCTTTGTACACTAACATGCTTAATGATTTTAACAAATACAAAGACAAACCTGTTTTCAATATTGAGCATGGCGGCTATGAAGAATCTCCTTATGTGGTTTTCCCTGGCAGTTACATCAGTGCCGAGCAATGTTTAAAGCGTAATTATCAATGTGCTTTTGCAGGGGTTTATTCTACCTACTATTGGCAAGGAACATCGTGGAATGCAATAATATATAATCCTTTTGAGCAGGAAGATAGTTTCTATAAGCCAAAATTCGAGTATTTTAAACACATGACTCAGTTGTTTACGGATTACCCATTTGGCGCGTACAATCCTGTACCCTGGCATAATCAGGCAGGTTACTGTTTAAAACACAAGGATAAAGAGGAATATTTAAACTATGTACCCAAAGAAACCTACCAATATCGAAAAGAATATATGTTTAAGGATAAAAAGCCAGTATACTTTAAGTGGTTTAATACTTTAACAGGGGAGTATTCACAAGAGACTAAATTCGATAAAAAACAGGAGTTTATCAGTCCTTGGTATGGCCAGGCTGATGCAATATTGATTACATGGAAGTTGTAAGATTTAAAGAGACCATTTTTTTTGTTAAAAGATGGTCTCTTTAGTTTGCCTTTACTATCATTATACACCACCAAAAAATATTGTCCCCAGCAGAACCCTCAATTACCAATTACAAACGTTTTCTGCAGTTCAAGATACTTTAGGTAATATTTATCCCGTAATTGAGATTTCAGTTTTTCGGCCCTGGCCTTTCTGGCTTTAAAGCCATCTTTCGGTTCACCCTTCTTTCTGGGCAAAACCAATTTACTTGCTGTAATTTCGGTGCCAATCTCTTTCCCAAAATAAAAATCCACAAATACTTTATCGGGGACAGACCATTCAATAATATTTCCTTCCTTATCGCACGAGTAAAACCCATCTCCTTTGGTATTCCATGCTACATCCAGCACAGGAAATTCATGGTACACATATGTATGTATTTTTTCTCCGGTTGCAATATTAAACAGTCCGATGGTATGATCAAATGACGCCATTAGCAGGTATTTTCCATCTGGACGCACTTCTATGGAACTAATAGGTTCGGTGTGTCCCAGGTACATTTTGATTGGTTCACCGGTTTCTGCGTCCCAAAGCCTGGCATTCCCATCATGCGAGGCCGAGATAATATGATTGTTTTTGTTTACAAATTCGAGGCACGAGATGGGGCGAGAATGTGCCAACATCAAATGTTTTCTTACCGCAGAATCCGTATGCCATATTTCAATTGAGCTATCCAGTGCCCCAGTAGCCACTAACTTGTTGTCATTGCTTATTGCAACGGCTATAATGCTTTTTTTGTGGCCTGTTTCTACCGTTTTTATGGCTTTAAGCTGAGAAGCATCCCAATAACGATATTTTTTATCGTACGAAGATGCCACAAAAAAAAACTCCCCGGGCGTATAATCGCAAGATGTAATGTTGGTATGCGTTCCGGTGTATATTTTTTCCGGCTTCTCCCCTCCTATTTTCCATAATTTGATGCTTCTATCTCCAACGGAATAAAAAGTATTCTCTACCGCAGAAAATTTTACGCTGATCACTGGTTGATAATGTGCCTGGACTTCGAAAACTGTCTTTTTGCTCGCCAAGTCATACACTGCAACCAATTTATTTTCTGCGCCAATCAACAGTTGGGTATTATCCCTATTAACATCGATGGTGTTGGTTCTATATTCACCTTTTTTAATTAGATCCACGAAATATTCGTCATCCTGCGCCCAAACCATATTTGCAGTGCATAGAAGTACGAATATTACAAAAAGGGTTTTCATCCTAACTCAAATGGTTTTAATGGCTTTAGATTTCAAACTCAGATTAATAAAAAGACAAACATGGCCATTACCTTACCTGCAACTGATGCAGTTTACTATACGTACCTCCATTTTGCAACAGTTCTTCGTGCGTTCCTTTTTCCACAATCTCACCTTCGTTAAATACACAAATCAGGTCTGCATTTCTAACAGTTGAAAGCCTGTGCGCAATCACAATGGAGGTTCGTGAGCTCATCAGGTTCTCCAATGCCTCCTGCACCAGTTTTTCAGATTCTGTATCTAAGGCAGAAGTAGCTTCATCTAAAATCAGGATATCCGGGTTTTTTAACACGGCACGGGCAATGCTGATTCGCTGCCGTTGACCGCCGGAAAGTTTACCACCCCTATCTCCCACCAACGTTTGATAACCATTTTCGGTAGCCGAGATAAAATCGTGTGCATTGGCCACTTTGGCAGCCTTTTCCACCTGTTCCTGTGTCGCATTTTCTACTCCAAAAGCAATATTGTTATAAAAGGTATCATTGAACAGAATAGCTTCCTGGTTTACATTTCCCATCAACCCGCGTAAATCGTGCACCTTCATATTTCTAATGTCAACACCATCAATGGTTATGCTGCCTTCCTGGATATCGTGAAAACGTGGCAATAAGTCCACAAACGTAGTTTTACCCGATCCCGACTGACCAACCAAGGCCACCATCTTACCTTTTTCAATGGTCAACGAAACACTCTTAAGCACCTGGTGCTCGTTGTAGCCAAAACTTACGTTTTTATACTCTATTTTTTTATGGAAGGCTTTTACCTCTTCGGCCCCATCTTGCTCCATTATTTTATTGTCGGCCAATAAAATTTTATCGATACGTTCCATGGCAGCCAATCCCTTTTGGATATTAAAAAATGCCGTGGAAAACTGCTTTGCGGGATTAATGATTTGATAGAATATACCTAAATACGCAATAAATGCGGCCCCATCGAAAGTAGCGTTTTCACCAGTGGCGATATACGAGCCAAACCATACTAGTATTACAACCACAATAGTACCCAGAAACTCGCTTAGCGGATGTGCCATCACATATCTGCGACGCACCTTGTCCATAATCTTTCTATAGTCTTCCGCTTCTTCCTCGAAACGTTGTATCATTTTTTTTTCCGCATTAAAAGCCTTAACAATGCGCAAACCCCCAACGGTTTCCTCAATGGTTCCTAATATGCTCCCCATCAACGACTGCGAAACCCTGGACTTAGATTTTAACGACTTGCCCGTTTTTCCGATAATCCAGCCTGCTATTGGCAACATTACGAACACAAAAAGAGTTAGCTGGTAACTAATGCTAAGCATAAAACCAATGGATACAATAATGATAATCGGATTCTTTATAAACATATCCAGCGACGACATGATTGAATTCTCCACCTCGGTAACATCACCCGTTGCACGTGCCATTACATCGCCCTTTTTTTCATCGGAATAAAACCCTAGTGGCAATGCAATCAGTTTTGTA
Source organism: Saccharicrinis sp. GN24d3 (assembly GCF_052400645.1). Taxonomy (NCBI): domain Bacteria; kingdom Pseudomonadati; phylum Bacteroidota; class Bacteroidia; order Marinilabiliales; family Marinilabiliaceae; genus Saccharicrinis; species Saccharicrinis sp. GN24d3. The sequence continues at coordinate 10,262 of NZ_JBQTGI010000025.1, forward strand.
AAAATCTGCATACGGATATCTTTCACAACACCGTTTCGAATAGAAACCGTCTGGTGCGAAGCCAAATAAGCAAAGCCAACTTTTAACAGGGTGGCAAAAAGTAACAAGGCACCAACAAAAGGCATTACCGACATCATACCATACTCGTTCTTAAATTCGGTAACGTAGTAATAAAAGTTATTCACCAACGCATCCTGAGTAAGTTCCCAGGCAACCAAATCACTCACCTCTTTGGTTTTATCAAAAAGAACCTGAAAAATGGGGATTGAAAACAACATGGCCACACTCCCAAAAATGGAATGCAACACGTTAAATATTAATGTCAACACCAGATGGTGTTTATAGGGAGGGATAAATCTTTGTAAAACTTTAAAAAAATCCTTCATTCTTGAATTTATGCATTAAAAAAAGTCAGCTGCTAAAGTAACTTTAACACAGCTGACTTCAAAGAAAATTGTTCCGAAACGCTTACATTCCGGTATAAGATTGAGGAGAGATAGAACGAAGTTCGTCCTTGATATCCTCCGAAACGTCTAACGTATTAATGAACTCGGCAATGGTTTTAGCATTTATTCCTTCGTTGGTGCGGGTTAATGCTTTTAATGCCTCGTATGGGTTTGGATAGGCCTCGCGACGTAAAATAGTCTGAATAGCCTCCGCAACCACAGCCCAATTGTCTTCCAAATCTTGCTGTATGGCAACTTTATTCAACAATAGTTTACCCAAACCTTTTTGTAACGATTTGATAGCAATTACGGTGTGGGCAATAGGCACCCCAATGTTTCGTAGCACTGTTGAATCCGTTAAATCGCGTTGCAACCTGGAAACCGGTAATTTAGCCGACAGGTGTTCGTATATTGCATTGGCAATACCCAGGTTACCTTCTGCATTTTCAAAGTCGATAGGGTTTACTTTATGTGGCATAGCACTGGATCCCACCTCTCCTTTTTTAATCTTTTGCTTAAAGTACTCCATCATGATGTAAGTCCAGAAATCTCTGGAAAGGTCCAGCATAATGGTATTCAGGCGTTTTAAATTATCAAAGATAGCTCCTAAATTATCGTAATTCGAAATCTGCGTGGTATATTGCTCCCTATCTAATTTTAAAATATCGTTCACAAAATGGTTTCCGAAATCAATCCAGTTTATCTCCGGGTAAGCCACTTTATGCGCATTAAAGTTTCCTGTTGCACCGCCAAACTTGGCCGAACAAGGAATGCCTTTCAACAATGACAATTGTGTTTTTAAACGATCCACAAAAACCATCATCTCCTTACCTAAACGCGTTGGCGAAGCAGGCTGACCATGTGTTTTGGCTAACATTGAAATTTCTTTCCATTCCTCGGCCAATTCTGCCAATTGATCGATTAACTCTTCCAGCAACGGATAATAAATATCGTTAACGGCATCTTTCAACGAATAAGGTATAGCCGTGTTGTTAATATCCTGGGATGTTAAGCCAAAGTGAATAAACTCTTTGTACTTCTCTAGTTTTAGAACATCAAACTTTTCCTTGATAAAATACTCAACAGCCTTAACATCATGATTGGTGACACTTTCAATTTCCTTGATACGTTCCGCATCTTCCAATTGAAATTCCTTATAAATTTTCCTTAAATCATTATAAAGCTTTTTGTCAAATTCAGACAACTGCGGCAATGGTTGCTCACAAAGTGTTATAAAGTATTCTATCTCAACCAATACACGGTATCTGATTAATGCATATTCCGAAAAATAAAGTGCCAACCCATCCACTTTACTTCTATATCTTCCGTCGACCGGAGAAATTGCCGTTAATAACTGTATGTCCATCATCAATATTTATATTTTAAGCTGCAAAATTAGCAAAATTTGGGTAACGGAAAATTAGAACTTTATGATGAAGTTTAAAAAGGTTTTAAAATTCAATTTTTTATTCCGCCTTCCGGGTCAGTTTTCTTTCTTGTAGCTGCGTTTTGCCAAATCATATTCTTTAATAATTTTGTAGGGAACTAAAACCGCTAAAATGACTTTTAAAAAGGGATTCGCATTAGGGATAAATAGCTATTCACGGGCGTTTAATTTTCTTAAAAAAAATAGGTTGACCTGGTATTTTCTGTTTCCTCTATTGCTTAATATTGTATTATTTATTTTGGGATATACTTCCACTATGAATTTAAGCACCAGATGGTTCGTTTATGTTACCGATTGGATCAAGATGGATAGTTGGGAATTCTGGGGATCGGGCTTTTTAAGTTCCACCATCGAATTCGTTATGTTTATCGTGATTCGGATCATGTTCTTTTTAATGTTTGCCTTTATTGGCGGATACATTGTTATCATACTCCTCTCACCCGTATTTGCATTTCTCTCCGAAAAAGTGGAAAGCATTTTAACAGGGGAAGATTTTCCCTTCAACTTTAATCAATTGATAAAAGATATATGGCGGGGCGTACGATTGGCGCTTCGAAATTTGGGGGTAGAGCTGCTTTTAACAGTGGCATTATTTACACTAAGCTTTGTTCCTATTGTAGGATTTTTTACCGGATTAACTTTGTTTTTTATCTCCGCGTATTTCTATGGCTTTTCTTTTATCGACTTTTCTTTGGAACGAAAAAGAATGGATATCACCGAGAGTGTTGCCTTTGTGCAAAAGAATAAGGGCCTGGTAATCGGTAATGGAACGATTTTTTCGCTGGTATTGTTAATCCCATTTATTGGAGTACTCATTTCCAGTTTCGTGTCAATCGTTAGTGTAACAGCAGCCACTATTTCCATAACCGAATCGATGATCAACAAAGATTTAAACGCTTCATAAATAAAAAGTGATTATTATTCTTTCATTGTTCTTAAAATAATTACTTTTAATTGAAGAAACTTAATAGAATTAAAATGAAACGACTCACATATATTATTGCACTTTTTCTTGTTGCGACGGTAACTTTTTCCCAGAATGATACTATTCCGAATCAAGCCATTGTGTACAAGTTTGATATCAAGCGCGAGATCGGAAGCACATCATGGATTCATACCCAATATGCCTTTGAAGAAGCCAATGATATAGGCGCGGACATGATTCTTCTCCATTTGAATACCTACGGAGGCCAGGTAGTCTTTGCCGATTCCATCCGAACAAAAATATTGAACAGTAAAATTCCGGTTCACGTTTTTATAGATAACAATGCGGCCTCGGCCGGAGCACTTATTTCCATTGCTTGCGATAGAATCTTTATGCGTCCCGGCGCAAATATTGGAGCGGCAACCGTAGTCAATCAGTCAGGTGAAAAAATGCCCGACAAATACCAGAGTTACATGCGCTCCACCATCAGAGCCACAGCGGAAGCACATGGTAAAGACACTATCGTTACGGGAACAGATACCACTTATGTTTGGCGAAGAGATCCGCATATTGCAGAAGCCATGGTGGACGAAAGCATCTATATCGCAGGAATAATAGACACAGGTAAAATACTGACATTCACCACCCTTGAAGCTATTAAACATGGTTTTTGTGACGGCACGGCCGAAAGTATAAATGATGTAATTGAAAAACTCGGATATCGTGAATTCCAGATTATCACCTACAAACCTACGTTTTACAGCGGCCTGAAAGGATTTCTGACCAATCCTATTTTTCATGGTATTTTAATATTGGTGATTATTGGAGGATTATATTTTGAGCTTCAATCTCCGGGTGTAGGTTTTCCGTTGCTTGCATCGGCCATTGCAGCCGTACTTTATTTTGCACCTCTGTATATAGATGGCCTGGCTGCCAATTGGGAGATTATCCTGTTTATCATTGGTGTGGTCCTGATTGCACTGGAAATATTTGTGATTCCCGGATTTGGGATTGCAGGTGTTTCAGGAATAATCCTTGTGTTTACAGGTCTTACCTTAAGCTTAGTAGACAATGTAGTGTTTGATTTTTCTAATGTACCTGCAAAAGAGTTGTTTATGTCACTCATCATTGTATCCGCCGGAACGTTTCTTGCCTTTATTGTGGGCATCCCATTGAGTCAAAGACTATTCACTACCGGACCATTGGCTAAGGTTGCCTTACAGACCACCCAGGATATGGATCTGGGTTATATCAGCGTAGATGAGGAACCTCAAAACCTTGTTGGCTCAGTCGGAATTGCTCAAACTACATTGCGCCCTTCGGGAAAGATAGAACTGGACAATGAAGTATACGATGCTGTTGCGGAGATCGGGATGATAGATAAAGGAGAAAGAGTCAAAGTTATAAAATATGCGTCCGGTCAATTATATGTTGTCAGGGACGTTTAAAAAAACAGCTTTAACAAAAAATTGTTTGGGGTTGATAAAAAATATTGAAAAAAAAATTTAAAAACAAAACTTTTTAATGTAGATTCGAGTAATATTTATATAGAAAATTGACTAATTTGAGAATCGTAATATAATACACGTACAACATAAAGTATAGGAGGATTTGTTATGAAATCGAGAAAAGTTGAAACAAGAAAACCTAACGTTTCTTCATATGAGGATTTTGAAGAAAAAAAAGGAAATCGTCCTAGTCCTGTTAACAGAAACAAGACTACGAAAATCCAGGAAGAGTTAGCCGATGACTTCGGAGAAGTTCTCGGGGAAGGTTTTCATGGTTTGGATGATGACTATTACTTTGATGAAGAGGATTTGTATTAACAGATGATCACATCAAAAAGCAGAAGGTTTACCCTAAAATGCTTTCTGTAAGTCATGAAACTGGCCATTTTAATAAGATACCGGATGAAGATTTCAACCGGCTTAAAAAGACTCTTATCCCATATTGGTCTTAAGGCTAAATATACCCGCCATTGTGAACTTTGGCACACCCGACTCAATTTATTTAACATTCCAAATTATTTTTATTCTTATACTTTTAACCCGAAAATTATTATTTTGAACCGAGCATATTATGCTGATTTGGTTACTTCAAATAACACTTTAGAATTGTATTTTATAAATCGGCCTCACCCGGCCCCAATATATAAAGGGTGATTAGTGAAATTTAGTGGCTTAATTATTATGAAATCAAAACAGAATTTTAATAAGAAGAGTGGTAAGCGCTCCGCTAATAATGAATTTGATGACAAAATCGGATTAAAACCGGTTAAATCTAAATCAGGAAAAATCAGCAAGAAAATTTCTATTTACGACGATTTGGATGATGATTTTGATGAAAACGATCTTGAAAATCTTGATTATGACAAAGTAGACTTTGATTTCGATCAAGATTTTGAAATAGAGGACGAAGACGATGAGTATTAGCAGGAGCTGGTTTGTCTCCAAATAATATTCATTGTATAAACTGATGCGGAACAGCAAGCCCTAACTTGGCCAAGCCAAAACCAAGCAGGACTTGCTGTAAATTAATTGCTATGGACAAACACGAAACGTGTCAATGGGGTACCACATCCGAAATAATGCTACAATATCACAATACGGAATGGGGTGTGCCCGTACATGACGATCGTAAACTATTCGAGTATTTAATACTCGATGCTTTTCAAGCCGGCCTATCTTGGAGTACAATTTTAAACAAACGGGAAAACTTCAGGAAAGCTTTCGATCATTTTGATTGGAAAAAGATAGCTCTTTATTCGGAAAGTAAGGAAGCAGAACTGCTTCAGGACAGTGGGATTATACGTAACAAACTCAAAGTAAAAGCGGCCATAACCAATGCCCAAGCTTTTATGAAAGTAATTGAAGAGCATGGTTCCTTTGATGCATATATCTGGCGTTTTGTTGGTAACAAACCCATTGTTAACCAGTTTAAAACCATGAGCGATATCCCTGCCGTTAGCCCTGAAGCGGAAGTCATGAGCAAGGATCTTAAAAAAAGAGGTTTTAAGTTTGTGGGCCCCACCATTATTTATGCCTTTATGCAAGCTGCCGGCATGGTCAACGATCACATTATCAACTGCAAAAGACACGAGGAGGTAAAAGCATTATATTAGAAAATCGAAAAAACAACAATGTCAATCCATGATTGTCATTAAATTGCAACAGACAAGATATTACTATTATCATTTAATCAAGAAATCCATCATTTTTTCATTTTCGAGGAAAACTTCGAAGCGCTCACCTATATTTACTTTTCCAACACCAGCAGGAGTGCCGGTATAAAGCAAATCCCCAATCTTAAGGGTAAAGAATTTGGAAACATAGGCAATAATGTCATCCACCTTAAACAACATATCCCCGGTATATCCTTTTTGCCGTTCTTCCCCGTTCACCAGCAACTTAAAATTCAGGTTTTGAATATCTTTAAAGCGATGCTTCGATATAAAGTTTTTAGAGATACCAGCCGACCGGTCAAATGCTTTGGCCCGCTCCCACGGCAATCCCTTGGTTTTTAATTTACTTTGTAAATCGCGTGCGGTAAAATCAATGCCCATGCCAATTTCCTCATAATATCTGTGTGCAAACCGGGCAGCAATATTCTTACCCAGACGATTTATTTTAACCACCATCTCTGTTTCGTAATGAAACTCTTCCGCAAAGTCGGGCACAAAGAAAGGTTCGTTGTTTCGCAGCAATGCAGTATCCGGCTTTAAAAAAATAACCGGCTCTTCAGGAACTTCGTTTCCAAGTTCTCTGGCATGATTGACATAATTGCGTCCAATACAAATAATCTTCATTACAATATTTGATCACTAGATTTTTAGATAAGATATGACAGATATGTCTACAAGGCTAATTCACATTAGTCACACTCAAATTACCAATACTCATTTAATTTGAAACATAAAGAACCAACCAATTACCTATTAAACGCTCTTAATTTAATATTGGTAAATACTTTTTTGGTGTACAGCGGAAAGTCACCTTGCATTATCCAACCGTAATACCCGGGGTCCGTATCTAAAACATCTTTAACTTTCCTGCCTTTGTGCTTTCCAAAGTTAATACATTCGTCTCCGTCCTCATCAAACACCAATCTACCCGCAAAATCTGCATGCTTGTTGTAGGAAGAGAACTCGGCCAAATAATCAATATCATTTTTCAAATCGGGATACCTGTCCAACTGAGCCTTAAGCACTTCATAGGTAGCACGCGTGTCTGCCTCGGCACTGTGTGCGTCCTCCAATTCTTTTGCGCAGTAAAACTTGTATGCGGCTTCTAAAGTCCTCTTTTCCTTTTTGTGAAAAATGGTTTGCACATCCACAAATTTCCTTTTTTTCATTTCTATATCTACACCGGCCCTGATAAATTCTTCGGCCAACAATGGAATATCAAATTTATTGGAGTTGTATCCTCCCAAATCACATCCCTCAATAAACTTAGCCACTTTTTTTGCCACTTCTTTAAAAGTAGGACAATCTTTTACGTCCTCATCATAAAAACCGTGAATCTCAGATGTTTTTTTGGGGATATGCATCTCGGGATTAATCACATACCGTTGTGTTTCTTCCGAACCATCCAGATTGATTTTTATGGCGGCCAATTCTACAATTCTATCAGTAGATACGTTTATTCCGGTAGTTTCTAAATCCAGGAATACTATGGGATTCTTTAAATTAAGCTTCATTCTTACAATTAAAAAAATTAAGTACCAAGTATTAAGCCGCAATACTATTACATCTCTTTATACCTGACACTTCCAATAAATATAAACTGCCTGATTCATAAATTATCTGATATATGAATTTCATGTACGGTAATCCCGACAGCGAACAAGTAGGATTAAGCACAAAAATAAAGGAAATGTAGTTGTATACAACTTTTCCCCCAATAATTCAAGAATTATTTCTGTCTCCGACAGCGGCTAAGCCTCAGTAAAAACTTTTTTTTAAAGTTTAACTTCACCTAGGTCAGGGTTAAACTGAACTTGATTCTTGTGAAAGTAGATATATGAATAGTTCAGGTTCACTTGCTTACTTTTTCCGATTTCGACTTTTTCTTTGGCAAAATAAATTCTTTATCCTGCGGTATATTATCAAACCATGCTTCCGGGATATTTAAGGGAGTTGAAAGCAACAACGAGTCTTTGTTATAAAAATTTAGCAAATACTTTCCTGGCTCTAGAGCAATCGCAAATTTAGCTGAATCTGCAGATGAGGCGTATCGGCCGACCAAATCACCGCTGATAGAATCATGTAACGCTGCCCTTAAACTATATGGGGGTACTATGTTTCCGGAATCAGTTTGTAGACTAGCCTTACAACGCAAAATCATATTCGGCGCACTATGCTCGTTAAAAACCAACTTATAAATATCTCTTTCCCCGTATCCTTCTGGCCGTATTGCCGCTACGTAGGCATACCTTGCGCCATTGGTGTGCGTAATGGTATAATTGTCATAAGCATCATTGACAGGATATCCCAGGTTTATCGGTTCGCCCCATTCGTTTTTATCTTCATCCCAATCGGAATAAAATAAATCATACCCTCCCATTGAAGCACTTCCGTTGGAAGAAAAATACAAGCGCTTTCCATTTTCGGTCAATACCGGAAAATCTTCGTTTGCCGGGGTATTAATTCTTCCTGGAACTGCTCTTGCTGCTCCATACGCTCCATTAGGTAATTTTAACACATAAAAAATATCCGTGTTACCGGTTTCTGTTTCGCCTACAAACAATAACGTGTCCGTTGATGAAGATTGCCAAACACCAAAAGCGCCTTTCTTTCGGCTCCACCGGTCATCAAAAGGTTCCATTCTTGAAAATTTATTGTTCCCAAGATAGCTGGCGTACCCTATTTGTTCTATCCAATCCCTATTATGGTGAATAAAAAGGGTTTTACCATCTTTTGTTAATCCGGAAACAATTTCATCGTAACCTGAATTAATGGAACTACCGATGGTTTTGGCTTTGCTCCATTCTAAATTATGATTCTCGGAAACACAAATATTATAATAATAAATGCCAATTTTGGAATGGTAACGCTTGTTGTTGGAGTACATTAAAAGTTTATCATTTCCAGCAACCATGGGATTCAGCTCGTCCTTATCGGTATTTATTTTTTTTCCAACATTGATAAAACTAACATCTACAGGCTTGTTTTTGTAGGCCTGAGCATTGATTAACCACTCAGAATACTGTTGAGCCTCCTTGAATTCTTCCGAGTCGGATTTTGTCTTCTTTTTAACTTCCTCAAACTGTTCTAACGCTAATCGATATTTATCGGAGTAAAAAAGTGCTTTCCCGTACATCAGTACATCTGGTACCGATGGATCTTTCTTGACCAATTCAGTAGCATAGGGCAAGGCAAGCGCCCTGTTCAGGTTTGATTTTAAATAGGAATCGGCTAACTTTGCCAGCAAGTTCTCATCATCGGGATTTTTCTTTAGTTCCCTCTCAAAACCTTTGATAGCCCTATCGTAAGTCTTCAACTTATAATAATAATTTCCATTTTTGCTTTTGCTCTGTGTATGCACATCTTGCATCACCACAAATAATAATAACAACCCCAGTAGAAACTTGCCCATATACCAAATAGTTAAATTCGGTAACTAAAATATAATGTTTTACGCTAAGGTCATTAATTAATCAGAATTAATTTGAGCTCCATGTAATTTAGTATCATTTCCAATGTCAATCAGAAGAGGGCACCCAAGTTTATGGATGCCCTATCATATTGTCCTTGTTCAATTTTATAGAGACAGCAGCACTATGTCAAATTCAGTTTCTATAGTTACTTTGTTATCTTTAACTTTAGCGGTCGCACCCGAATAATTATCCTTTACAACTGTACCGTTTTCAAAAACATCACTAACCGAAATTTCCTTTTTCCCAAGCGGTAATTCGAGTCCGACCACAACCTTATTGATATATGCACCATTGTTATATTCTCTTTTAAAAACATATGGCTCCTCCGAAATTTGCGTATGAACACCCGCTCCAACCGAGGGATTGGCAGCCCTGAATTTCCCAAGCTTTTGATAATGCGTAAGTAAATCATAGGCACCAACCCCGTTTACAACCGTGTTGGCCAAAATATCATTCCAATTCATAAAAGAACGTAAGGTCGCATCGCCAACCGTTCCTTCTATAATTAATGAGCGATTGGTTTCATCGCCATAGTATATTTGTGAAGCTCCCGGGCAAAGTAGTAAACTGTTAGCTCCTTTAAAGGACATTTTTCTTTCCTTATCGAACGAATGACTGTCATCATGCGAAGCCAGGTAGTGCAATAATGATTTACCTTTCAACTCATTATTCAATATTTTGGAATACTTCGAGAATATAAATTCATACTCTTTTAAAGCATCGCCTTTTAGTTCAAAATTGATTAACGCATCCATACCATTGGCAAAATAATCAACCTGAACCCCTCCATTATCAAACATTCTTCCGGTTGAGGCACCATAGTTATACACCTCACCTACCGTATAAAACTCATTGTCATCTAACACCTGATCGGGATGTGCAGCTTTCCAGTCGGCAAATGCCTTCTTGGCCACCTCGTACAACTCTCCCCAAATGGATTCTTCGGTGTGCTTGGCTGTATCAATCCTATATCCATCAACGCCATATTTACGCACAAAATCAGTCAACCATTTCATGATATAAAATCGTGGTGCGCGAGGATAACCCGTCTCTGCAAAAAAGGCATTTAGTTCCTCCATTTCTTCTTCCAGACGCCCTTCCTTTGTCCACTTATCAATTAAAACGTCGGGCAGATTAACCTCTTTGTCACTTTCTGTTTTTACATCGGGTAGGTTTTCCACCAAAGTACATGTTACGGTAGATTCATAAGTCTTGTACTTACATTGTGGTTTGGTTCGAACCCAGCTATCTCCATACACAGGATCTTTGTCTGTCACAGGTCCGGTATGGTTGATCACCACGTCCATCACTATCCTTATTCCTCTTTTATGGGCAACATCCACCAACTCGGCAAAATCCTCTTCGGTACCCCAGTTAGGATCTATACGGGTCCAGTCCTTGGCCCAGTAACCATGATAACCATAAGTATTTCCGGTACCCTCGTCAACACTGCCATGGACTTGTTCGGCAATAGGAGAAAACCAAAGGGCGTTCACCCCCAAATCGTTGAAATACCCTTCATTTATTTTATTGATAATCCCTCTAAAATCACCGCCCATAAAACCTCGCAAAACGCCTGTTTCTTCATCTCTTTCAAAATTGACATCATTGGTTGTGTCTCCATTATTGAAGCGGTCAGTCAATAAAAAGTAAACGTTGGCATTCTCCCATACAAAAGGAGCTTCTTGCACTTGTTGTTGTTTTTGCGCACAACTACTCAATAATAAGATAGCTAGCCCAATAAGTAGATTTCTTGTAGTCATCGGTTTTTTTTTGATTTTATTTATTCAAAGGTAACAATATCCGACTGCTCTCAAAACCGCTACACTACTACAATACATACACTTACAACAGGATCATCTTATTTCAACCGTTTGCGATAAATGCCATTTTTTTTGAAAAAACATTAGGCAAGTAACGAAAAAATGCCGAATCGGCGCCTTTTTCTCCATTTCGGCTTATATTTTCCGGAAGCTTTATACGCTTCTTTTTAGCCAAATTTTAGTGTCGTACCTGTATTTTTTTAGTGATCGTAATACTTCCGGATGTTATTTGAACAAAGAACAATCCATTGGGTAAAGCACTCAAATCAAACTTCCTTTCGTTACCAAAAAAATTAAATTCCGTCACCTTTTTTCCTGATAAATCAAAAAAGCGGATTGTTTTATCCGTTACGTCAGGGACCGATATTGTAATTTGTCCTGTAGTTGGATTTGGGAAAATACCAACCTGACGGGCATACTCTTCCTCTATCCCGTTTTCTTCTTCCACCATAAAGGTTTGCGTTACTTCGGGTGCTGCATTATATTGGTCATTACCTTCTTGCATCGCTTTAATAACTACTTCGCCAACCTCTTCCAAAGTCACTTTTTTACCACTTAAAGTTACACCTCCCGATACCACTTCGAAACTTACCGACAACCCTGATGTTGCCGTGGCACTAATGTAAAATGGATCATCACCAATTGTTTTGGTTGTAATTGGATCGAATGTTATCGTTTGATCCTCCTTAGTCACACTTATATAAACGGCATCTGAAAAAGCAGGTGCATATTGCGCATCTCCTTTCTGAACCGCCTGAACAACGATTGTTCCATAACCTGTTACTTCCAGCATATCGCCATCAATGGCAGCATTATCGGAAATCACCACATATTCCACGGGTAAACCTGAACTTGAAGCGCCTGACAACTGAATTTTATTACCATACTGCTGTTCTGCCACTGAACTTAAAGTTACTGATTGTAGTTCTTTTTCAGAATCCAACAAAAGTCTTATCATCACCGGATCATGATCGGATATGGTAACTTCTTCCGAATATTCATTATTTAGTAAACTATTAAATTCAGGATATAATTCGTTGGATACACTGATATGATCTATCCCATCTCCGGCAACATCGAGAAAATGAAGATTATCGTTTGCGTACCATATGTTGTATGGACTGTTCGTTGAACTGGTTTCATCATTATAATCACCCAGCATAATCAAATTATCATCACCATAATGGCTGATCAAGGCATTATATAAGTAATCGCCATCATCCTCTCTCCTTTTCCAATCTTCCGAATAGGCTTTAGCATGAATATTAATAAAATTGACCACCTCACTCTTGCCATCCACGGAAACAATGGCTTCCATAAAATAGGGTAACCTACCACTACTCCAAAACATGCTTGCAGTTCCATCGTACCCTTCAATGGATTGCGTAGAATTATCCTGATAAACATCACCAAACATGGCGAACCTATTTATCACTCCCACTGTGTTTGTATTAAAAATATAACACACACATTGCGAAGGAAAATCATTAGAGGGCGTATTCCACGAAAAGCTGTACCTGTCGGAAACAATGCCCCAATATTTGTTTTCCGATGATTCGGTGTTTAATTGTTCGATCAGCTCGGTTAAGAAATATCCGTTTACTTTGTCGGAAACCACTTCCTGAAGGGCATACACATCCGCATTCATGGCTAAAATCTTGTCACTAACATAAGTTAACTGTTCCTCAAAGGTTCTCGCATTACTTGATTTATAAGGAGCTCCAAACCATTGCAGATTCCAGGTAACCACATCCAAGGTTTTATCCTTTCCCAAAGTATTAGCATCCTGTGGGTCCGAATTTGCAATAACCGAGGTGATGTAAAAACATAACAGAAAAGAAGTGGACATCCACTTGAACAGACTTCTTTTGGCTGATAATATATTATGTAACAGTATCATCATAATCATTAATTTAGCACTACAAAATTACAACAATAACAACATAATACCTTAAGATGGCCTTATGAATTTACGTGAAACTGTTTTTAATCGAAAAAAAAATATCCTCTAAACTTTTTAATAACCAACACCTTTCAATTACCTTCCTGATATATTAATACAATACTTACAACCCCAAAAACCGTCCAATCGGTCGAATATGTTCCGAATGCAACAAACAAGAAATCAAAAGAAAATTTGCAATTACGACAAATGTCGTATATATTTGTACGACAAGAGTCGTAACAAATAAAGAAGATGGAAAAGATAGCACCTACAGCAGCGGAATTGGAAGTTTTAAATATCCTATGGAAGACAGAACCATTAACCGTAAAGGAGATTCACGAGTTAATATGCAAAACTAAAGATGTTGGTTATACCACCACATTAAAGATCATGCAAAAAATGACTGCAAAAGGACTGTTGAGAAGGGAACCCAATGGAAAAAGCCACCTGTACTTTAGCAATTACGAAAAGGAAGAAACCAGAGGACGTTTGCTGGATCGTTTTGTGGATTCCGCGTTTGGAGGGTCTGCCAGTTCATTGGTAATGCAGTTATTGGGTAATAAAAAGACTTCGAAAGAAGAATTGGATGAGATAAAACAAATTATTGAACAAATGGAAAATAAATCATCTTTGAAATAGAACGATAAATAATTCATTTCGTTCGCCTAAAAAAACACGAACTTACACTTTACTCATTTCAACTTAACCTGATTTGTCATGAATTCAATGCAAAGCATATTTTCACCAGCCATAACTGAAGCCCTTGGATGGACAATTATTCATGCGTTGTGGCAAGGATTTATTATTTTAATCGGTTTACTTATTCTATTGGCCTTATTAAACAGACACAGTGCCCAGGTAAGATATTTTATCTCGTTTACCGCATTGGTTATATTTTTGGGCTGGTCAGTCTCTACGTTTGTACACGCTTACAGTTATGCGCAGGAAAAGCAAATGCTTAAAAGCGAGTTATTAAGCAACCCCAATTATTTTAAAAATGCAAATCAAAACATGGGTCAGGAAACAACAGCATCTGTAATGACCTCAAACTACAACATTAAATTAGTGAAGGTAAGAGCCTGGTTCCAGCGAAACTTTCCCTTATTCTTAAGCATTTGGCTTATTGGAATAGGACTATTCACGGTCAGGCTGCTTGGAGGATTGGCCTATAACAGGCGGTTACGAACCCTTCAACTCCTTCCTTTTGAAGAAAAATGGATGGAAAAATTAAAAGGATTTGCTACTGTTTTAAATATTTCAAGAGAGGTCGAAGCGTATAAATCGCCTCATACCAATACTCCACTTACACTTGGATTTTTAAAACCTATCATTCTATTTCCGGTTAGGGCATTCTCCGGTTTAACCGATAAAGAAATAGAAGCCATTATTGCACATGAACTGGCTCATATCGTACGTAACGATTACTTGTTCAACATTATTCAATCGGTCATTGAGATCTTATTCTTTTATCATCCCGCCGTCTGGGCTATTTCGAAACATATTAGAGCAGAGAGGGAGCATGCATGCGACGATATCGCCATTATTATTACGGGCGACCAGGTTACCTATGCCAAAGCGCTTACCCAAGCTCATATTTTCAGTTATCAGCAAGAGAATCTTTCAATGGCTTTCAGTAAGAAAAAAGGAAGTTTGTTAGAAAGAATTAAACGTATTCAAAAGCGAAGAGTTATGAAAACAAATATTTCAGAAGGTCTTATAGCGGCCTGTATTATCATCAGCAGTATACTTTTGGTTTCGTTTTCAGTTGGGAATCAGTATAACGAGAGTATTTATCCTGTAAACCAAAATAAAGAAGCCGTAAAGGAAGCGGTTACACCCAATCCACCTGCAACACCATTGCCTCCCCAAAAAGCAAAAGCACTAAAAGATAGTATTTTGCAAGAAGTTGAAAAAAACGTGGAATTGGCCAGGGAAAAAGAAGAGTTGTCGGAGGAAATAGAACGAGCCATCGAGATAGCACTTTCGGAAAAAGATCAATCACTTTCCTCCGAGATAATGCAAGAAATTAATCTCGCATTACAAGAAATCAACTTCGAACATATTCAGGCTGAGCTCAAGGATGCGCGAATAGAAATTGATGCAGCCATCAGCGAAATAAATTCCGATTCTATCCAAAAAGAAATACGAGCAGGCCTCAAAGTAGCCAGGGAAGAAATAAGACAGGCTATAAAGGAAAACAAAAAGACCATGAAGGAAATACAAGATATGGAAGATGTCGAAGCCATCACCGAGCTATCATTGGAAGCTGCAGAATCGGGTTTGAAAATAGCAGCTGAAGTGCTGAAAAATATGGATATTGAAGCGATTGTTGAAACCTCGTTGGAAGCGGCCAATGTAGCCATTGAGTTGGCAGGTCGACAAATCAAAAACATGAACCTAGACTCCTTGATTGAAGCAGAGATAGAAATGGAACTGAAAGCTGCCGAACGGGAAATTGAAGGAGAGGAATTACGCCGGGAAAGAGAAGATATTGTAAGAGAAAAAGAACAGCTCAAAAAGGAAATGGAAGAGCTAAAAAAGGAAATGACACAAAGGAAAAAAGAACTCAAAAAAGAACTGAAGGAGATGGAGAAGGAGCAAAAAGATTAGTCGACCGCCTGCAGAAAATTAGCCATTGGTCATTGACTTAAAACTTGTTGTAAATATTAACCAGTAAAAGAGCCCAGCCCACAATCAGCAACAGCCCGCCCAATGGAGTAACGGGGCCCAACCAGCTCAATGAAACATTCCAAGCCTTACTCATGGCTAAAAAATAAATGCTCACCGAAAACAAGAAAGTACCCATTATAAAGGACCACGCCATCATGTTTTCCATTTTAGTAGAAAACGAAAAATAAAAACCGACCAGTAACAGCACCACGGCGTGGTACATTTGATATTTGACACCGGTTTCAAAACTTTTTAAGGCTTCTATACCCAATACTTTTTTTAAGGCATGTGCCCCAAATGCACCTAAAACAACCGATAGCAGACCATAAGATGCACCGATCAACAGAACTATTTTCTTCATTAACGCACCTATGGATTGGTTTCTTTATACGAATTTATAATTCCCTCCGCTTTCTCAAAATCGGCCTCATCCACAAATAAATCGGCATTGCCCGGCAAACCGGAACCAAAACCTGCACTCGCAGCCTCTTCAAATTCGTTTTTAACTAAACACTCAATTCCTGCATCTACCAAAAGATCTTTGTAAATTGCAATATCAACCCTATGTCCATATATGACCTTTTTCATCTCCCAATAATTTTTATAGTTAAGTAAAAATAAAATTCCTCTAGTTCATTTTTAAGGTATGTTATTTATTTGATATATGCAAAAGCAATGCGATGGAGTATATCTAACTTTTTACGATAAATTAGCGAATTGATCCTATTCCTTTGTATTTTTGCCAATATTTTACCCGTAACGAATGCAAAAAGAATATACCACAGGTAGCTGTTTCACTAAATTTATCGAAGATATAAGTCACATAAAATTACCAGATAAATTCACGTATCCATTTTACTATGAACCGCACGCATTGTGTGTTAAGGCAGCCAATCAACTGCAACACCTCCTCCTCACCCAAAAAAAATGGCATCACGATTTTGGCCTGGATCATTTTGTTGAGGGAAGCAATATCGGTAAAATGTTTGGTGTTTTGGTGGTTCAAAAAAAAGATGGACAACTAGGTTTTCTATCTGCGTTTAGCGGTAAGCTGGCTGAAACAAACCATCTCCCGGGTTTTGTACCTCCGATATATGACTTACTGGATAAGGATGGTTTTTTTAAGATTGAGGAAGATCAAATAAGTAAGATCAATCATAAAATTGAAGCACTGGAAAATGATGCTGCATACCTCGAGTGCGAAAAAATTAACATCAACGAAATAGAAAAATCCGAAAAAGAATTGCAAGAATTCCGGCAATTCATGAAAAATGCCAAAAATGCCCGTAAGGACCGAAGAAACATTGGAAAACATGAGCTGAGCCAAACAGAATTTGATAAGCTGGCGGAAGAGCTGAAACAAGAAAGCCTAAAACAACAGTACGATTACAAGCAACTCAAAAAACAATGGCAGGAAAGAATTACCCAAAACCAAAATAAGCTTCGAATATTTACCGACAAAATTGATTCTCTTAAAGAAGAAAGAAAGGAACGTTCGGCTGCCCTGCAGCAAAAACTGTTTGACCAGTACCAATTTCTAAACAAAGATGGCGAAACAATGGGTGTTAGTGAAATATTTGCCAATACTTCGCTAAATGTTCCTCCGGCTGGTGCCGGGGACTGCGCTGCTCCAAAGTTGTTTCAATTTGCTTTTCAGCATAAACTAAAGCCCATAGCGATGGCCGAATTCTGGTGGGGTCAGAGTCCCAAATCAGAAATCAGGAAACACAAAAACTTTTATCCTTCGTGCCGAGGAAAATGTGAACCGATTTTGGGGCATATGCTTAAAGGGATACCTATGGACGAAAATCCCATACAATCACCAACCATCCATGAGGATGAACTGGAAATTGTTTTTGAGGATAAGGATGTATTGGTCGTTAACAAACCGGCCGAGTTTTTATCGGTGCCAGGCAAAGAAACGGGAGACTCCGTTTTTTATAGAATACAGCAAAAATATCCTGAAGCAACAGGGCCATTATTGGTTCACCGTTTAGATATGTCAACTTCGGGATTGATTTTAGTGGCCAAAAACAAGGAAGCGCATAAAATATTGCAAAAACAATTCTTGGACAGAACCGTTCAGAAAAGATATGTTGCGTTGTTAGATGGAATTATAGAACAAGATCAAGGTCTTATCAAACTGCCTTTACGGGTCGATTTAGACGACCGTCCCCGACAATTAGTCTGTTACGAATATGGCAAACGTGCCATCACCAAATTCAAGGTAATCGAAAGGAAGGATGGAAAAACAAAAGTTCATTTTTTTCCTATCACTGGCCGAACACACCAACTCAGGGTTCATGCGGCACATCCCCAAGGATTAAATATGCCTATTGTTGGGGACGATTTATATGGTATAAAAAGCAACCGGTTATATTTACATGCGGAATACCTGGAGTTTAGCCACCCTGTAACCAACGAAAAAATTAAAATAAAAGCGGATGCGGATTTTTAAACTCCTCATCGTATCAAATACCACTAAATGGGTGCTACTTGATAATCAATTTACGCGTAACCGTTTTATTAGCATTGGTTGTCAGTCTTAAAATATAGATTCCTTCCGATAAACCTTCAACGTTTAAATCCCAAAGAGACTGTTGTTGATTTCCAACTATCGATTTAACCTGCGATCCCAAAGAATCGAAAATATCAACCTTCTTAAAGGATTTCAATCCTCCGCTAATAGAAACCTTACCGTGAGTAACGGGATTTGGAAAGATTCTGATATTTTCAAGCACATCAGTACCGACTACCTCTGTTGAAGTCAATAAAGTAACAGTAATAGTCCCCATTTTATTTCCATTGATAGGCGGCCCATTAATCATTAATATATTCTGAAAAGGATTCGTAACCATATCGCCAGAAGTGTAATCTGTTCCGCTGTCAGTACCTGCATCGTAGGCAAATATGTCCATGGTAACTGATTCTTTCCACGCTCCCTCAGCGTCCAACAAGTTAAAGCTGTTCAATGCTATAAACCAGTCCGGACTTGGTGCAATCATGGAAACCAAGGTCAGCAAAGGAAAATCCTCACTTACCTCTAACATGGAAATCATCATATCTCCGGTTGCGCTCCCTAAATTAGGCCCGTCGATATATTGATCCGCCTCGCCACTTGATATGGCAGTATTTACTTCACCATTAAATACAGTATTATTTCCTAGTTCGGCCACGCCTTTTAGCCCTGGCGACGCTACACTTCCTATTCCCACAAAGGTGTTGGCTGATTTGTGTGTGGCCCCCACCAGCTTCGACCAATGTACATTTCCAGGCACACTGGTATGGTGCGTTTCGTTCCAAACACTTGTAAAGGTAACATCATAAGTGGCAGCAGACTGACCTACAACCGGTGCTATTGAAAGCACTAATAACAAAACAGTAAAAAAGGTAAAAGCTTTCATAGTATGTTGTTTTAAAAATAATTGGTCGCATTAACATGAAAACACTGACAGTTTACGATGTTATTTCAAGTATTAATTCAGTTGTTCATCCTTTGCCATACAGCTCTTGAAATATCATATTTTTTATTGGTATAATTTACGAAACGCAAATTGTTAACTTCGTTGTTTGATATATAGGAGTATCCTTATTGCTTTGCCTGCACGTTGATAGTGTTTTGAAACCTGGTATACGTTGCTTTACCACAATTTAAAATCTTGTCCTTATTTGAAAACAGATGTAAATAATAGAATTGCTAATTAAACTCTTTGATAGGCCCAATTAACACCTCTTTGGTAACATCCATTAAAGCCCGAATATCACCTTTGTATTTTGAAGTGTCTATGCAGGGATTTATAGTAAGATTCACTTTCCCGGGCAGTACATTAAAAGTCCCCCCTCCGTATACTTTATGGGTATCTTTTATCGTTACCGGAAGAATAGGTAGCTCAAGTGCTTCGGCCATTTTAAAGGCTCCGGTTTTAAAAGGCCTAACGCTGTTACTCCCGCTCCGGGTTCCTTCAGGAAAAATAACCACCGAAGTTCCGTTTACCAGTTTATTTTTGGCTTCCTTTATGGACTCGAAGGCAGCTTTGGGTGAAGACCGGTCGATGAAAATATGCCCCACTTTAGCACTGGCCGGCCCTATAAAGAAAGCATGGCGAAGTTCTTTTTTCATCACCCATCGGAAATCGATACCCAGAAACCCGTAAAGCGCAAAAATATCATAGGCACTCTGATGGTTAGCTACAATTACATACGACTGTTCCTTCTTAATATTTTCTTTACCCTCCACTTTTACACGCATCGGTGTAAAAAACGCAACAGTTTTAGCCCACATCACACCACTTAAGCTTCCTGCCCCGGGTGAAATAAGTACCGCAAGCAAACCGGCCCCAATCGAAAAAACAATACTTGCAATCGCAAATACAGGGATAAAAATAATCCACTTATAAACCTGGTAGAAGAAGTTTCCGATAGCATTCATGTTCAAATAAGTATTAAGATGTAAGGATCAAGTATAGAGGCCTTTCAAAATCTCCCTTACTCATTTTTCGTTACTTTACACTTAAATTATTCTAGTTCACTTAAAATTTTAATGGCCTCGCCCCTATGATTACCACAAAACTCAGGCTCCGCTTTGAATCCACCACAAACATCAGGTCGTTCCTTTTTGCCAAACAATTCGCATTTGAAATCATGAGTTAAATGCGCACAAGCCACTCCCGCTGGTTTCCCGTCTGGCATTTTAGGCAAAGGCGATGATATTGAAGGAGCTATGCAACAGGCCGCACATCCTACTCTACAATCCATAATTTTTGACCGCAAAAATATATTAATTTATTTTGACAACAATATCATACCATCTTAAAAAATATTAGAAATGGTATTTGGCCAAAATGTATTTTGCAAAGTTTTTCGAACGGTCGCCATAAACAGATGAGTAACGCTAAGAGAACAATAGTATATTTGCTCCTGAACAAAATCATCAACTATGAAATTCGAAACAAAACTGGTCCCTGGCAAATTGATAAAGAGATACAAGCGATTTTTAACGGATGTACAATTGGAAGATGGGTCGGTGGTAGTGGCGCATTGCACCAATTCGGGAAGCATGAAGACATGCATTGAGGAAGGAGCTCCCGTTTATCTTTCCCGCGCCGCAGATCCTAAACGAAAAACCAAATTTACCTGGGAAATGATTTTTATCAACAACCAGTGGATTGGCATCAATACAAGTATCCCAAACCAACTTGTTTTTGAAGCCATCAGAGACCATACAATTACCGGTATCGACCAATATTCAAACGTAAAAAGGGAAGTTCAGTTCGGAGATAGCCGTTTTGATGTTTATGCCGAAAATGAAACGGAAAAATGTTTTATCGAAGTCAAGAACGTGACCATGAAGGTTGGTAACAAAGCCCTGTTTCCGGATGCGGTAACTACCAGAGGACAAAAGCACCTGAAGACACTGATCGAAGTAAAAAAGGCCGGGATAAGAGCTATTATGTTTTATGTGATTCAAAGACAAGATATCGACTCCTTCGGAGCGGCAAAGGAAATAGATCCCGACTATGCTTTGGCCTTAAAAGAGGCATATGAACATGGTGTTGAGATATTTCCATATATAGCAGAAGTAAGTCCAGCAGGTATTGAGTTAACACAGAAACTATCTTTTGAAATATAACCGAAGATACCAACGGCAAATGCCGCAAATCCTATCCTAATCTGTTATAATTAAAGCGGGAATAAAACCGAAAAAACCGGTCAACATGATCCAAATCAATGAATAAATTCCATAAGGTTTTTGCCGATAATACATCAAGAAGCAATAAAGAATTGTAAAAAGCACATTTGTGACGAGAACCCCAACTTTTGCGAAATGTATAATAGGACTTACATACTTCGAATTCGGGGACGTAAAAGATATTTCGAACGGTAAACCATATGATAAAACATAATCCGTCGAAGGTGGAAGCATCAGAGAAATGCTGTCAACCAGCTGCTTACTTTGAGCTTCTAAAGCATAGGACTCCTTGCCCAACGATGAAATTACACTCACTGTCCAAAACAAAGGATTAGCCATAACCGTTAAACGATCCGTATCTAAATCGAATTTTGGGGTTTTAAGCTCCTGAATCCTATAACCATCCGTGGTGATAAGGTACATTCTGTTTTGATCGTCGAACATAAAGGCGTAAAAACTTTTATCTTCAGGTTCCATTCTCACTATATATGCCACCTTCATATCTTTGGGCAATCCTATATTCTTGAGCATCGGTTTGCCACGTACCATTTTTAAATGAAAGACCTGGCCTATATTATCCAGAATTAAATAACCTTCATCATAGGCTTTTCGGGTAAAACTGCTCCCATACACTTCTCTAGCCGGAAATACAAAATCACTATGCACAAAAGCTTTCATAAATAAATCGCTTTTTTTGCGGATCACCATATTGGTTTCAGGGTCAATAAACTCGATTTTACTATTTATACGGAATACATCTCCAGGCATCTTCAACTTTACCCTTCCAGAAGAAGACTCCAGCAAAGAATAAAGAGGAATACCAGGGCTTCTTTTTTCCGTTGGATTATAGCTTAAATAAAATATTTTCTTTCTTGCCTCCTTTCCATTAACTGCCTTCCCGTTAATACTTTCGGGAAACCTTGTGTCGGATAGAAGTTGCTTGATATAAAACATGGGTAAAATACTATCGAACTCCGATTGTGTATATATCATACCTGTATTGACATTCTTACGGACAGTATTATGCTTCCCTCTAACATCAATAGTGCAAAAGGCTTTCTCAACAGAACTATAATATGCAAACGGAAGATCCATACTTTTGTCTGTCATCAGATGATAGATCCCCGGTATTATCCATGCCAAAAGCAGAGTGGACAGAATTATAATCGTATATTTTATTATTTTCATTCCTAAATCTCCCGATACATTAATTATGTTTGCCCTGCTTAAAGCGGTAAACCGACAAAAAACCAAACGGAATTACAATCACTGTTAATACCAGGAGCAACCCAATAACAGGTTCTTGTGCAGCCGGTAAGCTTGAAATAAAACTCAACTTCACGGTGCCTGCTCCTATCAGCACATTAAAAACCCTTCTGGACCAGGTAGGTTCCAAACAAATCATGGCCACAAATGAATAAGCAACCAACCCTGCAATATACCATGGTATAGACGTTACAATATAATTGACCATTATTTCTAAGGGGAAGTTTATTCGTGTAAAAACGATTATTCCTATGTTATCAACCGTAAAAATGAACAACAACACCCCCAATCCATAACTATACATTAAGGCTATGATTCGATTTTCGTTCAGCGGCAAATGCAATGTAAGTTTAATACGCTTTTGAATCATTTCAGGTATATACTGCGCAAGACCTAGACACAATCCTGCCGCCAGCGGATAATATTTCATATCGGTATACGCAAACTGCTTACGATTAACTATCACATCTATCAGGTGTTCCATTCCGACAAACCGAAAGGAACGTCCCAGTTTCAAGAAGGTATAAGTCAATAAAATAATTCCAACCCAAAAAATGCCCCAAACGAAAAGCTCGGTTTTCTTCCATTCCTTATATAGCAGTGCTTTTTCCATAGTTTAATATTTTCCGGTTAGGCCGATAAAGGCTTCCTCCAAAGTAAGCCATTCTTCTTTTATTTCTTTTATATTTAAATTACGTTCCTCCGTTATTTTTTTAAGTTCGTTCTGCCCAAGCATGGTATAAACTTCAGTTCTGCCTTTTATGGTAACAGGATGTAACAATTCGGGAAACTCGTTTAACATAAAGGGTTTATCGCAAGCAAAACGAAAGCGACGAAACTTCGACAACAGTTCGCGCACAGGCATTTGCAGAATAATTTTTCCATAGTCCATGATTAAACAATCGTCAATCAGCCGCTCCATATCCTGGATAATATGCGAGGTAACAAAAACTGTTTTATTTTCGGAACGGGCATATTCGCTAAGGTAATCAACAAATAACATACGATACCCTGGATCGAGTCCCATGGAGAAATCGTCCAAAATCAGCAGTTCCGGGTCTTGCGCCAGGATAAGCCCCAGTGCCACTTGCGATCTTTGTCCACACGACATCTGCGAAAGCTTTTGTTTTACATTGATGGTAAGTAGGTTCATCAATTCATAATATCTGTCTTTTTTCCACTTAGGATAAAAGGCAGAGTAGAACTTCTCAATTTCCCTAATGGTCATAAAAGAATATTGAACATGCCCTTCAATCAACAACCCCACCTTTTGCTTGGTTCCTGGAGACAGCCTGGAAGAATTCTCACCAAACATCAAACATTCCCCGCTCCGGGGTTTTAGATATCCGTTTAATATGTTGATGGTAGTTGTTTTACCCGTTCCATTTTTCCCTAGTAATCCTACGATTCTTCCCTCCGGAACGTTAAAATTAAGGTTTTCGTATATACAGCGCGAACCATAAAAATGCGTCAGGTTATTGCATTCGATAATGTTGTTCATAGTTTAGAAATTAATGCCCACATTAAGCTGACAGCTATTAAACTGAATAAGGTCTGAATTTTGATTAGAATATTCTGCGGATAAATTTAACGCTTTCTTTTCTGCAATATTAGTTGTATACTTTATCGATATAAAATAGTTTGAATAATCGGCTGTTTTATATTTCCAATTGGGTAATATTAGTGATTCTTTTATGGTCGATTGTCTTATATCGGAATTCCCCTGTCCGTCCGGTATACCTATAATTTCTTTATTACCAAATAAATACGAGGCATATCCCAAAGAGCACTCCAGATACGAATGTCCAAACAAAACTTGAATCGAAGGTTGAACTTTCCAACCGGTCCTTTGCCAACGCATTTCGCTACTGCTTAGGTATTCCTCTTTAAACTTTTGTTTTTCGATGTGCGCTCGTCCAAATACCATGATCTGATCACTTATATTTGAAGATAAAAAAGCAGATAAGTGCAGGTTTAGCCTATTGAGCGAATAGTTATCACTCTCCGTCAGAAGGCGCTTATCGCTTGTATCCGTTTCTTCATTAACTATGATGCTTTCATATACACGTTCCGTTCCAACTCCATTGGTAAAATGGGCCAATCCATCAAACTGCAAAAACAAATTCTCATATTGTTTTGTCCAACCTAACTTCCCGATTAAAAAATGTTGCTTATAAATACTGGGGTACGTATGCGCAAAATACTGTTCCGTATTACTATTGAGCCACTTAAGAGTATAAAAAAGTCCTTCCTTTTTAACCGGAACGAATTGGACACCGGCCTCAATCGCATTTGAGGAATAATCCGTTTCAAGGTAGGCGTTTGTGCCGGAAAAGACCTTATCGTAAAACCCGAGTCCTTCCAGAAAATAGAAATAATCTTTTTCGTTATCACCGCCGTAAATTCGCATGTTCAAATTTTGCTCATAACGGTCAACTCCCACATGAAGTCCCAACCTGTACTTTTTTACACGGAACGAAACGCCAGGTTTAATACTTATAATTGAGGTATTGGTTTTAGGTCGGGGATCATTTTTCCTATAATGTATTCTAGCCAGGTAGGATCCTTCAATGCCCCACGAGAAAATATCATACTTCCGTTCGATCCCTCCTTTAAAAAAATATTCTTCATGATAACTTGTTCCTCCTGTAGAATCGGCAATTAGATAAGGCCCAATTCTCCCGGAATAATTAATATTGTTCCAAGTTACATTATCTTTTGATCCGTTTTGATAATATACCTCACTATAAAATGTAAAGCTTTCCTTTTTAGTGTAACTATGTATTGCCAAGCGATATTTATTTGTTTTATTTCCTTTTTGTACGTTATATAATTTTCCATCCTCATTATAGTAATAGCTGCCCCCCATGGTTTTAACGTTTACTTGATGCAATCCATCCATTAAGGCGGGGTTAGCGAACTGTGTTGAATCCATTGCCTTGTTCCAAAACGAAACATAAGCCAAATCCTTTACCTGCTGACCCTGTATAGAAATACAGACTATTCCAAGAATAGCGCGAATGATATAAGCAATATTTTTAGGCATGTTATAAACCCGGCATAGGAGTTACTGTAGTTTCAAAATCCACTGCGGAATTGTTTGTATCCATATATACTTTTCTTCCGTTTACTTCCCTGGCCACCTTTCTGCGCACGCATTTGCCATAGCGTTCGTCTCCCTCATCGCCGCAATGCGTATAACTTGCATCAAGTGCCGGAGAAATGACCTTTAAACTAAAGCTACTAGGCGTACTCATTTCAACCGCATCTATAATTACATCGTTGGGAACTTTATAACGAATCAAAGGTTTACCGATAGCTGTTTGGCCTTCAATGACATTATTGGTTAAAAAATCGTCCATTGCACCCTCCTGTTTAAAAATAATATACGATTTTAAACCTCTGTTATGCGGTGTCCAAATGGTTTTAGAAGAAGAGTAACTCTTAATCAAATTTTCCACTTCAGGCACATCCGAATCTAAACTATGATCATCCCACCATTCAAAATCGGCCATCGTCAAATCAAATGAATTAGGATTTTCTGTCGTGTGATCAATTCCTAAGTCAGCCAATATAATGGTTTCGCCTGGTTGCACGGGGTATGTGGTTCCATCTCCCGGAATAGTGTAGATATGGTTTACCACAAATGCTTCATCCCTGCTAACAATTGATTCCCAATCATAAACATCCGAAGAAGTAAGCACATGTGACTCACTGAGCGATATTCCATCGGCATATAACACTTCATCGGAATTGTTGACTATAGAAAAATATTTGTCGCTTCGATAAGACTTGTCCTCCGGCGTTCGCGAACCGGTAAAATATAATTCCTTAAAAACCCATGTGTTGCTATTAATACTCACAGACAATTCTAGAGAGAGCGATTGAGATTTTCCGACTATACTTAAATTCTCTTGTGTACCTACCAGGTTTGCTGTAGTTGTAAATGATTCGCTACCAGCAATGGTTGTGTATTCTTTTTCCGCAAAAGCAGAAACATTATATACGCCTTCGGGTATTTCAATCTCCCATTCTCCCTCTGTACCTGTTAATCCATCATAAACTTTACCTGAGTTTTGATTTATTAGACTCAACGATACTCCATCCTTATTTACACCACCTAATTCGTCTGGGAAAGAAACCTCAACGCTTAGCATAGTAACAGGCGTTTCTTGGTCCTTACAAGAAAAGAATAATAAAACCGACATCAGTACAAAACCTACACATCTCAACTTATTCATAATTTTATTTTATTTTATATTTAATTTCTGCTCCAAAATAAGGGCTTTGGGGTCCGAATGCGGAATTAGTACTTCTTTGATAGTATTTACCATTATTGGATGTATATGGCGTATAATAACCCAAAAATCGATTTACATAAAACGCAATTTTAATCCTATCACCTATTTCTTTAGTCATCTTCATATGCAAATCCATTGAAAAGGGAATGGTTTGTTTTTGATAAAATATGCTTGAGTAACTTCTATTAAGATGCCTTAAAACATAATCCTGTTCATCTCCTTCGAGATATGGATATTGCTGGCCCTTTTTATCAAAATAAAATACCGGATGTTCCAACCTATAGGTCCTTTCATAATCTGAATACCAGATTAACTGTGCATTAATCGTGTAAATCAACCTTAACAAGGGTATATGCGTATCAAATCTCACATTACTATTAAATTGTCCCTTTTTCAATCCTCCGATATTATAAACCCCTACATATGGGTATTCTTCATTATTCAAGATAACCGAAGGACGGGACTGCACCAATTCTGATGTGCCATACTCCGTTTTAAACCAGGCTCCGTTAATACTTATATTTGTTTTTAAAGGATTTATCTTTGGGAACTCAATACTATATTCTACACCTTTTTTATCCACTAACGCCGCATTATTGTCAATGTCAATATAATAAAACCCAGTATCTTTTTCAAAAGTAAATTCATTTAAACCAGGTGGTTCTGTCAGCCCCTCAGAGGAAACAGAAGATGCATCATACTTATTATAAATTAGTGCATAATAATTATCATTGCTTGAATAACCGCTTGTGCTACGCTCATGAAAAACAGTTGACTTTAGTTTAAAATTGTTCCATTCAATCCTTAATGACAATTCTTTCTTTTTGTTTCGGGAAGGTTTTAATGCATAGTTTGTTCTATCCATAATATAGGTACGAGTGTAAAGTGTCCTCAAATCGGGATTTTGCGAAAAATAGTTTAACTCTATAATATCAATATAAACAGGATATGTGTACATCAGATAACTCATCGGAAGTTTTGTGTGATTTCCGTATCCTGCACCTACCCATATGTTCAAACCATTATTTATCCATTTGATCTCAGGTAATTTAATGTTTAAATTTAAACGCGGATCTATATAAATTTTTCCTTTTATGGAATAGTCTTCGCTTAAATTAATGAGTTGATTGCTCCGAACACCTATTTGGTTAGTAAACTCCCAATTTCCTAATGCTAACATTATTTTATCCTCGGCATAATAAAACATTTTTTGGAGAGCCGGAATAGATCTGAAATCTCTGGGCCTACCGGTTAATGTTCCGACGAACGGTGGCCGTGAAGAATCGTAAGTTTCCCCTTTCCCATTGTTTTTAACCGAAGTATAACTCCCCCCGAGGTTGAGCAAATGGGACATTCCTTTTGTATATAATTTCTTACTAAATTCAATATTAACAAATACATCCACCGGTTTACCCTCAATTTGCAAATCGGCTTGGTACTGGCTTGGCAAATAAATCCCTTTTGAAACTCCTTCTGTGGTGGAAATTGGTTGGGGAGTGGGACCATTTAAGGCAATAAATTTATCTCTGACAATTTTATCCTGCGTTTGTGAGGCAGAAAAATTAAAAGCCAACTTATCCAGCCATTTGCTGTTGGCATAATATGCTGCCTGTAAGCTGGCGCTTATCTTCTTATAGTCACTTTTA
The DNA here is from genome assembly GCF_052400645.1 of Saccharicrinis sp. GN24d3. Taxonomy (NCBI): domain Bacteria; kingdom Pseudomonadati; phylum Bacteroidota; class Bacteroidia; order Marinilabiliales; family Marinilabiliaceae; genus Saccharicrinis; species Saccharicrinis sp. GN24d3. The sequence continues at coordinate 39,074 of NZ_JBQTGI010000025.1, forward strand.
AACAAATCATTTACCCCGGAATTAATTTCCGGATCCTCTTTTTCTTTGTCCAATGTATTTATTAAACTCACACCTATTTTTGTGGTAAGTGTTTTATTATCAATAATAAATTTCCTTTTATGTCGCAAGGACGAGGTTATTCTTTGATAATTATTTAATGAATTCCTGGGATCGGATACATAATTCAAATAATCAAAACCTATATTTAACACGCCCCCTTTTTTAGGTAATGCGATCCCTTTTCCAATGGCCAGTAGTTTATTATTTATATCCGTTTTTGCCCTAACTTCCAACGGACTTACTCCTTCTTTACGTTGTATTACGACTACTCCGGAGGTAAGGTCTCCATACTTCGCCGAAGGTATACCTGTAATCACTTCAACACTCTCTATTTCATCGGTACTAAACTGCCTCAAGTCTAAACCGTTAGCAGTTGAAGTGTTTTGGGAAATACTAATATCGGTACCGTAAGGTTGCTGCATATTCCCATCATCCGAAATTGGAATACCATCAATAACTATACTTGTTCCGATAGCTGTATTATTATCCGAATCTACTTGCCTTATGCTAATGTAATTGGGTTGTGATAAATCTGGCTCTTCAATTAAGTTACCGGGAAGTAGTTGCAGTAGGTCACTTAAACCCGATGGCTGAATATGCTGAATGGCGGTTTGCTTGATTTTATAAGAAGAATACAAATCAGAGTTTACGTTTGCAATGACTTTTATATCGGGCAACGAAAGACTTGTGGGTTTAAGTTTAATAAATATCCTTTCCTCCCGATTAACAAAAATAATGGTATCCAATTCCTCAAACGAGAGACTACTGAATACTAATTTAACATGTTTCGCACAAGGGGCTGTAATTTTAAACATACCACTTTCGTTACTCATGCTCCCCGAAATACCGTCCTCTATCTGTATGGCGCAATAAGGTACTGGTTGATTTGTCTCTGAATTTACCAATTCACCAACAATAGAACAGGCACCTTGAGCGAATAATCCATCGCTCAGAATGCCCGTGAATAAAAATACTATATTTATACCTAACAATATTCGAAAACTCAGCATTACATGCCCAATTTATTTACAAACCTCACAATGAAATAATGAATACACCATAATAGTAAACCGATAACGATCCAAACAGAAATCTCAGATATTTATCTGTTTTTGTATAGCTTTACTTGCCCCAATGTATGGATGTAAAGATAATTAAATATCACTGAGTTAAAGCCAAACGCTTTCTATCGATGCGACAAACCCAACTCTTCGGCAGATATCTCGCGCATTTCCACTTTTCGGACTTTGCCGGTTACCGTGGTTGGGAACTCGTTTACAAACTTCCAATATTTAGGAATTTTAAAAGTAGCAATCTGACCTTTGCAATAGGCTTTTAATTCTTCTTCTGCTATTTGAGTACCGTTTTTTAAAATCACCCAGGCCATCACCTCTTCGCCATATTTAAAGTCAGGAACACCGATCACCTGAACCTCTTTAATGGCATCATGATTATGCAAGAACTCTTCAACCTCGAATGGTGAAATATTTTCCCCTCCCCTAATGATCATATCCTTGATACGACCAACAATTTTCACATATCCATCTTCATCCATTTCGGCAAGGTCACCCGTATGCATCCAGCGTCCTTCATCAATAACGGAGGCAGTTGCTTCCGGATTGTTCCAATATTTTAACATCACCGAATAGCCGCGTGTACATAATTCTCCCCGCGTTCCCCTTGGTGCAATTTTCCCTGTTTCCGGGTCTATGATTTTTAACTCTATATGGGGATGTACCTTACCAACAGTAGCACACCTTCTGTACTCATTGTCGTCGACGAAGGTTTGCGTGCTTACCGGCGATGTTTCGGTCATACCGTAACAGATCCCTACCTCCTTCATGTTCATTTGTTCGCGGACGGCCCTCATGGTGGATTCAGGACATGATGCTCCGGCCATGATTCCTGTGCGCAACATCGAAAAGTCAAATTCCTTGAATCGTGGGTGGTTCAACTCGGCAATAAACATCAACGGAACCCCGTACAGCGAGGTACATTTTTCGTCCTGAACCGTTTGCATTACCACCTCGGCATCAAATGCTTCACCTGTCAACACCATACATGATCCATGTGTAATACAGGCCAGATTGGCCAGTACCATACCGAAACAGTGATAGAGAGGAACCGGAATACAGACTTTGTCCGTTTCTGTGTATTTTAATCGCTCACCAATAAAATAACCATTGTTCAAAATATTATGATGCGATAAGGTAGCTCCCTTGGGGAATCCCGTTGTACCCGAAGTATATTGAATATTGATGGGATCATCGAACTGAAGTTCATCTTCAATAGAGTTCAACTCTTCAGTTGTGATTTTTTTACCCGCCCCCAACATAGTTTGCCAATCATGGTCAATAACCACGATATGTTTCAGGTAGATACATTCAGCACGTACTTCATTCAGGATTTCAATATAATTGGTCTTTCTGAACCCTTTGGACATGATCAACAGACTAACCCCGGACTGTTTCAGGGCATACTTCAGTTCAGACGCTTTATAAGCCGGGTTGATATTTACCATCACTGCCCCAATGCGGGCAGTAGCAAATTGAACCAACACCCACTCAAATCGGTTTGCCGACCAAATACCTACCCGGTCACCTTTTTTAACACCATAGCTCAAAATACCTTTGGCTACTTCTTCCACATCTTGCCAAAACTCTTTATAGGTAGCCCTGTAATTTTGATAGGGCACTGACAACGCTTCGCATTCCGGAAATCTTTCAACTGTTTCTTTTAGCTTTTCTGCGATAGTAACGCCCAATAACGGTTTATCTGAAGCACCGCTTTCGTATGATAATTTTGTCACGATAAGTAATGTTTGATTTTTAAAAAGGCCATAAATGTAATAAGGAATTTGCAAAACTTGATTAAAATCACGAAATCTTCGCGACTTTAATTCCACTTTATCAAGCATTCATCCAGACCAAAGCGAAAGCGATTAGCGTATATTTTGTGCTTACTAATTTTAAATAATATTCAAAATTAACCTCATGGATGCAATGAACACCCCTACCAAACCGCCAACTACAGCGCCGTTTAACCTGATAAACTGAAGATCGTTCCCCACTTTTTCTTCTATCTGGCCAACCAACTCGGTATCATCCAGCTTTGACAAACTCAGACGCACCATCTCGCCTATTTCGTGATGGTATTTACTAATTAGTTCACTGATGTTTAAGCGTAACCATCTATCTATTTTATCCTGGCTGTTTTTGTCTCCTTCCAGTTCTAGCAGCAGCTTATCCACATTATTTTCAATAAAACCTGAAATTACAGATTCCTTTTCATTTAATTGCTGACTTAGAGACTGCCTTAAATTGGACAAAAGACTTTGAATCATATGTTTCGCATCGGCATTATGAATCAGTTTCTCTTTCCAGCCGTCGACCATTTGTGTGGCTTCCTGGTCGCCTGAGATCAGTTTGTTCGAGAAATGCAAGATGTTATCTTCAACTTTAACACGTATTTGATGCCGGGGATCATTCTTGGCCTCTTCGATGAACTCGTTCATCGAAATCAGAATTTTATCGGTTATTACCTCACTGTCCATAACTCCCAGGCCACCCGCAATACCCAGAAAAATACCTTTAAACAAGCCTTCGCTCTTGTATTCGTCCAATTGCCTCTCTACCAGGTGAAGCAAGGCTAAGCGGGTAGAATTATCGTAAATGGTTTTTTGCGCCGAATCAAGAACCATCATCCATAACTGCTCGTGTTCGCCTTCCCTGATCGATCTTTTAATCCAGTTACCAAGCGGAGCGGATACATTCAGATCTTTTATTTGCTCCCTTAAGACAGATTGGATAAACCCGGCCACCTCAGGGGTGTCCAGCTCTTCGGTTAGTCTAACAAAAGTATCCTTTAAAAAACCGACCACCCGTCTTTTATTCTGAGGTAGGTGCAAAGCTTCAATGACATTTTTAACAATGGAGAATTCGGCAATTTTTTCCCTGATAATGTCCGGTGCCAGCCATTTGTTGGTAACCAGGTCTACCACACCTTCGGTTAGTTTCATACGATTACGAACAATTATATTGGTGTGTTTTTTAACCACCGGAATCGGTATTTCATGGAACAGTGCGCTTACCGCAAACCAATCGGCAAAACCACCGATGGTTGCCGCCTCAAAACCGGACAATAAAATATGCCAGTAGGGATTCACCAAATATTCAAATGAGAGAAGTAATTGTACGGTTATCAACCCAAAGATGGAGATTAGCAAGGAAATTATTCCTATTTTATTTTTATGATTGCCCATTTAATGCAAAGGTTTTGTTATCGAATCCTTAAACCATGTATAATGTAGCAATTATTCAAGTCAAAACCTTTAAATCCGATAAGAAATCACAATGAAATTAACAAATCCTATCCTTCCGGATTCCTGAGGGCAAACCGTTCCGCTCCCGGGTTTTGTTATGCCGGGGAGTGAATTCTGTCCCGTGCTTTATTTTTCGGGCATTTTGTCATATCCCATCAAAATCATCTACCTTAACGAGGACAAGCCAAAAACCTGTTTGGTTTTTGGCTTGTCCTCGTTAGTCGGCAATATTAACACGCTATCTTTAAAGAAAGTTATATGTTTTTTTCAATCATAACTTGTTCCTTCTTCAAATCAATCATCCGACCAATGACCGTCTCAGTGCCCAAGTCCTGCCCTGATACATTAATCTGTTCAAAGTAATTGTACCACCCGGAAGTTTCCACAATTTCCTGAAACTTCTCCAACAGATCACCTGACGGGAATTTAGTGATCGCAAAGAAATCGTAATCCGCTTTGTAAGGCGAGGAATCATCATTTGTGCCCCACGCATCCACAATTACCCCTTCCGAAATTAAATCGGCCATTGCGGGCCCAATTTGTACCACAAAGTCCTCACGCTTACGCTTTGATAAATCGTACCATGCATCTTTGGCCTTCCAAAATTCGATAAAAATTCTCATACTATCATTGATTAAAGTTAACTGAATGTTCAATAGTGTACAGGGATATGTTTAATCTGTTCCTTATATTTCTATAACAGACTAAGTTTTATTAAGTTCACCGTTTTCTCAAATACTTTTTAGGAATTTTAACACCGTTAGAGTCTCCTGTCCAAACCAGGTTTGCTATCCACCACCTCTCGCTATGGTATACAAGCTGGTAACTGTTAATCCCACGTTCTTCTTTTGATTCCGAATCTTTGGCATAAAAACTTTGAAACACATGCGCTATGCCGTTATATTCATCCACCGCTTTTCCCAATTCATATTCAGTAAACCCCTTTTGGTAATATTCGTCAGATAGGTGTGCTATAAATTCGTCCACGCTAACCGTTTCTATCGGGATAGGATGGTCTTCATCGTGATATACAACCGTCATGCGTGCAGTGGGTAAAAACAAGTTCCTGAACGCGTCCCAATTTCTTTCTTTACCTTCCTCTCCTGATATAATGTTCAGTACCTCCTTTACAATGCCTTTGATGGACTTAGTGGGATCAGAGTTTCTGCCCCTTTGTTGTGCTTTCAGCGAAAACGAAATCAGAAATATGACTACAAATACAATTTTTTTCATCTGTTCAGATATAATTTAGATTAGGGATAAGAAACCGAGGCTAATCCTAAGGTTTGTGTTATTCGTGCACTAGGACCATTTTGTTTAAACCCGGATATGTATTAAAGGTACGTAACGTGGATTTAAAATACCATGAAACAAGCGGTTGCTGAAACGAGGCATAACCTGTTCCGATTACTTTCGGGGGCACCACTCCGGTGAGTTGAAGAAACTTTGTGAAATGCCTTGTTTCGAAGTAGTTTATTTGCGTAACGCGATTTCTAATGCATATGGCGGGTAAACCATACAATTAACGATGCTGATCCACCAAAATGGGGTTTCCATCTGGATCCAGTATTACAAAACTTGCCGGCCCTGTTGTTGTTTCATCGGCTTCCGATTGAAATTCAATCCCCTTGTCTTTGAGTTGTTTTTGAATTTCGCGCACATCGGTAAAAGGGTTGACCTCTTGCGCGTTTTTGTCCCATCCCGGATTGAAGGTCAGTATGTTTTGATCGAACATGCCCTGGAAAAGCCCAACCGTTGCACTCCCGTTTTGCATGATCAACCAGTTTTGGTTGATATCGCCTCCAAAAACGGCAAAACCAAGTTTTTCGTAAAATGCCTTGGATGCATGAATATCCTTTACGGCAAGACTGATAGAAAATGTACCTAGTTGCATATGTCATAATTTTATGTGGTAGTAGCTGAACAATGAGGCGGGTACTTTGGTTCGGTCAGTTTAAATTATAAATCCGGGCCATGATCAACCCAATAAAAATACAAGTATCAATCCTTATACTACTGGCACATGGATGCGCCATCTCCATAACATGGTCGGCAATCCAATAACAGTCCCGAAACATTATCTGACGGCGTGGAAATGGACATTAACACCCAAGAAGCGGAAGCCTACATTAGGGTAATGATCCCTGTAAGTAAAGAATAAAAAGGTGACAAACAAGAAAAGATAGGTGACTGTTGCGAAATTCAATCTGACGCTTTAGAAATGAACTCTGACAGTAAAGAAATGGCATCTTACAGTCAAGAATCGGCAGGTAGCAGCGACGAAAAGACAACAGTCAACCGCCCGAACCCATATGGATTTCACGAAAAGAGACCTGTATAATACCGGGAGTTGTTTAACAATCAATAACTCCGAAATTATGTATGGCACCCTACGAACTAGTTCAAGAATTATTTTCTAAAATCATATACCGTTAAATTTAAAAATACTAAAACATCATACTCCAGTTCCACTAATCCCATTTATCAACACAATCCAAAGTCTTATCATCTATAACCAGACTTTCATCACATACATGAATAAACGAACGAATAATTTGAATATCTTATTGCTAATCTTAATATTAAATTAAGAAACTATTAAATAGCCTTTTATTCATTAACTAAATTATATTTACCATGAATGCCAGACAACGTAACAAAGTAGCTATGTTCAAGGCTGTCGACAAGGTGTTCAACACCTTTAACACAGAAATAAACTCCATTCCGGCACTTGGGGAACAAGTAAACCTATTCTATGCAACTTCCGGAAAAATACAAGAGGTCTATCAAATCCAACAGGGGCTTTCAAATAGCAACAGCGCTTTAAAAGTAAAAGAGGAAGCGGAATTGATTGAGGCCACCGTTGAAATGGCTGCTGCGCTTTTTGTATATGCACAGATTAACAGCATGCCGGATTTACAAGCCAAGTGTGCCGTAACACCTTCTCAACTCGAAAAAATGCCCGACGAGATGCTTCAAGCTGCCTGCCTCAACATCTACCGGGAAGCTGAAAAACTAAACGGTAACTTAACCGACTACGGGAAAGGGCCTGAGGACATAACTGCGCTTAAAAAGGAAATTGATGATTTTGTCAATATCGTCAGTGCCCCTCGTGCTGCCATAGTAACCCGCTCGCAAGCCACCACCGAACTGGACAAACTGATAAAAGATTGCACCAACCTGCTTACGGATAAAATCGATAAGCTAATGCTTCTTATTCAAAACAAAAACCTAAAGGTTTATAATACTTACAAAGCTGCCAGGGTAATCGTTGACCTAAGAAAAGGAAAAACCATAGTTGAGCAGGAGTAGTTTAACAAATAGCCTATATTAGCTGGTAACAAAAAATGAGGTTTCGTAATCGCTTAGGCGTTTTTTTATATTTTGAAGGGAAGGCTGCCCGAAAGGGCAGTCTTTTTTTAGTGGATGAAGAGATGACCATCCCGAATCGTTACTGCTGAATCAACTTGCTTTGAAATGGAATCGGCAGCAGCTTTTATGGAATCGGAACCGGAAGGCGCATGAACCATTTATCATGGGGTGTATCATATTACAGTCAGGTATGATATTTTAAATTCAGTTGCGGTCCGATTGTTAGGAATTCATCTCCACCAAACCAAACTCTAACACCCATACATTCAGAGACCTTGCTGACAAAAGTCACAACGTAGTACATTTACCTGTAAACCTCCCAGAAAGTGGGATTATATACCACGGTAGATTAAAAAAAACATCGATTAGAAATATTGCCAAAAACAAAAGCATCCTGTCAATCGGTCAGGATGCCTTTGTTTTTCAAATTCTTTTTGGTTACCTAATAACTTACTGAATTATTTTAGTAACCCAGCAATCACCTATTTTAAAGTGCGTTCAATTGTTTAATCAATTTAATTCTCTCCCTATGTACAATTACGATTGCTAAAGTTACTGCAACAACATAAATAATGCTCATAATGAATGATCTTTAAAAGTGAACAACTAGAAAATGTGATCTCAAAAGTATTAAAATTTTCTTACAATTGTAAAAATATGTAAATATTTTTATTTTTTTGACTATTCTTTAGTTATGTTCTAGTCATTAAAAGATCCTGAATACCTTGGCGCATAAAAAGCAATTCCGAAAAATAAATATCATTGATAAAAATCACTCTTTGATTCGGTATCAACAGTAATCTGTAATTATACCGACACATAATAAGGCTTACTTCAAGGTCAAAATGGTATTATAAACCGGATGCTTTATCCATCATTTTGATATACCACTGGTATTAACCCTGATGATGTATTAGAGATACGTAATGGGCATTTAAAATACATACAACAAAGCGTTACTGAAACGAGGCATAACTTGTCCCGATTACTTTCGGGAGCACAGCCCTGTTGAGTCGCAGCAAAGCAGTGAAACCCCTTGTTTTGAAGTAGTTGAATTGCGTAACAGGATTTCTGATGCATATTACGGGTTAAAGGCCATTCCCAGTGGCCATAGCCTGTTGTAAAAGAACTGTGGACTTTTTTCATTAGCTTTGAACACAGAATAAACAGACCATAAACACCATCATCAATGGAACAAGATAAATTGCAGCTTTTAATGAAAATGTTCACTCGCAACACCGGTGAGCAAGTGGAATCTATGAATATGCTACCCGTATCGGGATCGTACCGGGAGTATGTTCGTTTTAAAGGTGGTGGTAAATCCGCATTAGGCGCTTACAACTCCGATAAAAAGGAAAACATTGCTTTTGTCGGATTCTCGGAACACTTTCATGCCAAAGGATTAAATGTTCCAAAAATATTTGAAAACGATGCAGAAAATAATGTGTACCTGTTGGAAGACCTGGGCGATACCACCTTGTTTGATTTTCTGCAGAGAAACAGAACCGAGGACGAATTCTCGGAAGCGCTCATAGAAATATATAAAAAGACCATTGAAGAACTGGTCTTGTTTCAGCTCAAAGGAACCGAAGGATTGGATTTTGAATTGTGTTACCCTCGAAAAGCCTTTGACCGGCAGTCGATGCAATGGGATTTACACTACTTTAAATATTACTTTTTGAAGCTGGCCCAGGTGCCGTTCGACGAGCAAAAATTAGAGGAAGACTTCCAGTGTCTGATGGATTTCTTACTGGAAGCAGAACATCACTATTTTTTATACCGCGATTTTCAGTCCCGTAATATCATGGTAAAAAGTGGCGAACCCTGGTTTATTGATTATCAGGGAGGTCGTAAAGGTGCGCTGCAATACGACTTAGCATCTCTTTTGTATGACGGCAAAGCCGATATTCCTGTCGACTTGCGCGAAATGTTATACAACCATTATATCCAGACATTAAAAAAACACAAGGAAGTAGATGAAGCATCTTTTAAGAATCACTTTTTAGGTTATGTGTACATCCGGATTATGCAAGCTATGGGAGCCTATGGATTTAGAGGGTTTTACGAGAAAAAGGAACATTTTTTAAAAAGTATTCCGTTTGCACTTAAAAACATTACCTATCTGTTGACCAACCATCCTTTGCCCATAAATATACCGGAACTCAACACGGTACTGGATGCATTGACCCATAACGAAAAACTATTAAGAATCAATGCACTGACGGTTACAATCAATAGTTTTTCGTACAAAAGAGGAATCCCCTACGATATGAGTGGTAACGGAGGAGGTTTTGTATTTGATTGCCGGGCCATCCATAACCCGGGAAGATATGCAGCATACCAGCACGTAACCGGGAAAGACGAATCCGTTATTAAGTTTTTTGAAAATGAGCCTGAGATGGAAGAATTCCTGGGAAGCGTATTTCCCTTGATATCAAAATCGGTTGAGAAATATATTTCCAGAAACTTTAAACATTTGATGGTAAATTTTGGTTGTACAGGAGGTCAGCATCGATCGGTATATAGTGCTGAAAGAATGGCCAAATATATTCGGGAAAATTATCCTGTAACTGTTAAGCTTAGACATATAGAACAGGAAATCAAAAAAGGGTAAAGTCATGGGAAGCAAAAAATGTAAGGATTCAAATAAAAAAGATTTGGATTCCGAAAAACAAAAGAAACATAAGTATAAATGCAAGAAGTGTGACCTGACTGCAAACAAGGAAAAAAAGCTTTGTAAACCGATTAAAAACTAAAATTCCCTCGCAAAAACTATCGTTAGGTGATCGAAAAAGGTTACGGCATTAATTGTTTTCTACAATATGTATCGGTTCAATACAATCACTGTAAATTCTAGCTTGTCATTGGCATTTTTTTCTATTATATTAACGTCCCGTCCCCTTTTCAATATACGCTATATCATTAAATTTCTTATTATTGTAAAAATTAACACGAGTACAAAAGATAATTGATGAACGCACTTATTTTTGCCGCAGGCCTGGGAACACGCCTGTCACACATCACTAAAAACAAGCCCAAAGCATTGGTTGAGGTAGCGGGGAAACCCATGTTACAGCATGCCATTGAAAAGCTGGTTGGTATTGGTGTAACGCGCATAATTATCAATGTACATCATTATTCAGGTGCGGTTAAAGATTTCATATCTACATTATACTATCCCAATACTGAGCTTTTTATTTCCGACGAGAGTGCGGAACTATTGGAAACCGGTGGCGGATTGCTCAAAGCAGCTCCATTATTCGTTCCCGATAAAAACATTGTTCTATACAATGCTGATGTGTTAACCGGTGCGGATCTCAACAAGATGGTGGCCTATCACCAAAACAATGGTGGCATAGCCACTTTGATGGTAAAAAAAAGGCCTACAACCAGGTACTTTTTATTCGATAAAGACCATAGACTCTCCGGATGGGAAAACATTTCCACTGGTGCACGACGCATCACCCGCAAACAAAACGCTTACGAATCATTGGCTTTTTCCGGAATCCACATTATTAACCCAACATTAATACCCCAATTGGGCAACATACGCAAGTTTTCCATAACCAATGGATATCTTGATCTTTCTGCAGAAAACGCCATCTTTGGATGGAAAGATTGGGATGAATACTGGTTTGACATTGGCACACCGGAAAAATTAGAGTTAGCCAACAAGTATTTAAATCAGAAAACATTAGACTAACAATTATTATAAGATGACAAAGACTGAAAATCAAAAAGACTTGACTTACTTTCAGCGATTCTTCAAAGGTATTACAGGAGGAAGCGCACTTTTAATGATAGCCACATTTGCAGCCGTTGTTTGGGCCAATGTAGATCATGAAATTTACGAACACACCTGGCACGATGTGCTGACCATTGATGTCAACAAGTTTCATTTAAAAATGAGCTGGCACCACTGGATTAATGACGGACTAATGGCTATTTTCTTTTTTGTGGTAGGATTGGAGATAAAACGGGAATTCCTGGCCGGGGAGTTAAGTTCTTTTAAGCAAGCATCCTTACCTATCTTTGCCGCTGTTGGCGGTATGGTTGTTCCTATTATCTTTTTCTTCGCCTTCGGACTGGAAGGAGAGGCAAACAACGGCTGGGGGATTCCGATGGCTACCGACATTGCTTTTTCCTTAGGTATCCTGGGTATGCTAGGGAAGCGTGTTCCGCTTGGTTTAAAGGTATTTTTAACCGCATTGGCCATCGTGGATGATTTGGGCGCCGTTTTGGTGATTGCTTTGTTTTATGGAGGTGAACTTCAATGGACTTATTTGATAATAGCAGCTGTTCTATTAGGTATTTTGGCCATTGCCAACTTGCGCAACATTCAGGATTTACGCTTATATACATTCTTAGGTTTTATTATTTGGTATTTGTTCATTGTGTCGGGTGTTGAAGGACCGGGTTCCGGATTACATGCTACCATTGCTGGTGTGCTTATTGCATTTACTATCCCGGCCAGACCCAAGGTACATATCGATAAATTCTTACCCCGGGTAAATCATGGGCTCGAACATTTTGGCAGTATCGCCAAAAACGAACACGAAATTGTATTAACCGACGAACAACTGCATGCTGTAGACGAAATTGAATATGCGGTTCAAAAAGTAAGAAGCCCATTGCAGTATATCGAACACCAGTTCCATGGTTTTATCAGTGTGTTTGTGCTTCCGGTATTTGCCCTGGCCAATGCAGGGGTAGTCTTGAGCGCCGGGCATGATGGGGCAGAAGTTTTAACCATGGTTTCTTTCGCCATCGCTATCAGTCTGGTTTTTGGTAAAGTGATTGGTATTACCTTCTTTTCGTGGTTGGCCGTGCGACTAGGGTTTTCGATTAAGCCCAAGGGATCTTCCTGGTTGTCGTTTGCCGGTTTAGGTCTCCTGGGAGGTATCGGATTTACCATGTCGATATTTATTGCCAGTTTAGCCTATACCAATTCGGCTGAGATCTTGAATCAAGCTAAAATCGGAATCTTCCTGGGATCCATAGTTGCCGGTGTGGCTGGGTTCTATATATTGAAGTACTCTTTAAAAAGAGACGAAACAATGAGGAACCGAGGCGAAAAGGTGAAATAATCAATTATATAAACTGGAAAATGCCAAAATGAAGCTTTCCTGCGTTGGGACTTGCCCACAACACCTTCATATTTTGAGTTTAGTATGGGTTATGTGGTATAAATACCCATAAAAAAAGGTGCTTATTCAGCACCTTTTTTTGATTATCTTGGTTTCACCTATTAATTAATAGCGTGGACATCTTTTTTTCCTTCCAAGATGTCTTTTGCGAATTCTAATATTGTTGTGTCATCTAGTTCTACAACTCCTCCATCAGGCCCTGGTTCAATATGAATACCAACGCTTCTGCCCCTATCGTAATTTTTTCCTCCAAAATAATTCCGAACGGTCTCTACATTTAAGTCTAATTCATCTGCGATTGTTCTCATGCTGCCGTTTGGCAAACTGTCTTTAAGCTTTCTTAGCTGATTGAAAGTGATTGTAGTGCTCATAAGCCATATCATTTTAAATTCGAAGTTCTTTAAATATAGACATTAAATTTTAAAATTAAAACACATTTAACTTTAAAGTAAAAGGCTTGAAGCGAGAATTTTGTAAGAAGCCTTGATTTTAGGCGGTTTGTCCTGGCACAAAAAAAGTATATTTTTCGTACACTTTTTTTGTAGGCGATTATTTAAATATACATACCTGAAGAATACAATATTATTCTTAATATTTTTAATGTAAAAAAGTAATGGTAAAACAGGATTAACCACCGATTGTACCTCGGTGCCTACACGGTATATCATTCCGTCAATGCAACATTACCTTAGCTGCAATAAGCACCAGAATAAAAGTTAATATTCCTGTGAATAAGACCTGCATCACTTGAGGGCGTTTAAACTGCTCGGCTATACCACGGGCTAAACCTTTGTTATTGAAAAAAGTTAAGCGAACAAACTTAGGCAAAAGTGCCCCGTAAATTTTATATACTATATAACCGAGTGAAGCCCCCAACACAAATCCTCCCAGAACATCTCCCGGGAAGTGGACCCCTAGATAGATTCTGGAATAACCAACGAACACGGACCATACGAGAATAAATAATGAATAAAGCCTGTTCCTGAACAAGAGTGAAGTAAATACAGCAATACCCATGGTGTTGGTGGCATGTGACGATACAAAACCAAACTTCCCTCCCCGGTAACCAAACACGGTTTTTACCAGGTCCTTCAAGTCAGCATTGTGTGTTGGCCTTAATCGTTCAAAACCATACTTGAATATGTCCGTGGAGATTCTATCACAAAGTACCACCAAAATAATAACAGCTAGAATAGTGGTCCAACTTTGCCACTGTTGCCCTTTGACCATGGCATAAATAACCATAACATAAAAGGGAACCCAAACAAGCGTACTCGAAGTTAACCAAAACACGAGGTCCCAAAATTCAGTATGGTAATAATTCAATAATAATAGCAAGTTACTGTCTAGCTGCAATAGTGTTTCCATAGGAAATATCCGTTTTTCGTTCCTAAATCTAATTCTTTTTTGATATTAATTAAAGACAATCCGGTAATTCGGCATTGTTTTGTAATTTTGTATAGCTAAATACCATACGTAAAAATGACAAAAAGGATTCTTTTTCTTATTAATCCGGTATCGGGAGTTGGAAAACAAAGGACAATTGAGCGATATATCGAGTCGGAACTGGATTGCAACAAACTCTCCGTGGACATAGACTATACCGAATTCAGAGCTCATGCCCGCGAACTTGCCGGGAAAGCAGTTGGTCAATACGACGCAGTTGTAGCTGTGGGAGGTGACGGAACCGTGAACGAAGTGGCCTCAAAGCTGGTGGGCACCGATACGGCTTTGGCTATAGTCCCAACCGGTTCGGGTAACGGATTAGCACGTTTTATGCAGATACCCATGCGCATTAACAAGGCCATTCAAAGTCTGAATTATTTTCACGAGAAAAAAATAGATACCATGAAGGTCAACCAGTATTGCTCCGTAAATGTGGCCGGAATTGGTTTTGACGCACATATCAGCCATAATTTTGAAGGGAAAAAGTTAAGGGGCCCGTTAGGCTATCTGCAACTTATTACCACTGAATTTGCCGGCTACCAGTCGGACACCTACCAGCTGAAGATCGACGGAAAAGTTTATAGCAGGAAAGCATTTCTGATTAGTTTTGCCAACTCATCACAGTACGGCAACAATATACATATTGCCCCCAACGCTCAAATCGATGATGGATTGATAGATGTAAGCATCATTCGAGACTTCCCAATGTTTGATGCTCCCGCCATGATTTTCAGCCTCCTGGACAAATCCATCAACAAAAACGACAACGACGAGGTGGTGAGAGCGAAAAGGATTGAGATAGAACACCCCAGCGAGCTTAAAGCGCACGTCGATGGCGAACCTGTTTTGTTGGGAAAGAAAGCCATCATAGAAATAAAACCTTTATCCTTGAAGATTATTGTTCCGCCGGATCACTTGATCGAGAACTCCATACTGGACCCTATAAAGGAAATCATCCCGAATATACAGGATACATTAAACCTGGATAACATTTGGAATTTGAAGTTGCCGAAAACTTAAGAAAAGGATAAAAAAAGTTGGAAGCGATAACAGGATCACTTCCAACTTGTAACTTACCACCTTATCAATAAAGGCTATTTTCTTTTTTTCTTTTTTTGCTGCTGTAAATGCTGTTGTTTCTGCATTTCTTCCAATCTGGCCTGGAACCCGGACTTCTTTTTAGGTTTCTTTTGGTTAGCATTTAACTTGGCCAAAATGGCTTCTTCGTCTACAAACCTTCTAATCAAAATAGTTTGTAATATTGTAATCAAAGTGGACACGAAGTAATAATAACTTAAACCGGAAGCATAGTTATTAAAGAACACCAAAAACATCACCGGCATCATATACATCATACCTTTCATTCCCGGCATCTGACTGGTTGATTGCGTCATTTCCTGGTTCATCTTGGTATAAACAATGTTGGTGATCGACATCAACAAACAGAACAAACTAACATGGTCGCCATAAAACGGGATGGTAAACGGCAAGTCCCAAATGGAATCGTAGCTCGACAAGTCAGATGCCCATAAAAAGCTTTCGTGTCTTAACTCGATTGAAGCCGGGAAGAAACGGAACATGGCAAACAGGATCGGCATCTGCAACAACATGGGCAAACACCCACCTAACGGACTCACCCCGGCTTTGCTATACAAGGCCATAGTAGCCTTTTGACGCTCCATTGCTTTATCCGCAGGGATCTTCTCATTAATCTGGTCGATCTGCGGCTTTAGCACCCGCATTTTAGCCGTTGACATATAGGATTTGTAGGTCAACGGGAACAATACCAGCTTAATAATTAAAGTTAATAACAAGATGATTAAACCGTAACTTGCAATACCTCCTTCTAACCAGTTAAATATTGGAATAATAGCGTATTTGTTGATCCAACCAAAAATACCCCATCCTAAAGGAACAATCTCCTGAAGATCAAGGTCTTTAAATTTTTTCAACGTTTTATATTTGTTAGGCCCAAAGTAAAACTGGAACGACTTCTCGTTTAGTCTTCCACCTTTGTGGGGTATAACCAAGGATGCGGTATTGGTGCTCAATATAGGTGAATTATCTTCCTCCGCATATACATTCACATCCACCCTACCCCCGGCAAATTTATCTTTGGCAATCAAGATTGATGAAAAGAACTGATCTTTGAAAGCCATCCATTTTACCGGTGTTCTAAAATCTTCATCACCCGACTTACCTGAGATGTCGTCCACCACATCTTGATCGTATTTAAAATATACGCCGGAGTATTGAATTTCGAATTTACGTCCTTTTTCCTGGGCTATCACATCCATTTTCCAATCCAGGTCAAAGCCACCGCGGTTAGCCTGGATGATATCTTCGATATTATTCTGAATGATGTTAAAATCTAACAAATAAGCCTTGGCAGTCAGCTTGTAATCAAAAGACATAAACTGATCATCGCCCAAGTTTAGTTTAAACTTTAGGATAGAATCGTTACTTGCTGCTTCATCTATACTGAAGTAGAGGTTATTCGTGTTAAGAATACGGTTGTTATGAAAGAAGTTAAATCCAAATTGGTTTACATCTCCATCAAAAAGCACCAAAGGTTTTTCTTCGAAATTGGTATATTCCTTAAGCTCTACCGAATATACTTTTGCGCCCCGGCTGGAAAACTTAACTTTAATCCGTTCATTTTCCAAGGTATAAAACTTATTCTCCCCTTCAACAGCGCTTGCGAAAAGACCAAATTTATCGGCCAATTGTTTTTGGGCTGAACTATCGGCAACGGTTGTTGATTCTACCTTTGTTTCAACCACCACATTACTTTGCTCTCTAGCGGCTTCTTTTGTGGCAGAAGCCTCAACTTTCGCTATCGAATCCTGATATCTTTTTTGTGCTTCTATTTCTTCTTCACTGGGTTTATTGATCCACCAAAACAGCCCTAATATAGCGGCTATCAGAATCATGCCCGTAACGGAATTCTTATCCATTTTTACTTTGTTTCTTGATTTAAATTTTTAGTAGTTCTTATTTACTGATGGCAGCTTGTACGAACGACATAAATATAGGATGCGGTTTTAACACGGTACTACTATATTCCGGGTGAAACTGAACACCAACAAACCACTTCAATCCTGGCACCTCAACAATTTCTGCCAATCCGGTTTCAGGGTTGTATCCACTGGCTATCATACCGTTTTCTTCAAATTGTGCCAGATAATCGCTGTTAAACTCATATCTGTGCCTATGTCTTTCATGTGTCGTCTTTAAACCGTAAGCCTCATAAGCTTTGCTACCTTCTTTTAGGGCACACTCGTATGCACCCAATCGCATAGTACCCCCCATGTCGGTCACATTCTTTTGATCTTCCATCAAATCAATTACCGGGTATGGAGAAAGGTGGTCCATTTCCGTAGAGTTCGCCTTATCCAGTTTAATCACATTACGTGCATATTCTATAACTGCACATTGCATTCCCAGGCAGATACCCAAAAACACCATGTTGTTTTCACGCGTATATTTTACGGTTTCCAGCTTTCCTTCAATTCCGCGGTTCCCGAACCCTGGTGCTACCAAAACAGCATCCAGACCTGCTAACTTCTCCGCCACGTTTTCTTCGTTGATACTTTCGGAGTGAATCAGTTTAATCTCCGCTTTTCTGTCATTATAAGTACATGCGTGAATTAAAGCTTCAATAATTGATTTATAGGCATCGGCCAACTCAACATATTTCCCTACCAATCCGATCGTTACCTTTTTTTCGGCCCCTTTCATCTTGGCCAAATAATTTTTCCATTTTTTTAAGTCAGGTTTTTTGTTGACGGGCAATTCCAGTTTTTCCAGGCAAATTTCGTCCAACCCTTCTTCCTGCATTTTAACAGGCACTTCGTAAATAGTGGATACATCAATAGATTGAATAACCGCGCGTGGGTTTACGTTACAGAACAAGGCTACTTTTTTGCGGATATCGGCTCCTAAGTCGTGTTCGGTGCGTAACACCAAGACATCCGGTTGAACCCCGGCCTCAAGCAATGTTTTCACGGAGTGTTGCGTAGGCTTGGTCTTTAACTCACCGGAAGCGTTCAGGTAAGGAACCAAAGTCAAATGAATAACCAGGGCCCTGTTTCCTAATTCCCATTTTAACTGACGAACGGCTTCAACATAGGGTAATGATTCAATATCACCTACGGTACCGCCAATTTCGGTTATCACCACATCAAATTTGTGCTTGGTGCCCAAAAGCTTAATGTTGCGTTTTATTTCATCGGTAATATGAGGAATAATCTGAACCGTTTTACCTAAATAGTCCCCTTTACGCTCTTTATTAATAACGTTTTGATATATTCTTCCCGTAGTTACATTATTGGCCTGAGAAGTAGGCACATTCAAAAAACGTTCGTAGTGCCCCAAATCCAAATCGGTTTCCGCACCATCCTCTGTTACATAACACTCTCCGTGCTCGTACGGATTCAACGTTCCCGGATCCACGTTCAAATATGGATCTAACTTTTGAATAGTAACTTTATATCCTCTCGATTGTAACAGCTTGGCCAACGAAGCTGAAATAATTCCTTTACCTAGCGACGAGGCTACCCCTCCTGTTACAAAAATATATCTTGTATCCGGCACTGTATCAACAATTTAAATTAAAACTATAATTCTTGCCCAAAAATAAAGTTACAAAGGTAAAAATTAATGGGTAAATAAAAAGGAACCAACGGGCAGTATATTTGACTATGGTAAGATATTAAAACGAATTATGAACGATACGTATTTGGAATGTTTGTCGCTGAAATGTTTGTGTGCCGTTGTTCACTCAAACATGCTTGGCGCTTGCTACAACGTTTAAAGATTTGCTAATTAGCAACACCTTTATCTTGTTTTAAATTGTTTTTTGTTAAGGCGGCAAGGGCTTTGTTTCCTATGAGTAACGATATATTCATATTGCTCAATCCATTTTTAATATACCGTTTTTCTCCATCGATTACTTTATATTGCAACAAACCACTCCTTTCCCAACTAATTTTATCTGTCTGATTATAGTTCTTTATTTTTTCTTTCAACTGACTCATCACCACATCTTCCATTAAGCTAAAGTCTTGTTCCATACGTAGGGCCTCTTGTTCCATAGAATCTGCCATCTGCCATGCGCTGGATGAGGGGGAATTCTTTTTTTTTACTTCGCTGATCCACCCTTTCAACTTACTAAGGTCGCCTGTTTTCAACCATATTTTAGCTTGCGTCCGTTTAATTTTATTTTTGTTTTCTCTATTGGATATCATAAACATGATAACGACCAAAAGGATAATTGGCATGGCTTTTAATAATGTAGTTAATTCTAGCATAAGACGCACACTTAATTAAATGAGGTAAAATCCCCTTCACATCTTCCAAGCCATTAAAAAGCAAAATAAAAATAACACTCTTTACAGGCAGAACAAGTCAGCGTTACATTGCTAACATTTTATGAATGATATATTAATATTGGAAAAAGCAACTATCCAATCCCAGTATTTTTCGCGATAACTATTTAAAAAATATACAGGTTGATTCCATGTTTGTTTTACTGATTCCGGTTACCACGTAGTAGTATCTATCCGGATCTGTAAATTTGTTAACCGTTCCATTCACACTATTTGCTCCAGTAATCCTTACAATGTTTTCGCTGCTTTCCGTATTTGCTGGCTTTCCCTTTTTAAATTTATAGATAACAAAATAATCATTGTTTTCACCTGACTCCCAGTTCAGATTTATCGTATTGCCCACTACTTCGATTCTTGCATTTTTAGGTGCTTGGGCCGGAATCTGCTCCACCCGCATGTTTACCGGAGGCAGCGCTTCATATCTATACATATGCTTAGCCATCTTCTCCTTTAAATTTAACGGATTTCTTTTTAGGTATTTAGCACTAAAAAACATACTCCCGTCAATATTAGGAATCGATCTGTTCAGTTTAATTTGCCTGATTATTTCTTTTGAGGAATGCCAGGCTTTATCTTTTGATTTTTTATCTATCCTATATAATCCCTGGCCGGTGTATAAACGACAACCAAAGGCATTCTTGCTCCACCAATCGGCTATTATGGCATAATCTGCCACCTCTTTTCCAATATGCCAATAAATTTGGGGAGTTACATAGTCAATCCACCCTTCCTTATCCCACTTTAATACATCAGCGTATAAATCGTCGTAATTGGTTTGACCAGCACTTGTAGCAGAACCTCTGGGATCTTTTGACTGGTTTCGCCAAACACCGAAAGGCGAGATTCCAAACTCGATATGTGGATTTATCTTTTCAATGGTATCGTGCAATTGCTTAATGATTAAATCAACATTGTCCCTGCGCCAATCTTCTTTATCGCCGGGTTCAAATCCTCTTGGATACATTTCAAACGCCTCCTGGTCCTGAAAATCTTTTCCTGCAATTCGGTAAGGGTAAAAATAGTCGTCGAAATGGATACCGTCCACGGCATACCTCCTGACAATATCGGCAACAACAGAAGCCACATGATTACGTGTTTCCGGCAATCCAGGATTGAAGTAGCTCTTTTTTCCATATGACACGAACCACTCCGGATGCAACCGGGTAGGATGATTTTCCGAAATAGAGCTTCGCGCTGTATCAAACACAGCTCTGTAAGGGTTTAGCCATACCTGTATATCTAATCCTCGCATCTTGCACTCCTCGATGGTAAATTGAAGGGGGTCGTAAAACGGCTCAGGTGCTTGACCTTGCTCTCCGATTAACCATTGCGACCAAGGTTCTAATGCAGATGGATAAAACGCATCTGAAGCCGGACGAATTTGAAACACCACCGTATTCATCTTATATGCTTTGGCCAGATCCAGTAGTTCAATCATTTCATCTTTTTGCATTTCAACCGAAAGACCAGACTTGGAGGGCCAATCAATATTAGCCACGGAAGCTATCCACACAGCACGCATCTCTCTTTTGGGGTAATCTTTTGCTTGGGCCTTAAAACCTAAACACAGCAGTAACAGTAAAATATATTTTTTCATAAGATTGATATGGAATAGGAGTTAAATAACGCTTCCGTTATTTATGATCATCAAACACATGTGTTGCATAGTTGAGCCCCATGGCATCGTACCTGTTTTTAAAATGATTTAATCGGGATGTAAAATCTTCCCATTCTTTTAATTCTTTTTTTGTCCATACCGCTTCCGACAATGCGGTTAATCTGGGCAATAGCATATATTCGGCATATTCTTCGGTGCCTATATACTCTGTCCATAAATTAGCCTGACCACCCAAAATATACTTCTGTTCTTCCGTATTTAATTCATCCGGAACAGGGTCAAAAGCATATACTTTTTCCACAGGTAAGAATCCTCCAATGGCAATCGGTTCTTTTTCCTTGTCTTCCGATTGGTAATAATCGAAATAACAAGTAGAATTTGGACTCATAATCACATCATGTCCGGATTTTGCGGCAGCAATTCCTCCTGCGTTTCCTCTCCAAGACATTACGGTGGCATTGGGTGCCAGTCCACCTTCCAATATCTCGTCCCAACCAATAATCTGTTTCCCCTTGCTGTTTACAAACTTCTCTATTCGTGTAATAAAGTAACTTTGCAATTCATGCTCATCTTTTAAGTCATGTGCTGCCATTCTTTTTTGGCAATGCGGACATCTTTCCCAATTCCCTTTAGGACATTCATCCCCTCCAATATGTACGTATTTCGAAGGAAATAAATCCATCACTTCGGCCAGTACGTCTTCTAAAAAAGCAAAGGTTTCTTCTTTCCCTGCACAATAAACATCATCATAAACACCCCACGATTCCTGTACAACTTTAGGATTACCATTTTTCTGTGCCTTTTTAGAACCCTCTGAAATAAGGCTATTGGGAACGATACTTTGCTCTTTCGGAAAGCAGCTTAAATTGGTATACGCTGCAATAGCAGCACTACTATGACCGGGAAGTTCTATTTCAGGAATAACAGTGATATGTTTTTGGGCAGCATATGCTATTACCTCTTTAATCTCCTCCTGAGTATAAAAGCCACCGTATTTCTTGTTATCGTTTTCAGTTCCCGGATAATTACCTACAATTGTACCATTTCTCCACGCTCCTATTTCCGTTAATTTTGGATATTTTTTAATTTCAATACGCCATCCTTGATCCTCTGTCAGGTGCCAATGAAAGGTATTCATTTTGTGCAATGCCAATACATCTAAATACCGCTTTATAAATTCTACGGAATAAAAGTGACGACATACATCCAGGTGCATCCCTCTATACGAAAATCTCGGGGCATCCTTTATTAAAGTGGCAGGAATAGTTAATTCTTGAACTGATGTTTTCGCTTCTATTTGGGAGGGCAGTAATTGTCGTAAGGTCTGAATTCCGTAGAAAATGCCTTTTGCTGTTTTAGCCAAGATCTCAATTTTATTGTATTGAACCGATAAAACATACTCTTCTTCACCAGACATTGATGCATCCAGCTTTAACTGAATATTACCCTGGTTTGCAAACGAAATACTTTCCCCACTTGCTTCACTAAGCATTTTTGCAAGGTAATTACCTTCGGCTGCCAAAACTTCCCCACCGTACACTTGGGTTTTATGGTTGAT
Source organism: Saccharicrinis sp. GN24d3 (assembly GCF_052400645.1). Taxonomy (NCBI): domain Bacteria; kingdom Pseudomonadati; phylum Bacteroidota; class Bacteroidia; order Marinilabiliales; family Marinilabiliaceae; genus Saccharicrinis; species Saccharicrinis sp. GN24d3. The sequence continues at coordinate 61,986 of NZ_JBQTGI010000025.1, forward strand.
TTTAAATCGACCATTTAAAACCTTTACCAATTCTGGCTTTGGTATAATCATATAGTCCTTTTCTGAATTAACATGTTCCTTAAGTTCATTATCACATGACGATAAAACCAACAGGCATGTTATTAACACATAAAAAATCTTAGTCATTTTTCCGTTATTTATAAAGTGAAAAATTATTTCCTGCTTAGATGATTAACAAATAGGAAGTAACTTCTTCATGAATATATTTGTAAATTTTACATTTATTCTGCGCACACCAAATTTAGTAACTCTATAAAAATAAATAAAACTTTGTTCTTCTTTTAACCGTGCAGTTTATTATCCTTAAGCGTTGTTTTTCAATTTCCGTTTGATATAATACACCAAACGGCGACAACAATACATTATGATTGTGTCGACCAGTACAATTTTCGTGACCCTTTAACAACGATTTCACCATAAAAATAGATTCCAATTTAATATCACAGGAAGTAGCCCCAACCATCACTTTAACCCGGATTATGTATTGGAGGTTCGTCATGAGCATTGCAAGTACAATAAAACAAGGCATTACCCAAACGAGGCATCACTTGTCCCGATTACTTTCGGGAGCATCGTTCTGGTGAGTTGAAGTGATGCAACGAAGTGCCTTGTTGTAAAGTAATTTCAATGGGTTATAGAATTTCTAATGCATATTGCGGGTTAAACCAGGAACGCAAAAACAATGAGTCGCGCAAAAAGAAAAAATACAAGTGCAGGAATGTGGAGAAGGATTGGTAAAAAAAGGGTGCTTCCTCTCGCATTATCTGAATAAATATAAATCCCAACTTATATAAGATAGTTGGTTGGATGATTCCAAAAAACAGACGCAATTCTACTGATTATATGGCATTTATTACATCCAAGTTAATGGTGTTGGCAAAACAGAAAGTACATTAAACCCGGATTATGTATTGGAGGTTTGTCATGAGCATTGCAAGTACAATAAAACAAGGCATTACTGAAACGAGGCATAACTTGTCCCGATTACATTCCATAGCCGTTAACTTTAGCCATTAAAAATTAAATTAATTATTTCTGGATGCATTTGTTTTTTCAATCTCTTTTCAATTGTGAAAGAGTCTGCAATTTCACAAAAAGTGTCTGAGAACCAGCACGAAAAC
>NZ_JBQTGI010000026.1:0-58103 GCF_052400645.1 Saccharicrinis sp. GN24d3
AAGAGGACTGTCCTTTTTGCGTTAATCGCGTTTTTTCCACCAGTGCCCTGTCAGGCGCTTCACAACGGAGCTATTTCCAAGGCGATGTCAACTGTTCCGAAATGTAGATTTTTTGGAAACTTTGCTTAACACTTTTAAAGAAACCCTTTTATAAAAACCATTCAACTTTTTTGAGAATGTTTCTGGGATTAATTATATTTTATGAAAAATATCAGCTAATTTCGGCACGCATTTAAATTAGGCCAATAACAAAAGTAATTCAAAAGATGACTGATAAAAGAATTGAAAATATAAACGTAAGTGCGGAAGAGGCAATTATCACCCCAAATCAATTAAAAGACCTTTACCCTCTCAACGAAAATATTATTAAGACGATTGAAGAAGGCCAAAATACTATTAAAAGAATTCTTAGAGGTGATGACAGACGGTTATTAGTTGTTGTTGGACCTTGTTCGATTCATGACATAGATGCTGCGAAAGAATATGCCCAAAAGCTAAAAAGGTTAGCCGAAGAAGTGAACGGATCATTGTACTTGGTGATGCGGGTATATTTTGAGAAACCTAGAACTACAGTAGGTTGGCAAGGATTAATCAATGATCCATATTTAGATGATACTTATAAATTAGAAGAGGGATTAAAGCAGGCAAGGGAATTATTGTCGTATATAGCCGAACTAGGGTTACCTGTGGCCGGAGAAGCATTGGATATAGTCACTCCTCAATACATTCAGGATTTAATTTCGTGGACAGCCATTGGTGCCAGAACAACAGAATCTCAAAGCCATAGAAAAATGGCAAGTGGTCTTTCATCTGTGGTTGGTTTTAAAAACGGAACCGATGGGAATATAAAAATAGCGATTAACGCATTGGAATCGGTGGCTTCACCGCATAATTTTATTAGTATTGATCCCGAAGGGCATGTTGCTGTTGTAAGAACAAAGGGAAATGCTGATACCCATATTATTTTAAGAGGAGGTAAGAGACCAAATTACGATAAAGAAAGTGTTAGGGATTATGAGAAACGCCTCGAAGAAGCAGGACTTCCGGCGCGATTAATGATAGACTGTAGTCATGCCAACAGTTTAAAAAAAGCTGAGAATCAGAAGTTGGTTTTAAAAAGTATTGAGGAACAAATTCTGGCCGGGAATAATTCTATTATGGGAGTTATGGTAGAGAGTAACCTGTTCCATGGGAAGCAATCTATTCCTTCTGATATATCCACGCTAAAGTACGGAGTATCTGTAACAGATGAGTGTATTGGGTGGGATGAAACGGAGCAATTGTTAAAGAAGTTTGCTAATGCTGTTAATTCATCTTTAAATCAAAATCACTCAAAAACCTCATAATTAGCCGTAGACTTGTTTAGCGTAGATTCTTTTTTTCCTAAAATCAGGGTGTAGAGTTTTTTGCGCCAAGCTGTTTGTCGGGTGAATTCAGCAAAATTTGTATTTTTCCATGTAATATTTAATTCTTCAGTTGTCTTGGGACCAATATAACAATATACTGCATCGGCAACTTTAGCGTTATTGTTCTTCCTGGTAAATTGAACATTTGTTGTATTTGCAAGTAATCGAATCCCCCTCATTGAACATTCATTTTTGAGCGAATTTATAATGTTATTGTATTCTGGAATTTGTTCGTCGGTTATTGCATGAGAGTACTTACCCCCAATGTTTATAACGGGACGGATTTGTAAGGTATTAATATTGTACTTATCGAATACCGTGAAGAATTTATTCAATTCTGATAGATTCTTATTGTTGACCGTATAATTAATCCTTATTTCAGGATACTTTGACTTTTTAATATTTTTATATTTCTCAATTAATTCAAGCGTATTTAAAAAGCGATTAAACTTTGAGTTTGTCATAAAGTGCTCGTAAGATTCTTTTGTTACGCCATGACAAGAAAGGGTGAGTTCGTTTAGTTTAATATCAGTCAGATATTCAATTTGCTTTTCTGTTAATAATTGTCCGTTGGTAACTACGCCAACGTCCGGTACTTTGTATTCTTTAGCTAATTTTACAAGTTCAATAAAGTTTCTGTGTGTTGTGGGTTCTGCACCACATCCAACATAGACTTGAAAAGCGCGTGGAAATAGTACTTTTGCAATATGGCTGAAATCAATTTCAGGAATGATGCCTTTTAGCTTTTTGCGCTGCTCCATGGAGCTGAAGTAACACATTCTGCAAAACAAATTACAATTGAGCGAAGGATCAATCCTTACCGATAAATGTCTTCTGTCCAATAAATGCAAAACATAGATTCCTATTAATTTTAGGGTAGTACTTTTTATTTTCTTACTAATATTTAAAAGTGTATAAAAATTCATGATTCTAATATCTTGTATAAAGTATCTGGTAAAAGTAAGCTTTTTAGAATTTAAAGGATCGTATTTAGGTAATGTTGTGAAAAAGTAATAGAATAGTTGTTTTTGAGGTAATAAAATTGAAAGAAAAACTGGTGTAAAGCTATTAAAATTATGGGGTTAAAGTGTTGAGAATAAAATGCGTTTAAATAAACGGCATCTCTATTGTCAAGTATCGCTCGAACTATTATATTTGTACACTTTTTAAAATTAGGAGAATTAAGAACAGATGGGTGCTAAGTTCAAAGAATATAAAGGATTAGATTTATCTCAGATAAATAAGGATGTATTAAAACGTTGGGAAGACAACAATACTTTCGGGAAAAGTGTAACCGACCGGAAAGGCCATCCTTCATTTGTTTTTTACGAAGGGCCTCCTTCTGCCAACGGACTGCCAGGTATTCATCATGTTATTTCACGCTCATTAAAAGATATTGTTTGCAGGTACAAAACGCAACAGGGATTTGAGGTTAAGCGCAAAGCGGGTTGGGACACGCATGGTCTTCCTGTTGAACTTGGTGTGGAAAAATCTTTGGGTATTACGAAAGAAGATATTGGAAAAAAAATATCTGTGGCAGAATATAATGCCTCTTGCCGTAAAGATGTGATGAAATATACCGATGTGTGGGAAGATTTAACCCACAAAATGGGTTATTGGGTGGATATGGATCATCCATATATCACTTATGACAATAAGTATATTGAAACGTTATGGTATTTGTTAAAAGAACTTTATAATAAAGGATATCTGTACAAAGGATTTACCATTCAACCCTATTCCCCGGCTGCAGGAACCGGACTGAGTACGCATGAACTGAATCAGCCGGGCTGCTATCGTGACGTAAAAGATACAACCTGTACCGCACAGTTTAAAGTAATAAGAGATGCAAAATCCGATTTCTTATTTGAAGGTGTTGAGGAAGAATTGTTCTTTTTAGCCTGGACCACTACCCCTTGGACTTTGCCGTCGAATACCGCATTGGCTGTTGGGCCACAAGTGGTCTACCAAAAGGTGAGAACTTTTAATCCGTATACGGGAACACCTGAGGTGGTGGTATTGGCCAAAAATCTGGTTTCAGCATATTTTAATGTTAAAAATGCAGAGCTGTCTTTAGACGATTACAAACCTGGGGATAAGAAAATTCCTTTTGAATTGCTGGAAGAATATACCGGGAAACAACTTGAAGGATTGAGGTATGAGCAACTGATTCCCTGGGTGAAACCTGATGGCGATGCATTCAGAGTAATTTTAGGCGATTATGTGACCACCGAGGATGGAACCGGAATGGTGCATATTGCCCCTACTTTCGGTGCCGATGATGATAGAGTTGCCAAGGTTGCCGGTATTGTTCCGCTTATCCTAGTGGATAAAGAAGGTAAGCGAAATCCGATGGTGGATAAAACCGGAAAATTTTTCCTAATAAAAGATTTGGATCCGTCGTTTGTAAAAAACTTTGTGGATCTGGACACCTATATGGAGTACGCAGGTCGTTACGTGAAAAACGACTATGACGATAGTTTAACGGAGAAGGATCCGACTTTGGATGTGGATATCTCGGTTATGCTAAAGCAGGGGAACCGGGCTTTTAAAGTGGAGAAACATACGCATAACTATCCGCATTGCTGGAGGACTGACAAACCGGTGCTTTATTATCCTCTTGACTCATGGTTTATAAAAACCACCGCCGTTAAGAAAAGGATGATGGAGTTAAATAATACAATCAACTGGAAGCCGGAATCGACGGGGACGGGTCGATTTGGTAAGTGGTTGGAGAACCTGGTTGATTGGAACCTGTCGCGCTCCCGTTATTGGGGTACGCCTTTGCCTATCTGGCGCACTGAAGATGGAAAAACAGAAAAATGTATTGGTTCTGTTGAAGAGCTGACAGAAGAAATAAAAAAAGCGGTTGCTGCAGGCGTGATGGAGAAAAGTCCTTATGGGGACTTTAAAGCCGGAGACTTTTCGAAAGAGAACTACGACAAGGTAGATTTGCACCGTCCATATGTTGACGATATCGTATTGGTTTCCGACAAAGGAGAAAAAATGTACCGCGAACCAGATCTGATTGATGTTTGGTTCGATTCCGGGGCTATGCCATATGCACAAATGCATTATCCTTTCGAAACGGAAGGAGAAGATGGTTCATCATTGGTGTTTCCTGCTGATTTTATCGCAGAGGGTGTGGATCAAACCAGAGGTTGGTTCTTTACCTTGCATGCTTTAGGTACAATGTTATTCGATTCGGTTGCCTTTAAAAATATCATTTCCAATGGTTTGGTGTTGGACAGAAATGGCAACAAGATGTCCAAACGTCTAGGTAATGCAGTGGATCCTTTTGAGGTAATCGAACAGTTTGGTTCAGACCCGTTGCGTTGGTATATGATTACCAATGCACAACCCTGGGACAACCTAAAGTTCGATGAGAATGGTATAGATGAAGTTAGACGTAAGTTCTTTGGTACGCTGTACAATACATATTCTTTCTTTTCGTTATATGCCAATGTAGATGGATTCACAGGGCAGGAAGAAGAGGTTCCGGTTGAAGAGCGCCAGGAAATCGACAGGTGGATCATCTCTTTATTGAACACCTTGATTAAAGACGTAACAGACAGCTTTGAGTCCTATGAGCCAACGAGAGCGGGAAGAGCGATCCAAAACTTTGTTACCGAGAACCTGAGTAACTGGTATGTCCGATTAAACAGAAAACGATTCTGGGGTGGCGGGTATTCTAAGGATAAAATTGCGGCATATCAAACGCTATATACTTGTCTGGAAACAATAAGTAGGTTGTCGGCACCGATTGCCCCTTTTTATATGGATCAATTGTATAATGACTTGCATTCCGTTTCAGGAAAAGCTAAATTTGATTCAGTACACCTGACAGCTTTTCCTAAATATGACGAGAGCAAAATAAATAAGGCCTTGGAACAACGAATGCTTTACGCTCAGAATATTTCTTCAATGGTTCTTGGACTAAGAAGAAAAGAGAGCCTGAAAGTTCGTCAACCGCTTCAAAAGGTGATGATACCTATTTTAGATGTAGAGTTTCATGAACAGGTGGATAAAATTAAAGACTTGGTGCTTTCTGAGGTTAACGTAAAGGAGATGGAGTTTTTAACGGATACTTCCGGGGTATTGGTAAAGAAGATTAAGCCTAACTTTAAGACTTTAGGTCCTAAATACGGTAAGATGATGAAACAAATTGCGGGATTTATCAACCAGATGGGGCAGGAAGAAATAGCGCTGATCGAAAGTGAGGAAAAAATAAATACGCAAATTAATGGCGAAACGGTAGAACTTTCTATCGAAGATGTGGAAATTATGTCGGAAGATATTCCCGGTTGGCTGGTCGCTAGCGAAGGGAAAATTACTGTTGCTTTAGATATCAACATTACCGAGGAATTGAAACAGGAAGGAATCGCCAGAGAATTTGTCAATAGAATTCAAAACTTAAGGAAGGATTCCGGTTTTGATGTGACGGATAAGATTAACCTGGAAATAGTGAAAAATGATGCGATAAATCAGGCAGTAATCAACTATAAAGATTATATTGCGTCGCAAACATTGGCTGAGGAGATAAATTTGGTTGATAAGTGTAACGAAACCGAAGCCAAACTCGTAGAGGTCGACAATGATGTTGAAACCTACATTTTTGTAACAAAAAACACGTTGTAATTCAAATTCTAACTGTTATGGCTGAAAAGACCCGATATTCCGACGAGGAATTGCAAGAATTTAAGCAAATTATAAATGCTAAATTAGGCAAGGCTAAAAAAGATTATGAGCTTTTAAGAAATACCATTACGCATGGTGATGGTAATGATACACAAGACACCTCTCCAACTTTCAAGGTGTTGGAAGAAGGAGCCGCTGTGCTCTCTAAGGAAGAGGCCGGAAAATTAGCACAGCGTCAGTTAAAGTTTATTCAGCACTTGCAAGCGGCTCTTGTGCGTATCGAGAATAAAACTTATGGAGTTTGTCGCGAAACCGGTAAGTTAATCTCCAAAGAAAGGTTAAGAGCTGTTCCACATGCCACTTTAAGCATTGATGCTAAAAGAAATCAGAAGTAAAACCCCTCCCGGTCTCGCCAATAGGGAGAGACCTGGTAGTGAGGTGATACATATTTGGTATGTGGTGGATTTACTTATTATCTTTAGGGTAAAGAATAAATAATTAAGCTGTAAATAGTCCCTCCCCTGGGGGAGGTTAGGAGTGGCGTATAAATTTTAAAATAATGCTTTCAATATTAAAAAAGCCGATCACCATTGTGTTTTTGGTGTTGTTGATTGATCAGGCTTTAAAAATTTGGGTGAAAACCCATATGATGTTGGGTGAGGAGTTCAGTGTTTTTGGAGATTGGTTTATCATTCACTTTATTGAAAACAACGGAATGGCTTTCGGAATGGAGTTGGCCGGCAAGTTCGGTAAAATCATTCTTAGCGTGTTTCGGATAGTCGCAGTTATTGCTATTGGCTATTACCTTTATCAACTTACCCGTAAAAAAGCCCCAACCGGCTTAATCGTTAGCATATCGTTGGTGTTGGCCGGCGCATTGGGAAATATAATCGATAGCGCTGTCTATGGCTTGATTTTTAACGACAGTTATCCGCAAGTGGCCTCTTTATTTCCAGCCGAAGGAGGATATGCGCCATTTTTACATGGTAAAGTGGTGGATATGTTTTACTTTCCTTTGTTAGAAGGTAATTTTCCCGATTGGTTTCCGTTTTGGGGCGGGGAACATTTTGTGTTTTTCCGTCCGGTATTTAATGTGGCGGATTCTGCCATAACGATAGGGATAATACTGATCCTTCTTTTTCAGCGTAAATATTTTAAATAGTAAAAAAATTTTGATTCGGAATGTAATACAATTACTGTGTAACATTCCGATTTTTTACATAATCAAAGCCGAATGACTTTCGCATTTCATAAAACTGACATGTAGATTATGTGACTCAGGAAGCGAAGCGCACCTAATATTTGAGGGGTTTCCTTGTGAATATTACATGTTATAGAGGTTGTGCTATAATTAAATGGAAGAATTTGATAGCTTGTAATTATCAAGCGAGGGATTTGTATTCTTATGGTTTCATAATGTAATTGAAGTCATATTTCGAAGGTAAAATATCAATATAACACATTTGAATTAAGAGATTTCATGAGAGAAAAACTGTTTCTACTGGCAATTTTTATTTTGTTGCCCCTTTTACGAGACATTAAAGCCCAAAATGTTGACCCTTCTGCAGTTAACGTGAGTACTTTAAGTACTTCTGAAATACAACAACTGATATCAGAGATGAACAAAAGGGGCATGTCCGAATCCGAAGCTATTGTTCTGGCAAGAGCTCGGGGTATGTCAGAATCCCAAATTAGTCTGCTGAAGCAAAGAATAGCTGAAGTCAAGATGGGTGGCGGACAAGCCAATGAAGTATATTCTTCGGATGATGCGATGTATTTAAATGAAGATGTATTAAGTGCTAAAGCTGAATTGGATTTTACAAAAGTAGATTCCCGCATATTTGGATTCTCTTTTTTCAATAACGAGAACTTATCTTTTGAGCCCAGTGTAAATAGCGCGGTATCTCCATCCTATATGTTAGGAAGCGGTGATGAGATTTCTATTGATGTATGGGGAGCTTCACAGCAGAGTTATCTATTGATGGTTGACAGGAACGGAAATATAAATATCCCAAATATTGGTCCTATCTCTATTGGAGGACTAACCCTTGAAAACGCATCCCAAAAGATAAGAAGCAAGTTAGTATTGATATACAGAGATCTCGCATCTCAAACTCCAAGGACTTTTGCCAGTATCAACCTGGGTCAAATAAGAAGTATTAAAGTGAATGTTATTGGCGAGGTGTTTGTTCCGGGCACGTATACTATTTCAGGTGCATCTACAGTTTTTAACGCACTTTATCTTGCAGGTGGGCCAAACCCTTCGGGTTCGTTTAGGGAAATAAAATTAATTAGGGACGGAAAGGAAAAAGCCATACTGGATGTGTACGACTACCTGATTAATGGAAACTCAAATGTTAATATTAATTTAAGAGAAGGTGATGTGATTTTGGTTTCTCCGTACCTGAATAGGGTTGTTTTGGAAGGGGAGCTAAAACGGGCTGGTATTTTTGAAGCCAAACAAGACGAGACAGTAGGAGATATGGTGCTATATGCCGGAGGTTTTACGGATGATGCATACACGCATCGTCTTCAGTTGTATAGAAAAACCGGTAGAGACAGATTGTTTAAGGATGTTTTAAATAAGGATTTGGGAAACACAAAAATATCCAATGGTGATAGTATTTTTGTGGGAAAGATTATCGAGCGTCTTCAAAATAGGGTAACTATCAATGGTGCAGTGTATCGTCCGGGTGACTATGAGTTAACCCAAGGGCTTAATTTATCGGAACTGATTAAAAGAGCGGATGGACTGAGGGAGGATGCCAGTATGGAACGAGGTATTATAACAAGGGTGAAAGATGATTTTAGCCTGCAAAGCATCGCCTTTAACGTGTCCGACGTAGTCAACGGAAATTCAGACGTGGCGATGAAAAGGGAAGATGTTATCAGGATATCATCCATCCATGATCTTAGAGAATATCGGACTGTACAAATTTATGGAGAGATTCAGAGACCTGATAAATACGATTTTAAAGAAGGTATGACTATTGAAGATTTAATCTTTGAGGCCGGGGGGTTCCTTGAGTCCGCATCTGACGCTTACATTGAAGTAGCCCGGAAATTAACAGTGGATGAAGGTTCGGAAGTGACAGATAATATGGCACATGTGTTTAAAATGAAGGTGCCGCGAAACCTTGAGTTGGAAAACACTGAAGCATCCTTTAAACTGCAACCTTTCGATTTTGTATTTATACGGGAGTTGCCGGGATATGAAGAGTCTGCAGTTGTTAAAATCACTGGGGAAGTAGCTTATGCAGGAGAATATGCGTTGTCTTCGAAAACAGAAAGGATTTCTGATTTATTAGAAAGGGCAGGAGGTATCACTAAGGACGCATACACGGAAGGTGCTATGGTTACAAGAAGAGTGAAAATAAGCGAGAAACAAAAACGTCTTCGACTGGAATTATTAGAGCGTGACAGCACACTCGAATTTACAGACCTGGATTTTGAGGTGGTAGGTGTAAGTTTGACGGAAGCTTTGCAATATCCAGGAAGCAGGAATGATGTTTTCCTAAAAGATGGGGATGAGATTTATATTCCGCGCGAAATTCAAACTGTAAAAATATCAGGCGAAGTGTTGAATCCAATTTCATCCAACTTTATTAAGGGGAAACCCTTAAAGTCCTATATATGGGAAGGTGGAGGTTTCGGCCTAAGTGCTAAACGGGGAAAAGTATATGTGGTGTATCCCAATGGATCGGCTTCCGGAACCAAAAGATTTTTCTTTTTCCGTAATTATCCTAAAGTAACAGCAGGTTCCGAAATTGTTGTTCCAGCAAAACCATATAAAGATCCTCTTCCTGCATCTGCATGGATCGCGATGGCCAGTGCCATGGCATCTGTTGCAGTGGTCATCTCTAATATTAATTTTTAATTATCATCATTATTCGTGTTCATCTAATGTCTAAACAAGAAATACAAGAAGTAAGAAAACATCAGATAATTAAAGACGATGAAATAGATTTAATAGCCCTGATTAAAACTATTTGGGAAGGACGAAAAACGATTTATTATTCAGTTGGAGTATGCGTTTTTATAGGATTGTTGATTGCGTTTTTGAGTCCAGCTAAGTATACCGCATCAGCAACATTATTACCTTCTTCCGAAAAAATGAGTAATAATCTTGGAGGACTTGGCGCTTTAGCAGGAATGGCTGGTGTCAATTTGTCTTCCATGATGGGACAGTCGGAAGGTATTCCCACAGAAATATATCCACAAGTTATAAATAGTTATCCCTTTTTAAATGAGTTTGTACATGAGAAATTTCATTTTGAAGACTATGCTGAACCAATTTCAATTTATGATTATGTAGTAGCGGATACTATTCCTACATTAGGATCTCAAATAGTTAAATATACTATTGGTTTGCCATGGACTTTAAAAGATGCTATCTTATCAAGTAAAGATGAGTTAGAAAAGGATATTATAGAATATGGTGTATTGAATCTTTCTGAAGAAGAAATTATTGCTTTAGATGTTGTGTTTGAACTTTTGGAAGTTGATGTTGACGACAAAACGGGTCTGGTGAAAGTTTCTGTTGAAGTCGATGAGCCATTGCTGGCAGCTCAGTACGTACAAAATGCAGTTAAATTACTGCAAGATTATGTCATTGAATACAAGACACAACAGGTTAGAGAGAATTTAAAATTTGTACAAGAAAGGTATGTAGAGAAGAAAGAAGAATACGAACATGCTCAAATGGAATATTTTAATTATAAAGATGCACACCGAAATATCGTATCTGAAAGAATGGATCCAGAATTTCAACGTTTAAATGACGTTTATGATATTGCATCTACTGTATACAAAAGTTTAGCGCAACAACTAGAGCAGGCAAAAATTTCAGTTAAGGAAGAGACCCCTGTGTTTACAGTGCTGGAACCAGCTAAGGTACCCTTCGAGAAATCATCCCCAAATACAAAAATAATTTTAGTGTTGAGTGTTTTTTTAGGAGGCTTTATTGGTTTCGGGATAATTTTCGGTAAGATATTGTGGAATAATATTAAGAAGTATTTTAACTAGCAATTTGTACAAAAAAAGGAAATGAATATACCGGATAAAATAAAGAATATATGCTGTATTGGGGCAGGTTATGTTGGAGGACCTACTATGGCAGTCATTGCACAAAAATGTCCAAAGGTTAATGTAAAAGTTGTAGATGTAAATGCACAACGTATTGATGCATGGAATGAAGAACACCTCGATAAACTCCCCATTTATGAACCTGGATTAAAAGAAGTAGTTTCGGAAGCAAGGGGTCGGAACTTATTTTTCTCTACAGATATAGATAAAGCAATTGAAGAAGCAGAAATGATCTTTATTTCTGTCAATACACCAACTAAGACATATGGCGTCGGAAAAGGGATGGCAGCCGATCTAAAATACGTAGAGTTATGTGCTCGTAATATTGCCAAGGTCGCTACATCAGATAAAATTGTGGTAGAGAAATCAACTTTACCTGTTCGCACCGCAGAGTCTATTAAAACAATTTTGAATGCTGAAGGAAAAGATTTACAATTTAAAGTTCTTTCAAATCCAGAGTTCTTAGCAGAGGGTACCGCCATAGAAGACTTGCATAATGCAGATCGTGTATTAATTGGTGGAGATCAGGATGAGGAAGGTTTAAAAGCCATTCAATGTTTGGTAGATATTTATTCACATTGGTTACCTCAAGAACGTATAATTACTACTAATGTTTGGTCATCTGAATTATCGAAATTAACGGCAAATGCGTTTTTAGCTCAGCGTGTGTCTTCTATTAACTCATTATCTGCATTATGTGAGCAAACAGGAGCTAATGTGGATGAAATAGCTAATGCTATTGGAATGGATAGCCGTATTGGTTCCAAATTTTTAAAAGCATCGGTAGGTTTTGGTGGTTCATGTTTTCAAAAAGACATTTTAAACCTGGTTTATATTGCCCGTTCATATGGATTAGTTGAAGTAGCAGATTATTGGGAGCAAGTAATTAAACTAAACGATTACCAAAAACGACGTTTTGCAGAAAAAATTGTAAAGACACTTTTTAATACAGTATCAGGTAAAAAAATTGCTATGTTGGGCTGGGCATTTAAAAAGGATACCAACGACACCCGAGAATCAGCTGCAATTTATGTGGCTGATTATTTATTAAACGAACAGGCTGAATTAGTAGTTTATGATCCAAAAGTTGATAAAGATCAAATTTGCGCTGACCTGAATTCTCTACACACTCGTGCCGAACAAGCGAACAGGCGTTTGGTCAAAGTTGTTAATGATCCTTATGAAGCGATGGATGATTCACATGCCGTCGCTATTCTAACAGAATGGGATGAGTTCAAAAACTACAATTGGGAAAGAGTCTATAAAGGAATGAAAAAGCCTGCCTTTGTTTTTGACGGAAGGAATATTGTTGAAGAAGAACTGTTAAGATCATTAGGATTTTCAACTTTTAACTTAGGAAGAGATTAAAATTACAATTCGTGAAAAAGCAAAAAATACTAGTAACAGGAGCTGTCGGTTTCATAGGTTTCCATGTTTCAAAGGCTCTATTAGAAAGAGGTGAGGAAGTTATTGGGCTGGATAATATCAATGATTACTATGACGTGAACCTTAAGTATGCCAGATTAAAAGAGTTGGGCATTGAAAAACGAATTATCCTAGAAGATAAAGTAGTTAGAGGTAATAAGTCTGAGTTATTCGGATTTATTAAAGTTGATCTTGTAAACCTTAAAATACTGGAAGAACTTTTTTTAAAGGAAAAGTTTGATAAGGTAATTCATCTGGCTGCACAGGCGGGAGTGCGCTATTCGTTGGAAAACCCCCATGCTTATGTGCAATCCAATTTAGTGGGCTTTGTGAATATTTTGGAATGCTGCAGACATAATAAGATTCAACACCTAGTGTATGCTTCTAGCTCTTCCGTGTATGGAAACAATAAAAAAGTACCATTTTCTGAAGGAGATAGGGTGGACCATCCAGTAAGTTTATATGCGGCTACTAAAAAGAGCAATGAGCTAATGGCGCACACGTATAGCCATTTATATAAATTACCAACCACTGGTTTGCGGTTTTTTACGGTATATGGTCCATGGGGAAGGCCGGATATGGCCCCGATGTTGTTCGCTAATGCCATTTCTAGAGGTGAACCAATTAAAGTTTTTAATAATGGTGAGATGGAGCGGGACTTTACCTATATTGATGATATTGTTAATGGTGTTGTAAATGTTTCAGATAAAGTTCCTATAAGAGAAGAGAAATATCCTTATTATCGACTATTTAATATTGGTAATTCAAGGCCGGTTAAATTGATGGAATTTATTTCCATAATGGAAAGTGCTTTAGGGAAAAGTGTTTTAAAAGAAATGTATCCTATGCAACTTGGGGATGTGAAGCAAACTTATGCTGATACAAGTGATTTAACGAGAATTACAAATTTTCAGTCATCAACAAATTTGGAAAATGGGATTAGATTATTTGTTAAGTGGTACAAGGATTATATGAAGTATGAATAAATCATTTATTGTTAATTATATTTGGAGAGTCGTCCAATTTGCATCTAAAAGTTTAACACCTCTTTTTATAAATTTTTACGCTGCAAAAGTATTATTGCCAGAGGAATTTGGTAAAATTGTTTACATTTTAACAATCTTTGGAATCATTAATCTAATATCAAATTTTGGTTTCTCTGCTGCCGTATTAAAAGAAGCAGCTTTATATAAAAGTCAAGATGAAGATAGTTCAATAAAAAATATTTTCCCGTCAGTTGCTGGACTCAATTTACTTGTTTCGCTTATTTTATTAATTATTGTATATATACTTTACCCAGATATAAGTGTTATTATACTTTGGAGTATACCATATGTATTATTTAACCCACTTGTAGCAATATTAGATGGGATATTTGTAGGTGTACAAGAATTTAAACGTATGTCTATTGTAACTTTTTTTATTGGAATAATAACAGTCCTTTTTAGTTATTTTCTAATTAATGAATTTCAACAATTAGGTGTTGTTATCTCTTATTCTTGTTTGTATTTTCTTTTATTTTTAGTCTACTATTTTGTTTTTTCATACAAAGGGGGTGGTTTTAGCAGTAACGTTTTTTTTAGTGTCGCAAAATATGCAATAGTAGTCGGTTTAGGCTCAGTTGCTTTTTTTCTGTACACTAGGGTCGACATTATTGTACTTAAAAGTTTTGGATATATTACGGAAATCGGAAGCTATGAACTAATAATGAAGTTTTTTGAGATTACAAATATCCCTATAATTCTATTAGGTCAGGTGGCAGCTTCTTATTTTATTGGTATTAATGTTCAAGGAAGTAAAGATAAGCTTTATAAGTATATTAGATTTTCTAGTTTAAGTGTTTTCCTGTTAGGTATTGTAATTGCTGTTGTGCTTTATTTTGTTATTCCAGTACTAATAAAAATTTATTATCCTGCGTATAATACGCAAGATTTTTACAATATACTTTTGATCTTATTACTAACTATACCTCTTAAGTATGTTGGTATTTTTATGACTAATGCAATAATAGTTCCTTTAGGATATGCAAAAATTGTTAGTTATTCTACATTAGCTTTTGGTATAGTAAATGTTGGTTTAGATTATTTATTTATTTATAAATTTGGATTTATTGGAATATTCTACGCAACGCTAATTGTGCATAATATTAATATAGTGTTTCAATATATTTTATTCTGGAGAAAAGTTAAATAACTCTGGTCAGATCGTTGTTTTATGAAAAAACGTTTAGGTTTTATTGATACCGCTAAATTGATAGGTATTGCACTAATGATATATGGTCATACCGGATTAAAGGATTCGAGTATACAATTAGTTTAATCTTTTCATATGCCACTTTTTTTTATTTTATCAGGGTTTGTACAATCTGATTCTTCAAAAAAAAATATTGTAAAATTTATTATTGGTAAAATAAAGTCTTTGTTAGTACCTTTTTTATTTTGGGGTCTGTTATTTTGCAGAAATGATAATTATGCTGAATGGAAAGATGTTTTATATGCTAGTTCTTTAAGTCTATCTTATGCAAAGACTTTTTCTCCATTATGGTTTTTGCCATGTCTATTTTTTCTTCTATTATTTTTGTATCGGTTAAGAAATTTATTGATGACAATATTAATTCTATAATTAGGTTGGTTTTTATTTTGTTGGTTTGTTGTATGTTAGCTGGAATTAGTTTATTACTTGGCGACTATGGTGATTCATTTAAATTTAGACTCCCTTTGGGGATTGATATTGCATTTTCTGGCGCACTTTTTATGTTTGTTGGACATGGATTGTCCAGGTTAGAAATTTCATCAAACCTTGCAAATATAATATTAATGATTGGTTTGTTTATTTTTGGTTTTTTACTTTATCGATTTAATTTACCAATATCTAAGGAAATTAATCTTCCACATGTAGAAATGGCTATTGGAGCTTACGGGAATTATTATTTATTCATTTTGAATTCGACTTTAATTTCGTTTGCTGTGATTTTATTTTCTAAACAAATAAGTTTTAAGGTACTTGAGTTTTTAGGTAGAAATAGTTTAACTAATTTAATTGTTTCTTCCTTATTAATTACAGTATCAAAATATATTATAACCAGTGTACTTCCGAGTTTAAATTCATTATTATTTAGTTCGATTGTGACGTTTTTAACAATTTTAATTTCGATACCATTTATTATCGGTTTAAATTATTTTGTCCCTAATGTAGTGGGGCAGAAATAAAAAATACAATAGCATGATTAAGAATGTTTTAAAGGTTTTTCTTTCGATGATGAAATCACGATATAAAGGTGATGTAATTGTTGTTAATAATAGTACGTATGAGAATCTTTTTTTTGGATATTATGATGTGTCACCTTTTAATAGTGTAAATAATAATTTAGTTTTATGTCATGGTGAAAAGAATGATAAAACACTAGATATTTTAGTCTATGATATTAAAGCCATGGAATTTAAAATAATTGGAAGTACGGATTCATGGAATTATCAGCAAGGTGCGAGGTTAATGTGGTTTAGTAGTTCTGAAATAATTTATAATAAATTTGAGAGTGGTAGAAGTATTTGTGTAATAAAAAACATAAATAATGATAACGAGAAAGAAATTTCATACCCAATTCAAGCACTTTACCGTAATGACTATATGCTATCACTAAGTTATGCAAACTTATATGATGTAGGAACAGAATATGGTTATTCTTATGTTGATAATTCACCTACTAAAGATAAATTAATCTATTATGATCTTAAAAAAAAACAAGAACATGTTTTATTTTGTCTTTCTGATTGTCAGAATATTCTTAAGGTTAAATATGAGAAAGCAATAAAAAATCATTTTAATCATTTTTTAATTTCGGATAATGGTAAGTATTTTATTTTTATTTATAGGTTTTATATTGGGAATAAAAGAGTTGATAATTTAATGGGGTATAGTTTGGAATCAAATACTCTTGAGCTTTTGATTGAAGATCAGTTGATTAGCCATTGCAGTTGGAAGAATAATGAAGAATTTATTTTTTGGGGCAGTCTTCAATCAGTTTCTGGATATTATATGTTTAGTATAATTGAAAAAAAATGTAATCTAATTAAGGAATGTAATGACGATGGACATCCTTCATTTATAGATGATAGCACAATTATTACGGATACATATCCAAATAAATATCTTACACAGCAATTGTATTTATTAGATTTAAATAGTATGAATAAAAGATTGTTGTTAGAATCTAAACATCCATCTTTTTATGATAAAGGATCAAGGTGTGATTTACATCCAAGTATATCTGAGGATAAAAAATATTTCCAAATTGATGTTATCAAAAACGGTAGAAGAAAGATATGTATAGGAAAACTGTAGCTGTATCAGTAGTGATGAGCCTTTATAATGAGCCTATTGAGTGGATAAGGGAATCTATTGAGTCTATAATAGTCCAAACTTTTGTTGATTATGAGTTTATCATTATTAATGATAAACCAGATAGGAATGAAAATAGCATACTTTTAAACGAATATGTATTAAAGGATAATAGAATTGTAATCATTGAGAATGATAGTAACATAGGTCTAACCAAAAGCTTAAATAAAGGACTTCGTATTGCAAAAGGGAAGTATATTGCGCGCATTGATGCCGACGATATGGCCATGCCTAATAGATTTGAAAAGCAATATTCGTTTTTAGAAGATAATAAGGATCATATCCTTTGTGGTTCCTTTGCGACCATGATTGATGAACATGGAAATTTGAAAGGGAAATTAATATACCCCAGCGATGATAAATCTATTCGTATTGGACTTGTATTGAAGAATCAATTAAATCATCCAACGTTGTTTTATAGGAATTCCGATAAGCTGCGCTATGATGAGGAAATTAAATATGCTCAGGATTATGATTTTGTGATTAAGGCAAGTAAAATAGGTAAATTAGCTAATTTGGATGCTCATTTATTAAAATACCGAGTAAGTCGTCAACAAATAGGTGCTAGCAAACTTAAAGAACAGGATAATTTTGCCAATAAAATAAGATTATCTTATATAAGAGACTTATTAAAATCAGAATATAATATTACGTTATCTGATGATAATGCAGTTAAGCAGGTCATTCATAAATTTAGAAACGAGAAAAGTACGACAATAAGTAATATCTATTTTTCATTAGCCGTTTATCTAAAAATGGTTAAAATATGGAGCCGTATTGTTGATTTTATATTTATGCCATTTCCATTCATAAAGAAATTACAATTTTTATTATCCTAATTATTTAGAAGATTAATAATGCTTGCAATTATACGTAGTATTTTAAAATATATTAAGTGGAGTTTTTTTAAACGATGGAATAAATTCTGCGTAAGGATTAAAAATCCAACATGTTATATTGATTCTAATTCATTTTGGAATATCGAATCTACAGATATACTTAAACTTGGGAATCGGGTTGACATTGGTGCATTTAATGTGATTCATGTTTGTAACCAGTTTAAGGGTGTAAACAATTCAGCTCTGCAAATAGGAGATTATACTTATATCGGAGAATCTAATAATATTAGAGCAACGGGTGGAAAAATCTCAATAGGCTCCCATTGTATGATTTCACAGAATGTGACCATTGTGGCTTCCAATCATGGGATTTCAAAAAATGATTTAATGCAAAAGCAAGAGTGGACTACCCATAATAATTATATTACGATAGAGGATGATGTATGGATTGGTGCTGGCGCTGTTATATTACCGGGGGTAACAATAGGGAAAGGAGCAGTAGTTGCTGCTAATGCTACGGTTACTAAAGATATTAAGCCTTATTCTATAAATGCTGGCTCTCCAAGTAAATTGTTAAAGTATAGACAATAAAAAGTAATATGAAGGTATTATTGATAAATGATTTTGTTGAAGGTGGAGGAGCTGAGGGTGTTTATAGGTCCACTGTTGATATATTAAAAGAACATGGGCATACAGTTAAATCATTTTATGGTGCAAAACGAGCATGTACACCCAAAAATTTCTTCAACTATTTGTACAACCGAAAGTATAAGAAGGCGCTTGATGAAGTATTGCTAAACTTTAAGCCCGATACCATCCATATTCATAACTACTATCACTTATTAAGCGCATCAATCTTTGTTGCTTTAAGAAATTTCAAGAAAAAGAATCCTAATAGCAAAGTTATTTTAACAGCCCATGATTTTCATCTGATATGCCCTTCAAGTCATTTAATGTATTTTAATAACGGTTATGTAAAGAATATTTCTATACCGGTTAGGGTGAAAGAATGGTACAATAAAAGCATAGATAGAAGGGGAATAAAGTATTCTATAGTGAAAAAAAATGTTTGGCTCTTTGAAAGAGTGGTTGTTAAACCAATGAAGGTTATTGATGTAATTGTTTCTCCAAGTCAATTTTTAATTAGTACGTTTAAGAAAAGCGGTATTAAAAATCATATGGTATGTATACGGAATCCACAAAAGGCTAATAATGTTGTTCGTCAAATTATAAAACAAGGAGTTAAGGAAATTAAGGCTGTTTTTTTTGGTAGGTTATCTGCAGAGAAAGGTCTGTTTGAGTTTTTTAACTTAGCGATGGCAAATGATATACAGTTGGAAGTAGATATTTATGGTGATGGTAATGAGAAAGAGAAGTTGAAATACTTATTAAAGGATAAGACAAAAATTAAGGTTAATTTCTTTGGTCGAATAAATAATGAGCATTTACAAAAAAAATTACCGAATTATCATGTTGCTCTTATTCCGTCTATTGGATATGAAAATGCTCCTCTCACTATACCCGAAGCGGCAAATGCTGGTTTATTGATTTGGGGAACAGACAACGGAGGGATTAAAGAAATGTGCGAAGAAGTAAATATTCCTCACTTTCTATTTAAACCAAATACACTTCATAGTTTTAAACAATCGTATAATAATCTATGTACGTATTTAGAAACTAAACAAGTTCTTACGATAGAACTAGGCAAGTTTAGTGAAGATACTTTTTATCGTGAAACTTTGACTGTTTATAAATGCAAATAGAGCTTGTCAATATATTTCAAGGATTATTAATATTAACTGGATTGGTTCTGGTTTTATGCTTTACAAGTAACATATTGCGAGTTATTCTTATGACTTATTGGTATCCGTTATTACCTATGTTGTTATTTTGTATTAGGATTCCTGTAGGGGGATCTTTAGATGTAATTGGAAGGCCAGTTCATCAGAGTTATTGTGATGAAGCTCTTTTATACGCTTTAGGCTCTTTCTATGTATTTGTTCTTTTTATATGGAAGTTAAGAAGAGAAAAAGTTTCAATGACGACAGTTAATGTATCCGATAATAGTAGATTATTATTATGTGTTATATTATTTGTGGTTGCAATAATAGCTTACCCTAGAGCATTTGGAGTATCTGATAAAAGATGGAATCTGCTACCAGGTCAGTGGTCAGTGATATACTTGGTGGTAAATACTCTCCTTATCTTATCTTTAAAAAAGATTAAGTCAATATCGTACTTTATACATATTGGTGTTTTAATAATTACTATAAAAGGAGGTGAAAGGGTTGATAGTTTAATGGTTTTGTTTCTACTAGCGAGTTTTCAATACGATAGAGAAAGTAATTTGTTAAAGGAAATAAAACTGAATAGGGTGAAAAAAATTGGTATGCTTGCAGTAATTATTCTTGGAATTTCTGTAGGATATTTAAGAGGAGGTAGCACATTTAATGTGTATCTGTTATTGCATAATTTAATTGCTATGCATACTGTTACCGATGTAATACATATTTATTTTTCTTCATTTGATTATGTAAATACTTATGGTGTAAATGCTTTGCCAGTTGTTAATCAGGTTTTTAGTTTAATACCGATGCATCCGTGGGGTGGGGCTGGTAAAGTATATAATTTTACAGAGATTTTACGTAATCATATTCCTAACTTGGGAGGGGGGATATTTTATTCAGAAGGACACCTATTGTTAGGACGAATGGGTATATTAATGTACGGGTTTATCTATGCATTATTTGTAAAAGTAGTAATTAAATATAAAAATCAATACACTGCTAGTCTAATGGTATTATTTATAGTGCTTCAATTACGTATCCAATGGTATGGCACGGTTTATTATTATACTCCCGTTATTGTCACTATACTTTCTATAGGTGTATTAAATTTGGTTAGTAAAAATAAGATTAAAATTAGTGAAACGTAAGTTTTAATAAAAAATAGGTTTTAAAATTATAAGTTTGATTGATATTGATTAATAAAGGTTTGAGGTAGGGATAAAACGCAAAGGCTGTAAGTGTAATTATAAATGGTGATATTCATGCATTAATTCTTTTATTGAATAACACATTTAATAAATTCATATAGAATACCATTATTATCTTTAATCCTAACTTATATTATTCAATTATTATATGATGCTATTGATGTAAATTATAGGAATATACTAGAAGATAACTTTGTGGTGTGAGCAGGTACAAAATTATTTGGAAAGGTAAGATGTGTGGGATGTTTAGTTATTGGTGAAAATGCTATTGTAACTAAAGATGGTAAGCCATATAGTCTTGCGATAATAGGATTCCCAAATGTGATCAGAATAAAAAAATAAAAAATTGAAAGTAGCGTTAGTACAAGATTGGTTAACCGAAATCGGTGGAGCAGAGAAGGTGTTTGAAGCATTTATGGGAATATATCCGGATGCTGATATATATACCTTAACGTCTCACAATAGGGTCATAAATGCCTTAAATATTGATAAAATAAAACTAAAAGAGTCTTTTATAGCAAAACTACCATTCGGAAAAAGTAGGTACAGAAACTACTTGCCACTGTTTCCTAAAGCAATAGAAAGCTTTGATTTTAGTGAATATGACTTAATAATTTCTTCATCTTCTTCTGTCGCTAAAGGAATTTTAACTAATTCAAAACAGATACATATTTGTTACTGTCATTCCCCAGTTCGTTATGCTTGGGATTTATACCATCAATATTTAAAAGAATCTGGATTAGAAGGATTTGGTATAAAAAATTGGTACGTACGTCATATCCTACACAAATTAAGAGTTTGGGATGTTATTAGTTCTAATAGGGTGGATTATTTTATTGCCAATTCGAATTATATTAAACATAGAATAAATAAAGTATACCGTAGAAATGCTAAGGTTATCTTTCCTCCCGTTGATGTAGAACGATTTACTCTATGTAGAGAAAAGAAGGAATTTTATTTTACAGCATCCAGGTTAGTTCCATACAAGAAGATCGACCTGATTGTTGAGGTTTTTTCCAAGATGCCAGATAAGAAGTTGTTCGTGGCCGGATCAGGTCCAGATTTAAAGAAAATTAAAGCTTTGGCAGGTTCAAATGTTGAATTATTAGGTTTCGTGTCAGATGAAGAAATGCATAGATTAATGCAACAAGCTAAAGCATTTGTTTTTGCAGCAGATGAAGATTTTGGAATAATACCTGTTGAAGCGCAAGCCTGCGGTACACCAGTTATTGCTCTAGGGAGAGGAGGTGCTAAAGAAACTGTTGTTGATGGAGTAACAGGTGTACATTTTGAAGAGCAAAGTATTGACTCTCTTGCGGGGGCAATCAAAAGGTTTGAACTTTTGAAGTTTGAAGCTACTATTATTCGTGAAAATTCAATGCGGTTTTCAAAAAATAGATTTATAGAGGAAACTAATGACTTTGTTCGAAAGAAATATGATGAATTCAAAAGTCAGAATTAGATATTAATATTGGGAAAAAGGTTATTGCGATTGTATATCATCATAGA
The DNA here is from genome assembly GCF_052400645.1 of Saccharicrinis sp. GN24d3. NCBI lineage: Bacteria > Pseudomonadati > Bacteroidota > Bacteroidia > Marinilabiliales > Marinilabiliaceae > Saccharicrinis > Saccharicrinis sp. GN24d3. Next base: position 22,296 of record NZ_JBQTGI010000026.1, read on the forward strand.
AAAGATAGTTAGTAAACATTCGCTCTCGCACGTCGGCTCTTTGGCTTCAGTTAATGCTAGACATTCAAGTGTAGCATAGAATCTATGGACAATTCTCGCTAATCTAAGAATTCTTCCGGTTATGAGTTAATGTAATATTTAGTTAACTTGTATTCAAGGTTTGTTCTGTTCAGGGCAAACCTTTTTTGTTTATGAAAGGTAAACATGTACTTTTGGCTAAAATATATGACACAATGCAACGGACAATATCCATCATTCTTATTATATCACTTTTCTTTACAGGAAAGTTACTTGCACAAAACAATATTGAAGTAGATATTGAATCAAAAGTTTTAATATCTTCCAAGGACAACCTACTACCCTTGTATCAATATTCAAACCAGTGGGGCATTGTATCTCCATTTGAGCAAACACAAGCATTGGTATTGGCAGGTGCAAAATATAACCTGTTGCAAAAAAGCAATATACGTTTACAACTGGGTGTTTCGGGCGTTGTAAAAAATAAAGCCGGGGATAGCTTCTTGCACGAAGCCTATTTAAAAGGGCAGTTCATCAATGTCATTGATTTCAGCATAGGCAAGCAGGCGTATACCTCCATATCCATCGACGATAATTTAACGTCGGGCGGATTTATGATGAACAGTAACGCCCGGCCAGTGCCCCGGGCGATGATCGGCATTTTCGATTACTGGCCGGTAAGTTTCTTAGGTGATGTGATTGAGGTAAAAGGTGGATTGTCGCATGGGGTTTTAAATGACGACCGGACTGCAACTGACAAAAGCAATAGTGCTGATGACCTATTGGTTCACGAAAAATGGGCATATATTCGTGGAGGCAAACTTAAAGTCAAGCCTTATGTCGGTTTATTTCACGGTGCCTTGTATGGAGGAACCAGACCCAATGGGACGGAGATTACCACTGATTTTTGGGCAACTTTCTGGGCTCGCGGGTCTGAGAAAATCGGAGGCGGAGAAGCGACTAATGTGGCCGGGGCGCATGACGGTTTTTGGGACCTGGGTATAAACTATGAAACAGAAATGGGTTATTTTCAGTTTTACGTGCATAAACCGTTTGCCGATGGAACCGGATTAAAAATTACCAAGGAACGAAACAGGGACTATAAAATTGGCATTTACGCCAGGTTAAAAAACACCAGGTTAATTCAAAGGGTTTCGGTAGAACTCCTTAAAACCGATTACCAGTCTGGTTCTGGAATACCCGATCCGGTTTACCCGGGTACTTATAGTATAATTTTCGTTGATGACATTGAAGATTATGACGCTTTTATGAGGGATACCTTTGGTGAGGTGACTGAAGGATATACATCGTGGCACCTGATGCGATATTTGGAGAAAGTTCAAAATCACGGACAAAAATACGGGAGCAGGGACGATTATAATAACAATGGATCCTATTATAACGGCTGGACTTACCATCAAATGCCTATGGGAACTCCGCTGTACCATACCTATTGGCAGGCACAGGCTTATGCCCCGGATTGGACACCCAATAATCATGTGGTATTTATGAATAATCGAATTAAAGGTTTTCACTTCGGTATAGAAGGCGTAATAACGGATGGTTTGTCTTACCTTTTTAAGTCTACCTATACTTTTAACAAAGGAACATTTGGCGAGCAGTATATTCGCAGGTATAGTTGGGAAGAAGATCCTGAATTTTTCTATAAAGGAGGTAAAAAACAAGTCTACTCTTATTTTGGACTCACCTATAAAAACAGAAACTGGAGAAATATAACCTTGCAAGGTTCCGTATCCATCGATTCGGGAGAACTATACGATGCCTTTGGTTGTATGCTGTGTATAAAATACAGCCCGGAGTTAAACTTTTAACCCGTAAAACTCATAGATTAGTTTGGCCAGGTACGTATTTTGATTGACATAAAACATGGTTATTTAACCATCTGTTTTTATATCTTTGCACAAAACTGTAAACACAAAACACCGCTGCATGATAAGAGAAAAAGAAAATGTCGTGAATAATTTCCTGGCGTTCGTTGAGGTAGCTATTGCCTGGATTTCCTTTAATCTGTCATTGTTTCTGTACTTTGGGCATTTTTCGTTCCTCAGGTACAAAGATTCCATTATACTTCATTTGATCATTGCATTTGTTTGGTTTGCCCTGGGAAAATATTTTAGGTTAGCCCAATTGCACCGTTCCAGACCGTATTCTGCCATCCTGTTTAACTGTGTGGCCTTGGTGCTGTCAGGTACATCTCTTTTAGGACTTGCAGTTTTGGTTTTTGATTTGTATTACGTAGGTTTCGACCCCTTAATCTATTTTGGTTTTATCAATTTGACCCTAATGTTTGCTTTTAAAATAATGGTATTTGCATCTTTTAAAAGGGCCAGGGTGCATGGCAGAAACACAAGGGCAATGGTTATTATTGGTGACTATACAGCCACATCTTTTATTGAACAGATACTCAAATATAAAGAGTGGGGATACAAGATAGTTTCAATAATAGGTAACGGAGATTTAAGTCAAATGTACGGTGATATAATACCTGTTTTATCTCCGGATACGGATGTGGCAAAACTGTTGGAGGATAAAACGATTGATGAGGTGGTGTTTATCAAGGATAAGATGAGTGTGGAAGAAGTGGAGGACATTACGCATGCTTGTTCCGAGGTGGGGGTTATTTTTAGAATGTATTCCCCCTTCTTCAATAAACTTAAAAGTAAAGCCCATATACACCATTATAATACGATGCCCTTGCTCACCATAGCTAATACGCCAACCGACTATTTGGCCATGCGTGTAAAGGCTATTTTCGATTTTGTTTTTTCCTTGGTTCTTATTGTTCTCGCCTCACCGGTGTTTGTGCTTATCTCAATTTTAATAGTGCTAACGGACAGAGGCCCGGTGTTTTTTAAACAAAAAAGGGTTGGTTTAAGAGGAAGAAAGTTCTATGCTTTTAAGTTCCGGACCATGGTGACAAATGCGGAAGAACTTAAGTCCAAGTTGATGGAAGACAACGAAATGGATGGTCCCGTATTTAAAATGAAAAAGGACCCCCGAATTACTAAAATAGGTCGCTTTCTTCGGAAAACAAGCCTGGATGAATTGCCTCAGTTTTTTAATGTTTTAATGGGCGATATGTCTATAGTAGGGCCAAGACCACCCGTTCCTCAGGAGGTAAAGGAATATGAGCGCTGGCAACTCCGCAGGTTATCCATGAAACCCGGAATTACATGTACCTGGCAGGTGTCAGGTAGAAACGATATCCCATTTGAAGAATGGATGAAAATGGATTTGGATTATATCGATAACTGGTCGTTGAAGCTGGACTTTGTCATTTTTTTAAAGACCATCCGAACCATGATATTGGCAGATGGGCATTGATTATTATTTAATGATGGTATCTAATATGAAATAAATGAAAACTAGAACGATAGGGATTGTATTAGTAGTTGCTGCTTTGTTGGCAAGCTGTAAGCAGGACAGGTTGCCCAACGGTTTTCCTGATAAGGATGAGTTTGCGGAAATCCTGTCCGAGGTTCATTTAACAGAGGCCATCATAAACCAAATGCGCATCAAAAACAGAGGTATAGATTCTACGGCCAATAACTACTATCACCATGTGCTTGCAAAATTCAACCTTACCCAGGAAAAGTTTGATACCATTGTTAACTGGTATTTGGCCCATCCGGAGATATACCAGGATGTATACGATGAATCCATCGCCATGCTGTCGGAAAAACAAGCGGAGTGGCAACGAGAAGTGAAAGGTATTGAGGACGAGATTGAAAGGAAGAGAAAAGAAAAGGAAGCCCGCAATGTCTGGAAGGATAAAAAAAACTACTTCATCAGTTTAAAAGATACGTTTGACCGTAGAATACCATTCGAACTAAATGTGGATACGATAGAGGCGGAAAGTTATCGTGTCAGTGCTTTTTATCAGTTTCTGAAGGGGAGCAGAGTCGAGAAACCTACGCTTGAGGTAATGGCGTTTTACGAAGACAGTACTTTGGATACCTTGACCTATAAACTGCATAATACGCACATTAGCACAAAAGCGGAGTTGATGATTGGTTTAAACAAGGATCTTAAAATCCTGAGGATAGAAGGTTACCTGGTGAAGCATGACACTATGGAAGAGATTCGCGCCCGTATCAAGGATATAGAATTTGTGTTTCAACCAAAAGTCGACTCGTTAGAAATGGACTCTGTTAACATCGAATCATTCAATACTGAATTACCCAAAATAGAATGAGAAAAATAGCCGCCCATTATTGGTTGCGCCCCGATGGTTCTATTGGTAAATTTCCCATTGTAACTTTTAATGAAGACAATCAGATTGCGGAAATAAGGGAAAGAGATACCTTTCGGGAAGAAGCTTCGCTTGAGTTGGTGAATGGTTTTCTGGTTCCCGGATTAATTGAGTTTTACTCGTTTCCTGCATCCGTGAAGCAACCCTCGCAAATTAAAAAGTATTTAAATAGATTAATAATATCCGGAGTTCAAGTTTTGGGCGTCCCAAATGATATTTATAAAAACGTAAATGGTTTAAGTTCAGGAAATTTAAAAGTGTTTAAACTAGAACAATTTAAATTTCCTGTGGAAGATTGGGTTGGTTTCGAAAAGATTCAAAATGCGAATGATTCAATACAACAATTGAAGAAGCTAACAATTGGTTATGCAAAAGTTTTAGGCATTGACAATAGGTATGGTTCTATAGAAGTAGGGAAAAAGCCAGGTATTTTGGCCATATCTAACCTGAGTTACGAAACTTTTAATATCAACCATAAAAGTAAATTGAAAATTATCATTTAATGGAGCATTTGTTAAAAGCAGCTATTGATGCGGCGATGGAAGCCGGGAAGGCAATTATGGAAATTTATAAGTCGGGTGATTTTGGTGTTGAGCTTAAGTCTGACAATTCTCCTTTAACACTGGCAGATCAAGCTGCTCATCATATCATTGAAAAGCACCTGACGGCAACAGATATTCCCATTTTAAGCGAAGAGGGAAACCATGATGATTATTCTGTCCGAAGGAAGTGGGAACAGCTGTGGGTTGTGGATCCCCTGGACGGAACCAAGGAATTTGTTAAAAAAACAGGAGAGTTTACGGTGAACATTGCTTTGATTAAGCATAATTTCCCGACTATGGGCGTTGTTCTGCTGCCGGCTTTGGATATTTTATATTTTGCAAGTGCAGATAAAGGGGCATATAAAGTTAAGCTTGATAGCGATTGGTCGAGCCAAAGTAATATTAGTCTGGATAAAGCGGAGAAATTGCCGCTTATATCAAAGAATAACAAACTGCAGGTTGTTGCCAGTGTGAGCCACCTTTCAAGGGAGACGGAGAAGTTTGCGGAGCTGCTGGAAAACAAATACGGGGAAAGCGATTTTGTGTCGGTAGGGAGTTCCATCAAGATATGCAAGGTGGCAGAAGGAACGGCGGATTTCTATCCCCGCCTGGGTCCCACCATGGAGTGGGATACGGCTGCAGGTCAGGCGGTGGCCGAAGCAGCGGGAGCAAGTTTTTTTAATTGGAAGTCAAAAAGTCGGTTCGGTTATAATCGAAAAGAGTTGCTAAATGACTGGTTTGTGGTTTCGGGTGCACGGTTTTCCGCATCGGAAATAGTAGGATTGATATCCGAATTCGAAATTCAATCGCTTTGATCATTGACTCACCCTGGAAATGAATGAAGTTAGGGTTAATGTTATTGTGGCTTGTCTCCCTGAATAAATTCGGAACGACCTGTACCAAAGGATTTCGGGAGGTAGTCCCAAAGGTATATCCACAGGAAGCCCAATTCAGGGATATCATCATTGGTTGTGGCTTTTGATCGCTGCTGAAGGCAGTATTTATCCATGAGCAAAAGGATAAATGTCAAACTGTTTTACAACAAGCATTTTGTGCTGTACTATCCTCAATAAATTTTTTATCTTTGTCTACTCATTTAATAAGGAATGTTATTGTGCCCATAAATGATGATTTTATTCTTCTTGACAATAAAAAATAGGGTACATATTCAAGATGTATTTTTTTAAAAACCATATAATATTTTTGACATGCCTGCAATTGATACTTACAATTTCTCAGGAAAAAAGGCGATTATCCGCGTGGATTTTAACGTGCCTTTAAACGACAAGTTCGAAATTACAGACGATACCCGTATTGTAGCTGCCCTTCCAACCATTAAAAAAGTGTTGGCCGATGGCGGAGCTGTCATCCTTATGTCTCACTTGGGTCGTCCTAAGGGTGAGGTTCAGGATAAGTTCTCGTTAAAGCACGTTGTAGCCCACTTGTCGGCTAAACTTGGGTTAGACGTAATAATGGCTCCCGACTGTGTGGGGCCAGAAGTGAAAGCAATGGCTGACGACCTAAAAATGGGCGAGGTTATGTTGCTTGAGAACCTTCGATTCCACAACGAAGAAACGAAAGGTGATGTAGAGTTTTCTAAGCAATTGGCTGAATTGGCTGATGTATATGTAAACGATGCTTTTGGTACGGCTCACCGTGCACATGCTTCAACAACTATTATCGCTCAGTTTTTCGAGGAAAAAATGGCCGGGTACTTATTGGATAAAGAAATTAAATTCCTGGGTGAAACTGTTGCTAACCCTGAGAAACCATTTGTTGCTATTGTTGGCGGCGCCAAGGTTTCCGGTAAGTTAGAAGTATTGAAGTCATTACTTGAAAAGGTTGACACTATTCTTATAGGCGGCGGAATGGCTTATACTTTCCTTAAGGCTCAGGGTCACGGTATCGGCGGTTCTTTGGTTGAGGATGATTTGATTGATACGGCAAAACAAATCTTAGCGGATGCAAAAGCTAAGGGGGTAAACTTCATGTTGCCTGTGGATAACCTGGCTGCCGACAAATTTGCTGATGATGCGGATATTGAAGTGGTAGGGGTTGAAATACCAGAGGGAAGAATGGCACTTGACGTAGGTCCTAAGACGGTTGAGGCATACGCTGCTGAAATCGCAAAAGCCAAAACAGTGGTATGGAACGGCCCTATGGGATGTTTCGAGATGCCTAACTTCTCAAAAGGAACTTTTGGCGTATGTGAAGCGGTAGCTGCTTCGGATTCTATTTCTATCATTGGAGGTGGTGATTCGGTTTCTGCTGTCAACAAAAGCGGATTGGCCGACAAAATGAGCCATATCTCTACTGGAGGGGGTGCTTCGCTTGAGTATTTGGAAGGTAAAGTATTGCCAGGAGTACAAGCTGTAACTGAGTAGTTCGGTTAAAACTCATATATCAAAACCTGCAGGAACTGTCTTGCGGGTTTTTTTTGTGTCCGAATTTTAAATTCGAGGGAAATCTCTTATCCATTATCTCTTATGTAAGAGTCTAAAAAATTATCTTTGCACAAATTTTAAAAGAGCCGGAGATGTCATTATTCTATAATTTGGGAATCCTTTTTTTTAGTGCAGTATTGAGAGTGTTGGCCCTGTTTAACAACAAGGCAAGAGTGCTTGTGGATGGAAGAAAGGAAACAATGAATAGGGTTGGGTCCCTGGATTTTACGGAAAAGACAGTTTGGGTTCATTGTGCTTCACTGGGTGAGTTTGAACAGGGGAGGCCTGTTATTGAGGCTATTAAAAACAGGAACCCGCGACAAAAAGTTGTTTTAACCTTCTTTTCTCCTTCGGGATACGAGGTGCAAAAGAACTATGCGCTGGCAGACGAGGTGTTGTATTTGCCTTCAGATAGGCCTTCGAACGTAAGAAGGTTTGTAAGTGCGATAAATCCCAAAGAAGTGATTTTTGTGAAGTATGAGTTCTGGTTCCATTTTCTAAATCACCTGAACAAATCAGGAATTAGAACCTATATTGTTTCTGCGATATTCCGGCCGCAGCATGCTTTTTTTAGATGGTATGGCGGATGGTACCGAAAGATGTTGCATTTCTTCACCAAACTGTACGTACAGGATGAGGAATCGGGTCTGCTGTTGTCAAAGATAGGAATTAGTAACTACCAGGTGGCCGGAGATACAAGGTTCGATAGGGTATATGAAATTGCTCAAAACTCAAAAGAATACCCCGAACTGGAAAAGTTTGCAACAGGTTCGGCGGTATTGGTAGGGGGAAGCAGCTGGCCGGCAGGCGAAAAACTGATTGCCGATTATTTAAAACACAATCCTGACTTTAAGCTTTTGTTGGCGCCGCATGAGATTCACGAAGAACATATTTCTCAGATTGAGGATTTGTTTTCGGAATATAAATGTGCCCGGTATACCGAGCTTGCCGGGGAGGATATCCACAAGCTTCGCATAATAATAATAAATACCATGGGTATGCTGTCTTCGATGTATCGATATGGTGATGTGGCCTATATTGGTGGAGGGTTTGGAAGTGGTATCCACAATACGATTGAAGCTTCAACATTTGGATTGCCTGTTGTGTTTGGACCTAACTATAAAAAATACAAAGAGGCATGTGATTTGATTCATTTGGGTGCTGGATTTGCTGTTTCCGGCAGTTCCGAATTTGTTAAAGTAATGGATCGGCTTTTCAACGATAAAAAACATCTGTTAAACTCATCTGAGGCTTCTGTGAATTATGTGAATAAAATGCGAGGAGCCACCGAAATTATTGTAAAGGAATTGATGGGTTAAGGATTCGGTGTAACCCCCTTTTAGTTGTGTTAAACGTGTTTTGGGGAGAAAATAGATGAGCTGCTTGAAAAATGGCCCGATAAATTCCTAAAATTAGATTTTGTTTTCTGAAAAATGGAAAATGTCCCGTCGGAGTTTAATATTTTTGCAAATATCTACTATACGACTTCTTTATAAGCTTTCCAATTGATGGACGTGTATTTTTTAAATTTGTTAATAAAAAATTCTTTTTGGACAACTTTTCACTTTTTTTAAAAACGTAAACATCAGTAAGTGAATGTGTAAGCATTTTGTTTTGGACAACATTTGCAGTTGTTTAAAAGTATTTCTTGCCTAAAAAGTAACTCTTTCTTAATTTTACATTCAGCAATAAGAGCCGAAAATAAAATTCTAACTTAAACAAATAAAGATATTTAAACAAATAAAGTCACCATGGCAGTAACAGAAATCGACCAAAAAACTGAGAAATTTAAAAAAACTTTCACCAATGATGAAGCCTACGAATCGGCATTGAAATATTTTAATGGAGATGAGTTGGCAGCGCGGGTATGGGTAAATAAATATGCGCTGAAGGATTCTGACGGAGTGTTGTATGAGGAAAACCCTGACCAAATGCATCGGCGTTTAGCCAGAGAGATTGCCCGTATAGAGAAGAAGTACCCGAATCCGTTGAGCGAGGATGAGTTGTATGAGCTATTTAAAGATTTCAAATATATAGTGCCTCAGGGTGGCCCGATGGCCGGGATCGGAAATGCATTCCAGATCGCGTCATTATCCAACTGCTTTGTGATAGGTAATGAGGGTAATTCGGATTCTTACGGGGGAATCATGAAAATCGATCAGGAACAAGTACAGTTAATGAAGCGAAGAGGTGGTGTAGGGCATGACCTTTCACACATTCGCCCCAAGGGGTCTCCCGTTAAAAATTCGGCTTTAACGTCTACGGGTATCGTTCCTTTTATGGAGCGTTATTCCAATTCAACCCGCGAGGTAGCGCAAGATGGTCGTAGAGGTGCCTTGATGTTGAGCGTTTCCGTAAAACATCCGGATTCGGAATCGTTTATTGACGCAAAACTAGAGCAGGGTAAAATTACGGGCGCCAATGTGTCGGTAAAAATTGACGATGATTTTATGAGGTCGGTTGTGGATGGTGTTCCTTATCGTCAGCAGTACCCTATCGATTCAAATAATCCGTCTCATGTAAATGAAATTGATGCATCTGGCTTGTGGGGCAAAGTGGTTCATAATGCCTGGAAGTCGGCAGAGCCGGGAATTTTGTTTTGGGACACCATCATCCGTGAGTCGGTGCCCGATTCATACGCGGATCTGGGATATAGAACCGTATCCACGAATCCATGCGGGGAAATACCTTTGTGTCCTTACGATAGCTGCCGTTTGATTGCTGTTAATCTATATTCGTTTGTAGAGAATCCATTTACTGCTAAAGCTAAATTTAACTTCGACTTGTTTAAAAAACATGTAGGTTATGCGCAGCGTATCATGGACGATATTATAGATCTTGAGCTAGAGAAAATTGATGGTATCATCGAAAAGATAAATCAGGATCCAGAATGTGACGAAGTGAAGCTGGTGGAGAAAAATCTTTGGACAAATATCCAAAGCAAGGCGAAAGAAGGACGTAGGACAGGTGTTGGAATTACTGCCGAAGGTGATATGTTGGCTGCATTAAATTTAAGATATGGAACTGCCAATGCAACCGATTTTTCAATAGAAGTACACAAAGCCCTGGCTTTGGCGGCATATCGCTCATCGGTTGACATGGCTATAGACCGGGGTGCTTTCCCGATTTATGACTATGCCAAAGAGGAGAAAAACCCATTTATCAACAGGTTGTTTAAGGCCGATCCGAAATTGGCCGAGGATATGAAGGCGCATGGTAGAAGGAATATTGCCTTGTTGACCATTGCTCCTACCGGAACAACAAGTTTGATGACGCAAACATCCTCAGGTATTGAGCCCGTGTTTATGCCGGTTTACAAACGAAGAAGAAAAGTTAATCCGAACGATCCTGAAACACGGGTTGATTTTGTGGATGAAGTGGGTGATAGCTGGGAAGAGTATACCGTGTTTCACCATAAATTTGTGACTTGGATGGAAGCAAATAACCATTCAACCACAAAAAATTATACACAGAAGGAACTGGATAAATTAGTAGAAACTTCGCCATATTATAAAGCTACATCAAACGATGTGGATTGGTTAAACAAGGTTCGTATGCAGGGTGGTGTGCAAAAATGGGTCGACCACTCGATCAGTGTCACCATAAACCTTCCGGCCGATGTGTCAGAGGAATTGGTGGGCGAGCTATATATTGAGGCCTGGAAAAGTGGATGTAAGGGCGTGACAGTTTATCGCGACGGTTCCCGTGCGGGAGTCTTGCTGGCCGATACCAAAAAAGAGGAAGAGGAAAATAAGGTTCTTTTTTCGAAAAAACGCCCTGAGATATTGGAGGCGGATGTGGTTCGTTTCCAGAATAACAAAGAGAAGTGGATCGCGTTTGTTGGATTGATGGATGGTCGCCCATACGAGATATTTACTGGACTGGCGGATGATGAAGACGGAATCTTGTTGCCTAAGTCGGTTCAAAAAGGATTGATCATCAAGAACCGCGATACAAATGGCGTTTCGCGTTACGATTTCCAGTTTGAGAACAAGCGTGGGTATAAAACTACCATCGAGGGCTTGAGCCATAAGTTCGATAAAGAATTCTGGAATTATGCGAAATTGATTTCGGGCGTGCTGCGTCACGGAATGGAAATCGCGGATGCTATTGATTTGGTATCGGGATTACAGTTGGATAACGAATCGATTAACACCTGGAAAAACGGTGTTGAAAGGGCACTCAAAAAATATATCCCTAACGGAACCAAAGCCAACAAAGGGAAATGTGAGAGCTGTGGGTCGGATAGTCTGACCTATCAAGAGGGATGCCTGATCTGTCAGGATTGCGGTTCCTCAAAATGTGGTTAATTCCACAAACCTGAAATTGTAAAAGTTTGCCTATTATAACTTTTTTACTTCAAAAGCGGGATGGTCAGTTGACCATTTCGCTTTTTTTTATCATTACTCGTTAACTTTCAACTTTCAACTTATTAACTAATACCTATCTTTGCAAAAAAAATAAATATAATGGTAGATAGAAAAGTAAGGGTGCGATTTGCGCCAAGTCCAACGGGACCGTTACATATAGGCGGGGTAAGAACCGCTCTTTTTAATTATTTGTTCGCCAAAAAACACGGTGGCGATTTTATTTTACGTATCGAAGATACCGATCAAACCCGTTTTGTTGAGGGGGCTGAAGGTTACATCAACGAGTCGCTAGAGTGGCTTGGGATGAAGATTGACGAAGGAGTTATGCAGGGGGGCGATTATGGACCGTATAAACAATCCGAGCGAAAAGATATCTATTTGCAGTATGCGGATAAGCTGATCGATGACGGATGGGCCTACTATGCCTTTGACACTGCTGAAGATCTGAATGCTAAAAGGGAAGCGGCCGAAGCCGAAAAAACAAAGTTCTCATATGATTTAAACACGCGAATGGGTCTTAAAAACTCTTTGTCCTTAACTGCCCAGGAAGTTGAAAAATTAAAGATGGATGGTGTTCCTTATGTGGTGCGTTTTAAGATGCCGGAGAACGAGGAAGTATCGGCGGTTGATATGATACGTGGCGAGGTTAGGTTTAACACCGCTATACTTGATGATAAGGTGATTTTTAAATCGGATGGTTTACCTACCTACCATTTGGCTAACGTGGTGGACGATTACCTGATGAAGATATCTCATGTGATCCGCGGTGAAGAATGGTTGCCTTCATTGCCCCTGCATATTATGCTTTATAGAGCTTTGGGATGGGAAAATGAACGACCCGAGTTTGCCCACTTGCCACTGATCCTTAAACCTACGGGTAAGGGTAAGTTAAGTAAGCGCGACGGCGACAAAGCGGGATTCCCTGTGTTTCCGTTGGAATGGGAATTGGGCGATGGCGAAATAGCTTCCGGGTACCGCGAATCCGGTTATCTTCCGGGGGCGGTGGTTAATTTATTGGCCTTGTTGGGATGGAATCCCGGTACGGAGCAGGAAATTTTCAGTATGGAGCAGTTGGTTGGGGCATTCTCGATTGAACGCGTGAATAAGGCCGGAGCCCGCTTCGATCCGGAAAAAGCCAAATGGTTTAACCATCAATATTTGGTGAATATGGGTGATGAAGATCTGGCACAACAATTCATGCCAGTATTAAAGGAAAAGGGAATTCAAGCTGATATGGCTTTGGTTACCCGGGTTGTGGCACTTGTGAAAGAACGTATCAATTTTGTTTCGGAACTATGGGAGCAGGTTTTCTTCTTTTTTGAAGCGCCAACAGAATATGATCCCAAAGTGGTTAAGAAACGTTGGAAAGGTGATGTGCCTGCTTTTATGGCCGGACTGCCCGGTGCATTGGAGGCTGTTTCGGATTGGAAAGCGGATGCAATAAAAGAAACGATATCGGCCAAAATAGAAGAAAAAGAATTGGGTTTTGGTTTGGTGATGAATGCCTTTCGCCTGGCTTTGGTAGGTGGCGGTTTTGGCCCCGATTTAATGACAATTGCCGAGTTAATCGGAAAAGAAGAAGCAATGGCCAGAGTAAGAAAAGCAGTGGAGGTTTTGGCACAGGATAAGGGCTGACAAAGTGTTTTTTGCCATGGTTTTCGGCAGCCTTCGGGCAAGTTTATCATTTTCGAATGACAAATCCGGAATGAAATTTCACCTTTTCCAAAGGTACAAACTTTGGAAAAGGTGTTTGTTAAAAAAATGAAAAGGGTGGTTTCAATTGAAACCACCCTTTGTTGTATCTTATAATTCTTAAAGTCAAACTCAAACTCAAACCTTATCTCAGATCGCTCCGGGCTTAGGGATTCCGGTTCTTCGCTTTCTGCTGTTGGCTGCTTATTGCTTGCCGTCGTATCCCCATTTAAGGTAAATAGATCCCCAGGTAAATCCTGCTCCAAAGGCGGCAAGTACAATGTTGTCTCCTTTTTTGAGTTGTTTTTCCCATTCCCACAAACACAATGGAATAGTTGCGGAGGTGGTGTTTCCGTATCTTTCGATATTGATCATAACCTGCTCTTTGTTAATGCCCATTCTCCTGGCTGTAGCATCAATAATTCTTAGGTTTGCCTGATGTGGAACTAACCAGGCGATATCTTCCGAAGCAAGTCCGTTTTTTTCCATAATCTCAACGGAGACATCGGCCATATTCGAAACCGCATGTTTAAATACAGCTTGGCCTTCCTGATAAACGGTGTGCTCCTTGGCATCTATGGTTTCGTGTGATGGCGGTTTTACCGATCCTCCGGCTTTCATCAATAAATGGTGTCTTCCTATGCCGTTACTTCTTAGGATGGTATCCTGTATTCCAACTTCTTCCTCTGTAGGTTCGAGCATGACAGCCGTCGCTGCATCCCCAAACAATACACAAGTGGTTCGGTCGGTGTAATCTGTGATAGACGACATTTTTTCGGCGCTCACCAATATTACTTTTTTGTGACTTCCCGATTGTACGTATTTGGTAGCCGTATCCAGGCCGTAAAGAAAACCGGAACAAGCGGCGTTTATATCAAAGCTTTGAATGTTGCGGATGCCAACCTTATCACAAATAATGGCGGAAGTTCCCGGGAATATATGGTCGGGAGTTACCGTAGTGCAAATCACCAAGTCAACTTCTTCAGGTTTGGTGCCTGTTTTTTCCAACAGTTGTTTAACTGCCTCGGCACCCATTTCTGAAGCGCCTTTCCCCTCACCTTTTAAAATTCGTCTTTCCTTGATTCCGACGCGGGTCATTATCCATTCGTCGGAAGTGTCCACCATGGTGCTTAACTCGTCATTGGTTAAAACATATTCGGGTAGGTTGACACCAATGCCGGTGATTACTGCATTAATCTTTTTCATGTTAAAAGTAATATTTCCGGTCGCATTAAACTTGCAACCAAAAGTTAGAAATAGCCAGAGCTTATACTCCTGCAATTTGTTTTGTGCGCTAAGGAGAAGCTAAACTACCTTTTATTCTGGAGAACCAGGCTTTACCCTTTTCGAAGATAAAGTACCTTAACCTGAAAAATCTTTAAATTTTTCAAGCCAAAGGCTGATGTTTTATAAAAACAGGGTATACCCCTGACAAAACCTTCGGTTTTCGTCGTTATTCATGATTTCTCATGAATAAACTGGGCTAATGCAAAATTTGCCTCGCAAAGCGAAGCAAATTTATAAAGTACTTTTAGAAATAAAAAGTTATGCTGTAATTTCTTTCTCAACAGCAAGTTTTCCTCTGTAATATCCGCAATCACCACATACTGTGTGCATCTTTACTGTTGATCCGCAGTTAGAGCATACTCCCAATGCAGGAGTGGTAGCTTTGTAATGCGTCCTTCTCTTGTCTCTTCTCGTTTTAGAAATCTTTCTCTTAGGATGTGCCATTTTATAAACTCTTTACTTATTATTATTATCTTTTAATTTTTTTAAAGCTGCCCACCTTGGGTCAATAGCTTCTTCTGTATTATCGTTTGCCTCGTGGTGCCCGGCCGAAAACTCTTCCAGCTTAGCAGTCATTTCCGGGTCGCATTTTTCGTAATCTTCATGGACAGATCGCAGAGGCATGCTTACCGTAATTAATTCATATATTAACTGAGCCACGTTAAAGTCATTTTCTTCGTACGGAAGAACGATGATTTCCTCGCTAGGCTCGTCGTAAACTAAACCAAACTTAATATACATTGTGCCTGTATATTGAATCGGAACAGTAACTTCGCCCAGACAATTGTCGCATACCGATTGGACGTTTCCATCGATGTTAAAATCTAACTGAAGCATCTGCGAATTTTTGTTCATTGTCACATCCACTTCAAAGTCGCCATTTTTTATGGCAGACTCCTCAATTGCATCAAAAAAGGATTGATCAATTGAGTAGTGAAATTGGTGCTTCCCGTCTTTTAAGCCCTTGAAGGCTATGTTATAATCCCTTAGCTTATCCATTTCACCTTAAATAAAAACTTTGCAAAAGTATAAAAATTAATACGAGTACAGAAATATTAATTCAATTTTATTTCTATTTTTTGCTTCGATTATTTTAATGTGTCTGAATGGGCTGATAAATAGGAGGATATGGAATTTTGTGATGAGGAGTGATATTGATTATAATATTATTCTGAATACCGTTCTTTTACCAGCTTCCGACTCTTTAACCATTATTTTCCCCTTGTGATATTCTTCTATAATGCGTTTTGTGAGTGTAAGTCCTAATCCCCAACCTCTTTCTTTTGTTGTGTATCCAGGTTCAAAAATGGTTTTAAAATTTGATTTTGAAATGCCCTTTCCGTTGTCTATAATGTCAATAGCAACTTTATCCTCAAGTTTTTTGGTAGTTACAGTAATTTTCCCCTCGCCTTTTACGGCATCAATAGCATTTTTTATCAGGTTTTCAAAAACCCATTCCATTAATATCATGTTGCCCTTTACCGTTATATCCTTATCTAATTGTAAATGAAAATCAACTTTGTTCGATGATCGACTCTTTAAATAGTGAATGCTTTGCTCAACTACGTTGTTAATGCTGATGTCTTTTAAGTTGGGTTTGGAACCAATCTTTGAAAACCTGTCAGCGATATTTTGCAAACGGTTGATGTCTTTCTTTACTTCGGCAATGCCGTCGGTATCCGGATTCTTTAATGCCATTAGCTCTATCCATCCATACAGTGAAGTGATTGGGGTTCCCAGCTGGTGTGCCGTTTCTTTGGCCATGCCCACCCAAACTTGGTTTTGTTCGGCTTTGCGTGAGTTGCTGAACGCCAAATATGCCACAAGTACAAATATGGTAACAATTAGCAGCTGTATGATAGGGAACCATTGAAGTTTGGTCAATAGCGTAGAAGTGCGATAATATAAAAACTGTTTTTCGCCATCGCCCAGGTCAATTTCAATGTTTTTGCCAGATCTTTTCATCTTCACCAATTGTCTATCCCAATATTTTTCGGCAGCAGAGGTGGGGATGTTTAAGTTTCGGTGATATAATATAGAATCGTTGTCGTCGGTGATAACCAAAGGTACAGTGGTGTTGTTTTTGAGTACTTCCAAAGTAAGGTTAAGGGATCCGTCCTCATTGCCAGGCTGAACAAGCTGCCGCGTGGCCTCTGCCCATAGTTCAATCTTTTTCTTTTCTTCAAGTTTAAGTTCGTCCACCAAATAGTTGGTGTAGATTGTTGACAGCGAGCCAATAAAAACAGCTCCGAGTAGCACCCAAAGCTTAAATCTCTTTTTTCGTGTATAATGTTTCATATTTATATAGCCTAAGCTTGCTAACGGTTCCGCGCTCTAAAGCTGTTTGTGGCTTAGATTTGTTTTGTCTGGCCACCCCGAATTTGTGCGGTTCCGGACTAAAATATAATTGCTGTTTAAACGAAAGAGAGCACGGTTTATTGCACTTTCTGGCTGTAATTAGTGCGAACACCACTTGATAAGCATTCGGGTTATTTCCTCTTTCTGCGCTGGTTTTACTATGAAATCGTCTATGCCCGACTTAAATGCCAGCTCGCGTTGTTTGTCGTCATTGTTTGCGGTCATGGCTATTATCGGACAGCTTTCGTCGTAGCATTTAAGTTCTTTGGTAGCATCAAATCCGTCTATTCCGGGCATTATCAAATCCATAAAAATAATGTTGTATTTATTTAATTTGAATTTATCCACAGCCTCTCTACCGTTATTTGCAAGGTCTATTTCGTAGCCAATCTTGCGGAATAAGTTAAGGGCTACCTGTTGATTAAACTTATTGTCTTCTGCAACAAGTATCTTAATATTATCGGGAACAATTTTTCCGACAAGACTATCTTGCGACTTTATGCTTTGGAAATGTCTCAGGACAAACTGCCTCAAGTTGCTTAGCTTAACTGGTTTTCTGAGGAATATGTCGGCTCCTAGTTTTTTGCCGATATTGGTGTTCATGGTTTCGTAGTCGGAGCTTTGGAGCAGAATAATAAAGTTATTGTGCAGATTGTTGCTGTAAATTTGCTGAAGAAAGTCGATGCCGTTAAAATCGGGGCGCTGATCAATAACCAGCAGTTGTATGTTTGGTTTGTTTTTAAGAATTACGATGGTTTCCTGCGAAGGGGCCATTACCTTGTGGTTGATGCCCAAAGCCATTAGGTTTTTGATAATATTTTGTACCTGAAGTGTTTCGTCGGTGATGATGAGCGTATTGATCTGTCCCCAGGATAATATATACGAAAAATCAAGTTCCTTGCGTGTGTGTTTGGTGACAAACGGTAAGGTAAAGCAAAACTCGGATCCGGGGTATCTGGTATTGGTTGATATGTTCGAAGGGCTGTTGGCCCAAATTTCGCCCCCCATAAGTCCAACCAGGTTTTTGGAGATAGAAGTTCCGAGCCCTGTACCGCCAAACTTGCGCGTTGTGCTTTCGTCTTCCTGCGCAAAGGGATTGAAAATGGTTTTAAGTTTTTCTTTTTTTATTCCAATTCCAGTATCGCTAATGCAAAACTTTAATGCAGGATTTCCATTGAAAGCAGTTGAGCGCGACACCGATAAGCGTACTTCTCCGACCGGAGTAAATTTGATGGCATTCCCTATTAAGTTATTTAGTACTTGCCTGAACCTTAATGGATCGCACATAAAATCCTTAGGTAGCGATTCCTCTTGCTCCGTTTTTAATACGATATTTCTTTCTTTGGCGATGGGGTTGAAGGACTCTATGGTTTCCTTAATTTCATTTGCTAAATTCATTGGGATGGACTCGACCTCAAGTTTTCCGGCCTCGATTTTTGAGAAATCCAGTATGTCATTGATTAAAGCCAGGAGCGTATCGGCCGATCGTTTAACCACTTTCATCATCTCTCTCTCCGCACTTTGAATTTCATCAGATGAAAGAACCAGATCTGTCATTCCTATAATACCATTTAATGGAGTTCTGAGTTCGTGACTTATGTTCGCAATGAAAGTGGTTTTTGCCTTTTCGGCACTGCCGTTTGATCGGGCGGTTTGATCGCCGAATATTTCAATAAAAAACTGAATGTTATTTTTAATATCCTGGTTGAAGAGGGTTTTCTTTTCACTGACAATCACTTGTTCCTTTTTGCCGCCTCTCCCTTTAAAAATATACTTATTGGAAGTTGGCGATACTTCAACAATTTGAACAAGTTTTTTCTTTTCGAACATGGTTTTGTCCGTTGCTTCCTGATCTATTAAAATATCTTCGTCTTCGTGCTCAAATATTTTTAGAGCAACCTTGTTAACCAATTTTATTTTGTTGTTGCTATCGGTTAACACAACCCCTAGTGGTAAATAATGTAAAATCTTACTTAGTGCATCTTCCGATTGGGATGACCTAATCATCGACATTCGGTTTTTCGAAATGTGTTGGTAAAAAGCCAGCACGATAAGCAAGATTACCGCAAATGAAATCATCGCAACCAAAAACGAGTTACGCACAATGGAATGCGTGATAGGTTGAATGGGCATGGAAAATACCAATGTCAGTTTCGTTTTGCTGGTTTGAACATTTTGACTTACAGATATCACCTTAAACTTTCTGCCTTTACGTTCTAGAAAATGGGTGTGTAGTTTGGAATCTTCTTTTGGCGGAAAATTAGTTGGGGCAACAAGTTTTATATTTGGTAAAGAAGAATATATGATATTGGTGTCTGATGCAATTATCCATTGGAACTCGTGGTCCTCAACATGGAAATTGCGGAATATGTCGGCATAAAACTCCTGAAGGTTATACGTAAATACGACATAGCCAAAAATGTGTGTTTCGCTGTATAAGGGTTGGACGAATATGATGTTTTCTTTGTTGGGCAATATCGAAGGCTTAAATTCTTCTTTTATGTAATCTTCTCCAAAGGTTGTTATCAGGTTTTTGTTGGGGTCTTTGGTCAGCGAATAAAAGTGTCCATTTGTGTCATATACCTCTAGCTTGTTCAGAACTTTGCTGTACCTGTTAAACAGCAGTTCTATTCGTTTTTGAACTTCCTGGTTTTGTAGCTTAAAATTAAAAAGGCCGCCGAGTTCCTCTTCGTTAAGCATCAGCATTACATTGGTTGTTGCTTCCGAAAAATAATTCGAAAGAATTTCGGAACAGGTGGATAAATCTTTTTCCAGTACTTTGTGGTGGGTCGCAATTTGCCAGTTATACGTGTCGCGATAGTAATAAATGTTAGACACCACAAGAAAAACGATGCTACATATAACAAAAATCAGGGTACGTTTCATGTATGGGTATCTGTTGAAAACATGCTTTGTAGTAAGTAAATATAAAACGTATTATCGATACTTCTCTTGGTTGGACTGAAAAATATTAATATAGCTTTGATACCTGCTGTGTGCCAATTTTTCATCCTTAACTGCTTTTTTTACTGCGCACCCGGGTTCGTGTATATGCGTGCAGTTCCCGAATTGGCAATCGTGGGAGTGCTCAAATATATCTTTAAAGTAATGGTGCAGTTCTTCCTTTTCGATATCAATTAATCCATATCCTCTAATTCCTGGTGTGTCGATAATGGCCCCTCCAAAATCAAGCTCATGCATTTCGGCAAAGGTTGTGGTGTGTTTTCCGCTTTGATGAATATCTGATATCTCGGCTACTTTAAGGTTTAGTCCTGGTTGTATTCTGTTGATTAAAGTTGATTTGCCCACTCCGGAGTGGCCGGAGATTACGCTGACTTTATCTTTTAATAGTTCAACCATCACACCCAGGTCATCCTGGGTTTTAGCCGAAATCGTGTAAGTTTCGTAACCAATTGCCCGGTATACATTTATTAGGTCATCAACACTGCTCAGGTGCTCTTCGTCGTACCTATCCATTTTGTTGAAAACTATTTTAACCGGGATGCGATAGGCTTCGGCCGATGCTAAAAACCGATCGATAAAAACGGTGGTGGTAATAGGGTAGTTGATGGTGACCAATAACAATGCCTGGTCAATATTCGAGGCGATTATATGCGATTGTTTCGAGAGTTTAGAAGACTTGCGGATAATATAGTTCTTTCTTTCTTTAATCTCCGAAATCACTCCCATGTCGCTATCCTCGTCAATTGTAAAAGTAACGTGGTCGCCAACGGCAATGGGATTGGTGTTCTTGATATCCTCCATCCTGAATTTGCCCTTAATGCTGCATTTAACAAATTCTCCTTCGTCGGACTTAACCAAATATCTGCTACCTGTCGATTTAAAAACTATTCCTTTTTTCAAAATATAGATACTTATTAGTGTGTTGTGGGAAGCAAAAATACTTATTCGTTTATTAAAAGGGAAATTTAACCTGAACTATTCATAAACTATTGAATATATAAGCACACTTTTGGGTATGTTCGGGATAAGTTGCGCAAGCAGAATTTATAATAATGAATGCAATTTTTAAATTTTCTCACTGGTATTGGCTTTCCGAATATGTCGAATGACTGATTTGGATGATGTTAAATATGGCGGTAAAATTGAATTGATGTAAAAATTGATTTAACTTTGACCGAACGTTCAGTCAAAAGATGTGGTTTTATGTCTCCAAGATCAAAAGCGCAACTCAGTGCAATTAAAGCAGAAAAGCGCAACTTAATTATTTCTGCAAGTTTAAAGGTGTTTTCGGAGCAAGGGTATCAGGCTTCCAGTATATCTAATATCGCAGCAGAGGCGGGCATATCAAAGGGCTTGATATATACCTATTTTGACAGCAAGGAGGATTTGCTTCGATCACTGCTCTTCGAAACAATTGAGAATATGTTTGAAGTAAGCATTAACGCACTATCTGGCAATCCAACTAAGTATGAATTCGTACAAATGATTAGAGATAATATTGAATGGGTAAAAGAAAATAGTAGGTTCTCGAAAATTTATTTCGGACTTTTACTGCAGCCTAACATTATAAATATGTTTCATGATGAACTGATGGCTCTGGCTCAACCTTTTTTTGTATCCATATCCCGATATTTTGAACTGGCAGGTTGTGACAATCCAATGCTTGAAACCAGGTACTTTGTTTCAGTATTGGACGGTGTGTATATGAACTACATAATGGACCCGGATTCCTATCCGCTCAAGGAAATTGAAAACAAAATTATTGATCAAATTGTGGATATATGAATCCGGTAGGGCCACCTTTCTGCCGAACCTGGTTCGGAAGGAGGTATAGAGGAGTGAAATATTGCTGAACTGATAAATCGTATGATCTAAATTTTAAAGTTTTGCATACTCTTACGGCACTAATTATCAATTTTTAACGTATTAAATGGTGAAGATGAAAGTTGTATTTTACGTTTTGGGTTTTTGGGTTCTGGTGA
The DNA here is from genome assembly GCF_052400645.1 of Saccharicrinis sp. GN24d3. Classification (NCBI taxonomy): domain Bacteria; kingdom Pseudomonadati; phylum Bacteroidota; class Bacteroidia; order Marinilabiliales; family Marinilabiliaceae; genus Saccharicrinis; species Saccharicrinis sp. GN24d3. The sequence continues at coordinate 44,226 of NZ_JBQTGI010000026.1, forward strand.
TGTTGCCAATCAAGGTTGGTGCCCAATATAATACATCGGCAACCGCCAAAGAAATTGTTGACCATGCCAATGAATTGATGCGCGGTACTACCAGTATCTCCGAAATGGAAATGACCATTACCCGTCCCAAATGGAGTAGGACGCTAAAGTTTAAGTCCTGGTCCAAGGGAATTGAATATTCGCTAATTTATGTGACTCATCCTGCCAAAGAAAAAGGTCAGGTATTTTTAAAACGACAAAAGGATATGTGGAATTATATGCCAAATATCGAGAGAATGATGAAGATTCCGCCAAGCATGATGATGCAATCGTGGATGGGGAGCGACCTGACCAACGATGATTTGGTAAAAGGCGCATCGATAGTGGAGGATTATTCGCATAAAATAATTGGTGAAGAAAAGGTAGATGGATATGATTGCTGGGTGATTGAACTGATTCCCCATGAGGATGCCACCGTGGTTTGGGGAAAGATAATCAGTAAAATAAGCAAAAAAGGCTTTATGACTTTGAGGAATGAATATTACGATGAGGAAGGTTTTTTGGTGAACAAGGAAATCCTGTCGAAGATTAAGGATGTGGGCGACCGGGTGATGCCCACCTTTTTTGAGATTATTCCTGTGGAAAAAGAGGGGCAAAAAACTACAATGGAATTTTCACAGGTACGGTTTAACGTGCCCATCAAAGACGATTTCTTCTCTATTCAGAATATGAAAAGGGTTCGTTAGTCTCATTTGTGAATAGATCAGGCTGGATAATGTAAACGATGGACTTATGAAAATTTTGGTAATGTCGTGGCGAAATTTATGGCGTAACAAAAGGCGAACTTTAATTACGGTATCATCCATTTTCTTTGGTGTTATCTTATCGTCCTTGATGAGTTCTATGCAGGAGGGGTCGTACACCAATATGATTAAAAATGTGGTGAACTTTTACGCCGGTTTTATTCAGGTTCAGAATGAGGATTACTGGGAGGATAAAAGTATTAACCATAGTTTTATCTTGGATTCGGCCTTACAGGTGCAACTCGGCCAATTCGAAGAAATTACTGGCATTATTCCCAGGCTCGAGAGCTTTGCCCTGGCTTCGTCGGGAGCCAACACTAAAGGAGCCATGGTCATGGGGATCGACCCAGAACGAGAGGCGGGAATGACCTCCGTCGATGCCAAAATAATCGAGGGAAAATATTTGAAGAATGGGGACGATGGTGTTTTGATTGGCTATGAACTGGCAGCCAAATTGAAGTTGTCGGCAGGAGATACCGTGGTTTTGTTTGGGCAAGGGTACCATGGCGTTACAGCAGCCGGAAAATTTCCTGTACGTGGCTTGTTTAAACAGTCTAATCCCAATTTGAACCGGCAGTTGGTATATATGGAAATACAAAGTGCCCAATCTTTTTATGCCGCTGAGGACATATTAACCTCTCTGATTTTGGAAGTGAAGAATAACGACATCATGAAAAAAGTGTTGCCAAAAATAAGGGAAAAAATTAATTCGCCTTATCGGGTGATGAGTTGGGAGGAGATGTTTCCAACCATTTTACAACAAATCGAAAGCGATCGATCATCGGCCTTTGTCATGAAACTGATTTTGTACATTGTGATCATGTTCGGAATTTTTGGTACCGTGATGATGATGATATCGGAGCGGAAAAAAGAGTTTGGTGTGATGATGGCCTTGGGAATGCAAAGATTTAAGTTGGCCATAACTGTTTTTATCGAAACACTTTGGATAGGCTTACTTGGAGTAGTGGCCGGTTTTTTAGGGAGTATGCCCGTTGTAGCCTATTTCTTTTACAACCCGATTCCTTTGAGCGGACAGGGTGCTGAATGGATGGCGGATCTGGGTTTTGAGCCATATATGTTTTTTGCCTGGGAGCCATCGGTTTTTATGTACCAGATGTTGGCTATTATGATCATGACCTGTTTTATTTCAATATTTCCGTTTGTAAGAATTGTGAGGCTCTCGGAAATAAAAGCCCTAAAAGGATAAACCATGGTATTAAAAATTGCTTGGCGAAATATTTGGCGTAATCCTGTAAGGAGCGGGGTGGTGATAATGGCGCTTACCATTGGTATGTATGCGGGCGTGTTTTCCACTACCTTTATGAATGGTTGGATGATGCAGCGATTGCGGGCAGGTATTGAAACGGAGACTGCGCATATTCAAATTCATAAGCCGGGCTTTGAAATGGCCGAAGATGTAAATCATTATTTTGAAGATGAGGAAGTACTGCTTGATAATGTTGAAAGTATTGAAGGGGTTGCCGTTGCCTCGTCGCGAATAGTGATTTCCGGCATGGTGGCTTCAGCTCAAACTGCGCAGGGTGGTATGGTTATTGGCGTGGATAGCGAAAAAGACACCTTAGTGGTTAATGTGAGTAAGCAACTGATCGAGGGGGCTTGGTTGAAAGGAATAAAACAAAATCCCATAGTGATCGGGAAAAAACTGGCGGATAAACTTAAATTGAAAATACGTTCTAAAATTATTGTCCGGTTTCAGGATTATAATGGCGATTTCACCGGTGGAGCTTTTCGTGTAACCGGAATATACAAAACCATCAACACCGCTTTTGACGAAACGCACTTGTTTGTCAATAAAAGTGATTTGCGACGGATTAGTGTGCTGCCCCAAGGGGTTGCCCACGAAATGGTTATCCGATGTTCCGATCCTACTTTAGTGGATGCGGTTTGTTCCAAGGTTTCTGCAATTGCTGGGGGCAACAAAGTGGAAAATTGGAGAGAGATTTCTCCGGAGTTAGGTTACCTGACAGAGATGATGAGTGTATACATGTATATTTTCGTTATTATAATACTAATGGCTCTGGGCTTTGGTATTGTTAATACCATGCTTATGGTGGTGCTGGAACGGGTACATGAACTGGGTATGCTTATGGCCGTTGGCATGAAGAAAGAGAGGGTTTTTATTATGATTATGGCAGAAACGATAATGCTGTCGGGTCTGGGAGGTTTTATCGGAATCTTTCTTGGCGTTTTAACCACAAAAATTACGTCGGTTCATGGCATTAATCTTTCCATGTGGGATGAGGCTTTGTCCGAAATGGGATTTGCCAGCATTATTTATCCTGAGTATGATTTTAAAATAGTAGCGACTGTGTCAATACTGGTTATCCTTACAGGCGTTGTGGCAGCTGTGTATCCTTCCTACAAGGCACTTAAACTAAACCCTTCGCAGGCATTACAATCTGTTTAACCGAAAAAATAAGGCTATGTCTATAATATGCATTCATAATCTCACAAAAATATATAACCAAAAGCAGATTCCTGTTCATGCCATAAACGGTATCGACCTTACTTTTGAAGAGGGGGAGTTTACAGCTTTGGTGGCGCCTTCCGGTGCTGGCAAAACCACATTTTTAAATATGTTGGGAGGACTTGATTCCCCAACATCGGGCTCCATCGAAATCGGAGGGGAAAGAATGGATTTGCTGTCATCCTCGCAACGCACACTGTTTCGTTTGCACAATATCGGTTTCGTGTTTCAAGCTTACAACCTGATTCCGGTGCTGACTGCCACAGAAAATATAGAGTTTATAATGGAGTTGCAAGGCGTGCGAAAAGAGCTGAGAAGAAAAAGAAGCACCGAATTGTTGGAGGCCGTGGGAATAGCGGATAAGGCGAATGTACGGCCCAATAAAATGTCGGGCGGGCAGCAGCAAAGGGTAGCGGTGGCAAGGGCATTGGCATCAAAACCCAAGTTTATTTTGGCGGATGAGCCTACGGCCAACCTGGATTCAAAGTCAACAGAAAATTTACTGGACATCATGTTAAAAATGAACCAAAAGGAGAATGTAACCTTTATATTTGCTACGCACGACGAAAGGGTTGTGAAGAAAGCCCGCAGGGTAATAACTTTTGAGGATGGTAAAGTAATTAAAGATGATAGCAAAGCGTAAAAAGTTTGTTCTGGCCATTGTTTCCCTCGCTGCATTTATAGGTTTTGGGGATGTTTGTGGGCAGTCGCCTATTGAGGTTTCCGGGTATGTGTCCGAAATGCCTTCTTATACCTGGCAAAAAGGGTCAGAAAACCTCTGGGATAACCTCGTTCACAACCGTATTAAGTTAAACTATTCAAGGAACGACAACCTAAACATTAGGTTAGAGGTCCGAAATCGATTTTTTTTAGGCGAGACTGTGCGTAATACACCATTGTACAAGTTTTATTTGAACAACGACCCGGGATGGGTGGATATGAGTTTTAACTGGGGCACCACAAATAGCTATGTGGTCAACACTGTAATTGATAGGTTGACCTATGAGCGTATATGGGGGAAATTCCAGCTGCGAATAGGAAGGCAAAGAGTGAATTGGAGTCAGAGTTTTGTTTGGAATCCCAACGATATATTTAATTCATATTCTTATTTCGATTTTGATTACCCCGAACGGCCGGGAATGGATGGTTTGCGCTTGCAATATTACACAGGTGCCTCTGAAAGACTGGAAGCGGTATTAAAAGTAGATGGAAACAAAAAAGTGACGAGTGCATTGTTGTACGGTTTTAACAGGGCAGGCTACGATTTTCAGTTGATTGTAGGGGAGGTAAACCAGGACGATTATATATTGGGGACGGGGTGGAGCGGGAATGTCATGAATGCGGGGTTTTACGGAGAGTTTTCTTTTTTATCGCCAATGGATGGCAAAAGTGATGATATTTACTTGCTTTCTGTTGGTTCAAACTACACTTTCAGGAATTCGTTGGCTTTGACCGGTGAATATTTATATTCAAGTAATCTAAACAGTACGTTCCAGGATTTTGGGAGTCTTGCTTTTTCTGCATCATCCATTAAAAAGTTAAGTGTTTCGGATCATTCTTATATGATAAGTGCAGGATATACTGTTAATCCGTTGTTAAACGTTTCTTTGGCTTTTGTCGGATTTTCGTTTCCGGTACTGGAAAGTTTTTATGTTTCCCCTACCATAGAATACTCATTAAACGAAAACCTATTCCTTTCCGGAGTATTTCAAGTTTATTCTCACAACCGGGGAATCGATAATGTATTAAATATTTCGTCATTTGTTCGCTTGAAAAAAGTATTTTAACCGTGAGACCCCTTGTTTTGAAGTAGTTTATTTGCGTAACAGGATTTCTAATGCATATTGCGGGTTTATGGCAATATACAGTTTTTCGTGGAGGAGTTGGCAATTAGATGAAGTCGAATGGAAATTTTGGGATGAAATAAAAAAAAATCTGCTGGTGCTCATGGAGGTGTCCTGAAAATATGATATATTGTAAGTAGCAGACATACTGGCATTTGTGTTCTGTCACGTTTTTGTCACGCTTGCCATTTGTATGGTCACGCATTTGTCACACTCCTGTCACGCATTTGTCACGCTTTAAATTAGGTGTAATTGAATATAACCATGTAATTTAGCTTTCGAAGATTAACCAAATATAAAATCTTTGTTATGAATTATATTAAAATAGGTATCCGTTTTTTGCTATTTGCCATCTTGTTGATTGTGGCAACGTTTATTATTGACTTTGCAATAACTAAGATTTATTCTCTGTTGTTGGAGCACTATTCCCTTCCGAAATCGGATTCTAACATCACTGTGTTATCATTTTTTATCAGCCTTGTTTTTACAGGTCTGTTGTCATTTGGAACCGGCTTTTGGCATATGTCAAAATTAACTGACTAAAAGATGTAAAAAATCCGGTATTTCAAAAGTGCTTCTTAAAAAGCCTGTCAAAGGATATCGGATTTTTATGTTTTTTTAAATGGCATGCTATAGGCCGTTAAGCTGTCCAAGACCCGGATGGCGAGCTTTCGAGTATTTTAGGTTTATTTAGTTAATAGATTGGATTTAGGCGTCTGGGAAAGACGATGTATTAAAAACGGACAGTATTCAACTACTTTCATCTATCGTGGCAATTCAGCCCATACCTTCCTTTTTTTTGTTCGGATTCGTACAGCGATGTTTCGTAACTGTACACTTTTGCCTTCGCTACTCATTAGTGATTAAGTGATAAAAGTCACATTAACAACCCGATAAGGGTTTTGGAATAAAGGTTGTAAATTAGGAGGTGCAAGAAAACGCCTCGTTTTCTTGCGACAACAGTTTATTAATTAAAACTAAATCAGGTGGGTAAAAGTGTAATTAAAGTAAACTCGTTACATAAGTCTTACATTACCGGAGCCAATTCCCTGCATGTTCTTAAAGGAATCGATATGGATATAGCTGAGGGGGAGATGGTTTCTATTATGGGTTCATCCGGTTCGGGAAAATCAACGCTGCTAAATATTTTAGGAATCCTGGATAATTACGATAAAGGTGATTATTACCTGGATAATATCCTTATCCAAAAAATGAATGAGAAAAAAGCAGCGGAATTCAGGAATAAATACATTGGATTTGTTTTCCAGTCCTTTAATCTTATCTCGTTTAAAAATGCGATGGAAAACGTAGCCTTGCCTCTGTATTATCAAAAGGTGAGCAGGAAAAAAAGGAACGAGATTGCCATAAAATATTTGGATAGATTAGGACTGAAGGATTGGGCCTACTATATGCCAAGCGAACTTTCCGGAGGTCAAAAACAGCGGATTGCAATTGCAAGGGCCCTAATCTCACAACCTAAAGTGATTTTGGCCGATGAACCAACAGGCGCCCTGGATACGCAAACATCGTACGAAATGATGGAAATATTAAAGGAGGTCAATGATTCGGGGATTACCGTCCTGATAGTAACCCACGAGCACGACATTGCTGATATGACCCATCGTGTGATTCATTTGAAAGATGGAATAATTGAAAGTGAACAAACGCATAAAAATTTCAGCTATGCTTGATTTAAGTAATTGGCAGGAAATTATCAGCACCATGCAGAAAAACAAGTTGAGATCTTTCTTAACCGGTTTTAGTGTTTTCTGGGGGATATTTATTCTCGTAATACTTCTGGGTGCCGGCAAAGGACTCGAACGGGGGGTGATGCATAACTTTAGTGATGCGCGAAACAGTGTTTTTATGTGGGGTGGACAAACCTCGGTAGCTTTTGATGGTTTAAATGTGGGCAGAAGGATTGATCTCAAAGACGAAGATTTGGAGTTGATACAACGGTCGGTCCCCCAAATAGAGCACCTAACGGGTCGTTATGGTATGTGGAGCAGCCTGATTAATTACAAGCAAGAGTACGGAACGTTTCAGGTAATGGCTATTCTTGAAGGATACCAGCATATCGAGGCCATTAAAATGATCGAGGGCCGAAAGCTAAACCAAACAGATATTGAAAAAGCCCGAAAGGTGGCTTTGATTGGCAGGAGGGCAAAAGAACAGTTGTGCAACGATGATAGCCCTGTGGGAGAGTATATGAAAATAAAGGGTATCCCGCATAAGATAGTCGGTATTTTTGACGATGTGCACGATGGCGAAACGGAAAGGTTTTACATACCACTGACAGTGGGACAGAAAATTTTTGGGGCTAAAAAAAATGTGGGCAATATAGCGTTTACCACAGGAACCGATAATATTCAAGAAAGTGCTTCAATCATTAGCAATATCCGCAATGTGCTGGCTAAAAAACATAGGTTTAAACAAGATGACAAACGTGCCTTGGGAGATTATAATGGACTGGAGGATTATCAGCAAACCAAAGCGATTTTTACAGGTATCAGCATCTTTGTCGGCATCATCGGTATTTTTACCATCATCGCGGGAATCGTGGGGGTGAGTAATATCATGATAATCGTGGTGAAGGAGCGTACCAAGGAAATAGGGATACGGAAGGCCATTGGGGCCTCCCCCGCATCGGTAGTAAGCCTGATTTTACAGGAGTCTATAATAATAACAGCGGTGGCCGGATTTTTGGGCCTGCTGGTGGGCGTCGGAATTCTCGAACTCGTTTCGGGCCATATGCCTGCCTCCGATTTTTTCCGCAACCCCGGTGTTGATTTTGATTTGGCTATTGGAGCGGCCTTGCTCATTGTGTTGGCGGGTGGCTTGGCCGGATATATCCCTGCCCGAAGAGCCGCACGCATAAAACCGATTGTCGCTTTGCGCGATGAATAATCCTTAAAGTCATGTTTGATATTGATAAATGGCAAGAAATATTTTATACGCTCAAAAAAAACAAGCTGAGGACTGCACTGACCGGGTTTGGGGTGTTTTGGGGTATCTTTATGTTGATGATCATGATGGGTGCCGGCAAGGGACTCGAAAACGGTGTTTATGCCAATATGGGCGACTTTGCCACCAACAGCATGTTTATATGGACCCGCCCTACTTCAAAACCTTACAAAGGGTTTCCCCGAAACAGGCGTTTCTATTTTAGGTATGAAGATAAGTACGCCTTGGAAAATAAAATAGCAGGTATCGATATTGTTGCGCCCCGAATGAACGGTGGAGGGTATCAGAATGCAACTGCTATTACCCGCGGTTCGCAAGAGGGTGCGTACGAAGTGGGCGGTATCGTACCACAGGAATTTGAAATTGATCCGGTGACTTTAAAAGGCGGACGATATATCAATCAAATAGATTTGGATACCAGACGAAAAGTCGTGGTTCTGGGAAAGAAGGTCAGAGAAGATCTGTTTCAGGAGGATGAAGACCCGGTGAATCAATATGTGAAAATCGGCGAGTTGTATTTTCAGGTCATCGGCACTTTTGAGTCAAAGCATTCGGGGCGCTGGGGCGAAAACCAAAATGCTTCGGTACTGATACCTTTTTCAACTTGCCAGATTGTTTATAACTACAACAATGTTGTGGGGCATTTTTCAATAACGGCCGAGCCCGAATACGATATGGTGGAGGTGGAAAAGCATGTGAAAACGCTATTGGCAGAGCGGCACAATATCCACCCTGAAGACCATGGGGCTTTTGGTTCCAATAACGTGGGGGAAGAGTTTAAAAAAATGAAAGGCCTGTTCCTGGGGATTGACATACTGGTATGGGTTGTGGGCATCGGGACACTGCTTGCCGGAATTATCGGAATCAGTAACATCATGCTGATCATCATAAAGGAACGAACACAGGAAATTGGCATTAAGCGGGCCATAGGAGCTACGCCCTCCAATATTATATCAGCGGTAATAACCGAATCTGTTTTTTTAACCTCGGTGGCTGGAACCATTGGAATGTTTATAGGTATATCTATTATAGAGCTGGTGAGCCAAGCCATAGGTTCTTCACCGTCCGAAAGTTCCGGATTTGTAAATCCCCAGGTGGATTTTCAGGTGGCCATTTGGGCGCTCTGCATCCTGATCGCATCAGGTGTCTTGGCGGGGATCATTCCATCCCGGCGCGCTGTTTCCATCAAGCCCATCGAGGCTATTCGATCCGAAATTTAAACAAATACACGAACCAATATATACAGTAAACCATGAAACGAGTAAGAAACATTTTATTTATAGCGATATTCTCTGTCGTTTTTGTAGGAGGGTTCTATTACTTATACGATAAGTCAAGAGAGAAAGAAGTTGTTTTTGAAACAGAGTCGGCCGAATATGCCGATATCGTTAAAAAAACGGTGGCTACCGGATCTGTGGTCCCAAGGCAAGAGATTGAGATTAAACCACAGGAATCGGGTATTATTACCGAAATCTATGTGGAACCGGGGGACATCCTGAAAAAGAACGATCTGATCGCCAAGATTCAAATTATACCGGAAATGGTTCAGGTGAACAACGCCGAGTCTCAGCTGAACAAAGCGAAGATTAAATTCAGGAATGCGGAAATCGAATACCAAAGAAAGCAAGAACTGTTCGATACAGGGGTAATTGCCGAGTCGGAATACCTGGACCAACTGATGGCGTACGAAAATGCCAAGGAAGATGTGAATGCGGCCGACAACAACCTGCAATTGATAAAGGAAGGTGTCACCAAAAAAATGGGCGCGCAAACCAATACCATTATTAAGGCAACAATTGAGGGAATGGTGCTGGATGTGCCCGTTGAGGTAGGGAATTCCGTAATCAAGAGCAATACTTTTAATGATGGGACAACGGTCGCTATTCTGGCCGATATGGGTGAAATGGTATTTGAAGGAAAGGTAGATGAAACGGAAGTGGGCAAAATTAAGGAAGGTATGGATCTGGTGCTCTCAATTGGCGCTATCGAGGACGAGACTTTTGACGCGAAGCTTGAGTATATTTCACCTAAAGGGGTGGAAGATAACGGAGCGATTCAGTTTGAGATCAAAGCAGACGTAAACCTAAAAGAAGGCCAGTTTATACGGGCCGGGTATAGTGCCAATGCCGATATAGTTTTAGACAGGAGGGATAGTGTATTGGCTATCAACGAAAGACTGTTGCAATTTGAAAACGATACCGCTTATGTTGAAGTGGAAGTGGCCGAACAGCAATTTGAGAAAAAACAAATTGAAACCGGGATCTCGGATGGAATCCAGATTGAGGTGAAAGCAGGTGTGAGCAAAGATGATAAAATTAAGGTTCCAAAATCTTAACATTGAACCATTCATATATTTTGTTTATCTTATTTTCTCGAAATGTACAATTTTAAGCAAGCTAAAAATGACAAAAACATCATTACCATTACTTGTCGGACTATTTTTTTTAAGCGCAGCACCGATAAGAGCACAGGAGGCATGGACACTTGAACGGTGCATCAGTTATGCTTTTGAAAATAATATCGTTATAAAAAGACAATCGTTAAATACGGATTTTCAGCAAAACGAGTTGCGACAAAGTGCGTTAAACAGGTTGCCAAGCCTGAATGCACAGTCGTCTTACGGACACAGTTACGGTTATACCTGGGTTCAACAGGAAGCCGAAAATATCGATGTAAACAACCGTTCTTTTGGCCTGGGAATCGGTGCTTCGGTAGATGTGTTCAGTGGGCTTAATGCCAGAAATACCGTTAAACGAAATAAAATTGATCTAATGGCTTCGCTCGCTTTAAACGAAGAAATCAGAAATGATATCGCCTTGCAAATTACCGGTCAATATTTGCAAATTTTGTTTGATAAAGAGTTGCTGGCTGTTGCAGAAGAACAATACGAAGTAACAAATCAACAAGTTATAAGAACACGGAAACTGGTGGATGCAGGCAGTCAGGCTAAGGGAAGTTATTTGGAAATAAAATCTCAGGCTGCAAAGGAGGCACTGACCGTTACACAGCAACAAAATAATTTAGTACTATCCTTGTTGGATTTAGCGCAATTGCTCGATTTGGAAAATGTGGACGATTTTGACGTGATATCCCCTGTTATACCTGAAATAGAGAACTTGAAAATAGACAGACCCGCTGCGGTTTATTCTGCCGCATTGGGCATTATGCCTCAAATAAAAGGGGCTAAATATGAGTTGGAAAGTTCAGAGGTAGAGGTGGATATTGCCAAAAGTGGTTATTATCCCAGCTTGCGCTTGGTTGGGCAGTGGGGAGCTAGTGCCAACTGGTTAATGGACGATCCTAACGGAATAAACCGCTCCTTAAGCGATCAAATCAATTCCACAAAAAATACCTATGTCGGGGCGTCTTTGAATATTCCGATTTTTAACAAGCTGCAAACCCGTACGAATGTTAAAAATGCCAGAATCAGGGTGCTGGATGCTCAATATTCTTTGGGGCAGGAAAAATTGGCTTTACGAAAAGAGATACAGCAAGCCTATGCCGACGCATTGGCAGCATACAACAATTACCTTTCGAGTCGCGAAGCGGTTGAGTCGTACAAGGAGTCGTTCCGTTATACGGAGCAAAAATTCAGTGTTGGACTGGTAAACTCGGTTGATTATAATGTGGCTAAAACGGATTATACCCGTGCCCAGTCCGATCTATTGCAATCGAAATACGAGTATATTTTGCGAAATAAAATTCTTGATTTTTACAAGGGGATTCCTATCGTTTTGTAGTTGGGATAGGATTTCCTTGTTGTGTTGGGTTTAATAATGTAGCACCTGTCTGTTTTTTGAGATAGGTGCTTTTTCATAATAACGAATAGATAAAAAAATGTAACTTAGCGATATTAGAGATCACAAATCTATTATAATAACAATTACAGGTCTTTGCTCCTATGCTAAGTTCGCCAAAGGTTATGACCGTCGGAGAAAGCTTTAGCAGCACGGGGAGTGCCTAGTGTTCATACTTTGAAAATGAAAAAAAAATTACTTTATCCACTAATTATATTAATTGTAATTATTGTAGGACTTGTTATTGCCAAAGGGCAAGGTTGGATCGGTGGCGATTTTCGACACAAGGTTGAGGTGAAGAAAGCTGAAACCCGCACGCTTACAGAAATTATCACTGCCAACGGAAAGATAAAACCCGAGGTTGAGGTAAAGGTGTCTTCCGATGTGTCGGGAGAAATCCTGGAGCTGACTGTCAAAGATGGAGATGAGGTACAAAAAGGTCAGATATTGGCCAGGGTACAGCCAGATATTTATCAGCGTAACCTCGAAAAGATGCAAGCGTCCGTGCGTAGTTCGGAGGCCAACTTGTCGCAGTCGGAGGCTCAGTTTCAGCAAAAACAGCTGGCTTATAATCGTAACAAAACACTGTGGGAGCAGCAAACAATATCAGAATCGGAATACGAGCAAGTCCTGGCTGATTACAATGTAGCAAAAGCCAGTGTTGAGGCAGCAAATGCATCGTTGATTAATGCCAAAGCCTCGCTGAACGAAGCAAAAGATAACCTGACCAAAACCACTATTTATGCTCCGATGGACGGTACCGTTTCCCGGTTAAATGTTGAAAAAGGTGAGCGGGTGGTGGGAACGGCCCAGTTTGAAGGAACGGATATGATGACCATTGCCAATTTAAATAATATGGAAGTGGTGGTGGATGTGAACGAAAACGATATTATCCGTGTATCTATGATGGATACTGCAATCATTGAGGTGGACGCCTATTTGAAAACCAAGTTTAAGGGCTTGGTGACCGAAATTGCTAACTCGGCAAAAACGGAAGGGACCAGCGCCGACCAGATAACCAATTTTGAAGTTAAAGTACTTATCCTCCCAGATTCTTACAGGGAACTGATGGAGGAAAAAGGTGAAGGATTCTATCCTTTCCGCCCGGGTATGTCGGCTACGGTGGATATTCAAACGAATACTAAGGTAGATGTTTTAACCATTCCGATACAATCAGTGACCACGCGCAAAGACACAACCGAAGTGGAGGAGCAAGAGGAGGATTTAAAGAAGGAGGAAGAAAAAATAGAGGTGGTATTTGTGGTGGCAGACGGGAAAATAGAACAGCGCAAAGTAAAACCGGGCATTCAGGATACCAAATTCATTGAAATAACAGAAGGGCTCCAAGTGGGCGAACAAGTGGTGAGCGCCCCGTATAGTGCCATCTCCAAAAAGCTAAAGCATGAGGACCTGGTAGAGGTGGTAGACAAGTTGTTCGAAGAAAAGGAAAAAAATAGTCCAGACAAATAGGATTCTTGGGACGGTGTGATCGTGTTGTTTAAGTGTTGCTATGGTGAATGTACGTGGGTGAACTAATTTTTTTGTTAAAGAATTTATTTTACTGTTCTGCCCAAAAAAAAAGTCGAGCGTTGGGCTGTTTATTATCCTTCAGATAATAAATCTGGAGGCCGCCTTTCTTTCCACATCTTTTTTGGTATAAGGCGTCATCAATAAGTAATGGCTTCAGTCAAATGCTTGCTCGGCATATTCTATGTAATCCTCGTTCGATTTCAATTTAATACCATTCAGATAACTGAAAGGTGCATGTGCTAATGTATGGGTGCAATCAGCCTCAATTAAATATAATAATATTAAACTTTTTTGGCGGAATCAGCGTCAGTGGCCGCATTTTGTTTTTATTGTATATGTTATTGCGCAACGTACTGAAAATGTTCTTGTTGGTTGATGGGTGTATGAAAATGTTTAGTTAAACCCGGATTATGTATTGGAGGTTCGTCATGAGCATTGCAAGTACAATAAAACAAGGCATTACTGAAACGAGG
>NZ_JBQTGI010000027.1:0-53780 GCF_052400645.1 Saccharicrinis sp. GN24d3
TAAAGGGCGACCCGCAAGGGAAGGCTTGAAAAACGGGCCCGTTAACCCATCCGTGTTTTTCAAAGCGGCTGCAAAGATAATCACTTTTCACTTTAACTTCCAAACTAATTTTTCATTTTTTTAGAAAAATTTGATCTACAATTTCCTACGTCCATTCAATGCAATAATAACATCTACTCCCAGCTTCTCGTGATCAAAATATCAAAATGAATAGTGCCTTTCTTTAAAAGCGGCTGCAAAGGTAACCTACTTTTATTTTTATTTCAAAACAATCTACCCACTTTTTTTCAACTTATTTCAAACCCACGATCTATAACCCTTAACTTCAAACTATTAGCGTTAATATTTTCTTAATCTATCATCACAAAATATTACATAGTTACCTGTTCGACTTTAAAATTTACAGAAAATGGTGCGAATATAATTAGGCTATCAATTAAACTCTGGTTATGGGGATTCCTGATAATTTTTTCGACTTATACAAGTAATCGCTTATTTTCTAAAAAAAGCGGTCTGAGTTATCAAGTTATTTGCAACACAACCCACATGGTTAATTTACAGGATATAAAATCAAAAGGCACAACACCTGGAATTATGCCATCCCAATTTATTTTAACGATAGCAGCAGATACTTTACAGACTAGGCATACGTATCAACCAAAGGTAGCAATACCTCACTCCCAGCCTTTATCTCCAATAACTCAAGCCAAGGCCTATGCGCATTAATCCTACCGCATTTCTGCTAAACAGGTTAAACCCGCAATATGCATTAGAAATTCTATTACACATTGAAATTACTTTAAAACAAGGCACTTCGTTGCATCACTTCAACTCACCAGAACGATGTTATGCCTCGTTTCAGTAATGCCTTGTTTTATTGTACTTGCAATGCTCATGACGAACATCCAATACATAATCCGGCTTAAAACAATAACCTGTTTGCATAAGATGGCAAAACCACAACATGAATGACAACAACCATTTTTTTGTTTAAATGGTACTATAAGTATATATGTTGTTATTATATTCGTAGCTTAATTTTGAAAAGATATACAGCCGTGAGCGACAGTTTAGTGATCATACCCACATACAACGAGAAGGATAACATTGAAGCCATTATTGAGGTGGTTTTTGCTTTACCCAAGGAATTCCATATTTTAATAATAGAAGACAACTCACCTGATGGTACCGCAGAAATTGTAAAAAGATTAATGACGGAGAAGTACCCGGGAAAACTTCATATATTGGAAAGAAAAGGAAAACTAGGATTGGGAACAGCTTATTTGACCGGATTCAAGTGGGGCATTGACAAAAAATACGATTATATATTTGAAATGGATGCAGATTTTTCGCACCCTCCTGAAAAATTATTAGCTTTATATGACGCATGTAAAAATGGGGCTGACCTAGCAATCGGATCCAGATACAAATCAGGCGTCAATGTTGTGAACTGGCCAATGGGTCGTGTTTTAATGTCGTACTTTGCATCGGTATATGTAAGGTTTATCACCGGCATGAAGATTATGGATACCACTGCAGGTTTTAAATGTTACAAGAGAGCTACGCTAGAAACTCTTCCTTTAGACAAGATTAAACTGAAGGGGTATGCTTTTCAGATTGAAATGAAATTTACAACCTGGAAATATGGTTTCAACATTTCGGAGGTTCCAATTGTTTTTACTGAGAGACAGAAAGGGACATCAAAAATGAGTGGGGGAATTTTTACCGAGGCAGTTTGGGGTGTGATTAAAATGAAAATAGCGAGCTGGTTTAAAAAATACGAACGCTAATAATTTATTCAACATATATACGTAGGCTATGGGCTTAACTTTAATTAAAGATATAAAAATAATAAACGAAGGCGAATCGTTTATTGGCAGTGTATTAATTGCTGAGGATATAATTGAGCGTATTTATAAGCATGGCGAAAAATTGCCTGTAGCTGACCAGTTAATCCATGGCGAAGGCAAACTCCTGTTACCCGGTGCCATTGACGATCAGGTCCATTTTCGCGAACCGGGTCTCACCCATAAAGCTGAAATATTTACTGAAGCCAGGGCTGCGGTTGCAGGAGGTATCACCTCTTATATGGAAATGCCAAACACAAAACCGCAAGCAACCACACAAGAGATATTGGAGGATAAATATAAACTAGCATCAGAAAAATCGATTGCCAATTATTCCTTCTATTTAGGTGCCACCAATGATAATTTGGATGAACTGCTAAAAACGGATCCTGAAAGGGTATGTGGAATAAAAGTTTTTATGGGTTCTTCAACAGGCAATATGTTAGTTGATAATGAGGATACTTTAGCCGGAATATTTTCGCAGGCGCCTACCTTAATAGCTACCCACTGCGAAGACGAAGATACCATCCAGGCTAACCTAAAAGCCTACAAAGAAAAATATGGTGAAGAGGTTCCTTTTGAAATGCATCACCTCATCCGCTCGGAAGAAGCTTGCTATAAGTCGTCATTAAAAGCCTCCACCTTGGCGCGTAAGCATGGAGCCCGATTGCATATATTGCACTTGACCACAGCTAAAGAGCTGGAGCTCCTGGATAAAGATATGCCACTGGAGGAGAAAAAGATAACCGGAGAGGCTTGTGTTCATCATTTGTGGTTTACCAATGAGGACTACGCAAAATATGGTGCCTACATTAAATGGAATCCCGCCATAAAAACGAAAAACGATAGGGATGGCTTACGCCAGGCGTTGAAAAACGGAAACCTCGATGTGGTTGCCACAGACCATGCCCCTCACACCAAAGAAGAAAAGCAAGGCACTTATTTTAAAGCACCATCAGGCGGTCCGTTGGTCCAGCATGCTATGGTGGCCATGCTGGAGATGGTCAACCAGGGTGTATTCACCTACGGGCAGGTGGTGGATAAAATGTGTCATGCTCCTGCTAAATTATTCCGTGTGAAAGAACGTGGATTTATCAGGGAAGGTTATAAAGCCGACCTGGTTATTGTTGAACCGGAATCGACATGGATGGTTGCGCCCGAAAACATTTACTCGAAATGCGGCTGGAGTCCGTTTGAAGGACAGAAATTTGCCCATTATGTCAGTCATACCTTTGTGAACGGTCACCTGGCTTATCACAACGGTATTTTTAATGATGACAAAAAGGGTGAAAGACTTGAATTCATTAGACGATAGGCAGTTACAACGAAATACATCCCGCCACTTTACGGTGTTCATATTCTGCGGTATGGCAACTGTCAGCTTTAATTAGTGCATCTGTCATTTATCAATTGCACTTACGGCTTAATTGACATTTACAATAAACTGTCGTAATTGTCAGTTTGAAGTTCACATTGGTAATTCCCAAAAATTTCAAAACAATATTTTTAATAATTTTTCAGGGAACCTAGCCTGACCTCTTCTTAAATTATTCTATTACGAAAATTCATGAATTAATCAGGCTGAAAAACATCCCAAATCGAAACTCAGTATTTTTCGGGATAATCAGTCAGTATTTTTTACGTTAGAAACAAAAAAATGATGAAAACAATATTTAATTACCTTGTTTTTTTTACCATTTCATTTCTAGGCCTGATAGGTTGCGGTGATAGTAACAAGGTCCACCATTCCTCTGGTGAAAATTTGGAGATTTGGGCAGACACCATCATTTACGAAGTCCTAATCTCCAATCCTGATACTCTGAATAAATGGGAAACTGCTAAGCTAAAAAACGTAAGACATCGTAAATTGGTTGACGACCTGTTTGAAATGATTTATACTGGTAAAAAAAAGGCATACGATTATTATACCCATCAAGCATTGAGCATTGATGAGATCAAAGACCTAGAAGCCGACGATCGTTTCAGCCGGGAAAAAGTTGGGAAACTGCAGTTTACCGAGACTTGGATCTACAATAAAAGTATTCAGAAATTAAACAAGAATACTCACGCTATATTGTTGGCTTATGAATTGTATGACGACTCTGACAACTTACGGGGTTATAAAGCCGCATTTTTCGTTAAAGATTTCTAACCTCAGAGTTCTGTGACCCGCATGATACCAGAACATTATAATATGCATCCGTACGACTGCCACACAATAGGATTCGCACCGCACAATGGGGCATGCTATGATTTACAGCTTCTGTAAATAAACTTTTTGAATGCACGCTTGTTTTGAAATTGTTGTTCCTGATTACAGGAAGTATTCAATTACGCTTAAGTTAAGACAGTGTTTCACCAAAATATAACATCATGCAATTATTTAACGAGTTTAACCTTGGTTCAATTACTTTGAAGAATAGAATCGTAATGGCCCCCATGACAAGAAGCAGAGCTATCGACAACATTCCCAACACCTTGATGGCTACTTATTACGAACAAAGATCGGCCGCGGGATTAATAATTACCGAAGGAACAACGCCATCTCCAAATGGACTGGGTTATCCCCGAATTCCAGGCATTTTTAATCAGGAACAGATTGACGGCTGGAAACTTGTTACCCAAGCGGTGCATAACAAAGGTGGCAAAATATTTATTCAATTAATGCATACCGGCAGGGTTTCGCATCCCGATAACATGCCTGACGGCTCAAAAATATTGGCCCCTTCAGCAGTTGGGATCAGCGGCGAAATGTATACAGATAAGAGTGGCCCTCAAGCGTATCCTATCCCGCAAGAAATGACAGGTACCGAAATTAAAGAAACCATAGATGAATATGTAACCGCTTCAAAAAACGCCATGGAGGCAGGGTTCGACGGTGTGGAGCTGCATGGCGCAAACGGTTATTTAATAGATCAATTCATAAACCCTTGCTCAAACAAACGGAATGACGCCTATGGTGGATCCATTGAAAAAAGAAACCGATTTGCAATTGAGATAGCACAAAAAGTTTCGGAAACCATAGGTAGCGACAAGACCGGGATACGTCTTTCGCCATACGGAGCATTTAACGATATGGAAGTGTTTGATGGCCTAGAAGAATCCTATGAACATTTAACCAGGGAGCTAGGTAAACGCCAATTGGCATACATTCACATTGTGGACCATTCGGCAATGGGTGCTCCTGAAGTACCTGCATCCGTAAAAGCAAAAATTAAAGAAGCTTTTGGGAGGACTATTATTGCAAGCGGAGGATATACAAAAGAAACTGCTGAGGCTGCCATTGAAGAAAACAATGGGGATTTGGTAGCCTTTGGACGTCCGTTTTTATCCAACCCCGATTTAATATATAGAATGAAGAACGGAATCGCCTTGACCGATCCCGATTTTGACACCTTCTATACTCCGGGGGAAAAAGGATATATCGATTATAAGACAAGCCAGGAATTGGAGAACGTATAACCCAAAATGAGCAAAGGGAGTACCAATACGGTGACTCATCATATTGTGCTCCCCGGCTTTTGTTTACTTAAATTCCCACTCACTCTCTTTTAAAACATACCTGGCCGTTTTACGACTTAACTGAGAATCCACTAGTTCTTTCCCTTGTGTCATCTCATGAATGGCTGCCGCGGTGTAGTTTCTTATAGTAACCAATTCCACATGCTCATTATATCTAACCACGAATTTTTTTTGCAAAGCCTCGATTAATTTTTTCACGTCGCGAACATTATTCACACATACTGAAAAATTAAGCGCGGAATTCTGCATCAGGTTAATCTTAATCTTATAATGACCAAAAATGGCAAATATCTCACTTAAGTTATCCTCTAGAATAAAGGAGAAATCTTTTGGTGAGATGGTGATAAAAAGTTGTTGCCGTTTTAAAATGTACACAGGAACATCAACCTCTTTTGATTCCACGGATTGAATTACGGTTCCTTCTTGTTGTTCATCCAAAAATGATTTTACAAAGAGAGGGATATTTTTATTTTGAAGTGGCTTTAATGTTTTAGGATGAATGACCTGTGCTCCATAGTATGCCAACTCGATAGCTTCAGGGTATGAAATTTCTTTGAGTTGCTGTGCGAAAGGATACCAACGTGGATCTGCGTTTAAAACTCCGGGAACGTCTTTCCAGATAGATAAACTTTCGGCATCTAAAATATGAGCCAGGACAGCACCCGTATAATCAGACCCTTCACGCCCAAGGGTTGTGGTAATATTATTAATGGAAGAACCAATAAACCCTTGTGTTATATATAGCTGATGCTTTTCGAAATTCATATTTTTATGCACAAACTGCGAGCTCAACCCCCAATTGACATCGGCATCACGATAGTTCTCGTCCGTTTTAATCATTTTGCGTACATCTAACCATTGGTTCTCTATTCCAATAGTATTTGCATATGCGCTAACAATCTGTGTGGAGATAAGTTCTCCAAAGGGAACTATTTGGTCGTATTCAAAATCATAATCCAATCCAGGGTTCCGCTGTACCCTTTCCCATAATTTTTTTATTTGTTGGTCAAACTTCAACACAAAAGGATGACCATCATCAAACAAATTTTGTACTATCTGGTTATGATAGTCAAAAATAGCCTCATAGGCATTTTTTATTTGAGTTTGGTTTTGTTGAATAAAGGCTTCCACCAATACTTCCATGGCATTTGTAGTTTTTCCCATAGCCGAAATAACCACTACCAAAGGATTGGAATTGTTTTTAATGATGTTACATACATTTTTAATACCCGAAGCATCTTTTACCGACGCTCCTCCAAACTTATACACTTGAATCATAACATTAATTTTATCGCCAAATCAAACCTAATTAATACGACATTTTAAAATTAATCAAAGCACAGCATTACCACGTGACTTTTATCATCGCACGATGAATTAAACTGAACGTGATTTGTTGGCCATTTAAATCTAAAAAAAATTCTATGAATCAATTCGATGTAATTACCCTTAACGAGTTTATCCTTGAAAGCCAATCACAATTCCCCCAAGCAGAGGGGGATCTATCTCACCTTTTACACCATGTTGGTACGGCAGCCAAAATTGTGAACCGGGAAGTTAATAAAGCAGGGCTCGTGGACATTTTAGGTGAAATGGGAACTTCCAACGTACAGGGAGAAGACCAGAAAAAGCTGGATGTATTCGCCAATGACCATTTTATCAACTCGCTTCACTCCTGTGGGGAAGTTTGCGCGATCGCTTCTGAGGAAAACGAGAGTTTTATCCTTTTTGATGATGATATGGCCAGAAACGGAAAATATGTTTTTTTAATGGATCCACTGGACGGATCTTCTAATATTGATGTTAACGTGTCCATCGGAACCATCTTTTCCATTTACAAACGCAAAACCAAACAAGGTGAAAAGGCCACTATGGAAGATTTTTTGCAACCCGGAACAGAACAGGTGGCTGCAGGTTATATTCTCTATGGTTCTTCTACCATGCTGGTTTATACCACAGGACAAGGAATTAACGGCTTCACCCTGGACCCTTCCATAGGAGAATTTTGCCTGTCGCATAAAACGATTAAAAATCCGGTAGACGGTTATATTTATTCCATTAACGAAGGTAACTACTTAAAATTCCCTGCCGGCGTAAAGCAGTACATCAAATATTGTCAGGAGAAAGATGTTGATACACAACGTCCGTATTCGTCGCGATATATCGGTTCTTTGGTATCGGATGTTCATCGCAATTTATTAAAGGGCGGAATATTTATGTACCCTATCACCGAAAGTGCCCCCAAAGGCAAACTGCGATTATTATATGAATGCAACCCAATAGCCTTTATCATTGAGCAGGCAGGCGGAAAGGCAACCGATGGTCATAAACGGACGATGGAGATTAAACCAACATCGCTGCACCAACGAACCCCATTTTACTGTGGATCAACCAACATGGTAAATAAGGTGGAAGAATTTATCCGCGTATTTGGTTAAATTTCAAAAGGAATAACCTTTTCGATACTATTACGTAACAAAGCCAAAAACTGTTCTGGCACAAATGCGTACCAGGACAGTAAGGCAGTTATATATATCGCTGCATGTATATCATCTAATCCATATTAAAACTACAGCATTGTTAATCATCATTACTTGGGCTAGATAGAGATAATTATATGGCTTGGAACAGGGAGAGAAAGGAAAGCAAGCAGGACTATACGCTTTGGCTTTTCAATAGCAACAAACAATATATACGCAACTTACTATTGTTATACATGAGTTTTTATCCATTATTTGCGGTAATGGATTATTATGGATCGTCACATTCGTTTTATTCTTCGATTTCGCCACGACTTTTATCTGGTTTGCCATTCCTAGTTGTAGCGTACATAAGTACCTTTGTAAATAAGTACAAAATTTACATGAGAATTATAAATGCAACTGCTTTGCTTGGCATGAATCTTAGCATATTATTTATGTATGCTTCGTTAAACCCTGCCGATACAAGCTTTGACACCTACTATTCCGGTCTGATTATTACCATCGCCACACTGGGGCTGTCCATGAGCAGCATCACTTTGATAAATATTTACATCGGCATTTCAGCGTTTAGCTTTATTCTAATATCGTACCTGGTGCACAAACTGCATGTTTACGATATGTTTTTGTTTGTAACATCAAGTGCATATGTGGTAGTGGCCTCTGGTTTGTTTATGGTGGCGGGCGTTGTAATAGAACGTTTTTCCTTAAAACTATACCGGGCTCAGAAAAATATTTCGCAAGAAAAAGAGGAAATCATCGTACAGAAAGATAACCTGGAAAATTTGAATCAAACCAAAGATCGTTTTTTCAATATCATTTCACATGATCTACGAAGTCCGTTTACATCATTAATTGGTTATTTCGATATATTGTTGCGAAACGACAAAACGGAATTCAAGGTTAAAAAATCCGATATCGAAAAAATATACCTTCACACCAGACGAACCTATAATCTGCTAAACAACTTACTCAATTGGAGCAAGGCACAGTTAAACCAGTATGCATTTAAACCCAAACAATACGATCTAAACGAAATATTTTCGGAAAACAGATCGTTATATAGGGAAATAGCCAAGCAGAAAGAAATCAACATAACGCATTCGTTCCCTGACGATGCAAAGCTATTTTGTGATAAAGATATGATCGTTACCATTGTACGCAACCTTATATTTAACGCGATTAAGTATACCAAAGCGGGCGGTGATATTTTTTTAACAGGGAAACAGGTATCCGACAACGAAATGGAAATTGCCGTTATTGATAGCGGCATTGGTATTTCGAAGAAGGATATTGAATTAATTTTAAGCCCTAACACCCACATTACCCGAAAAGGAACACACAACGAAGAAGGTGCCGGAATTGGGTTGATTATTTGCAATGACATTCTTAAAATGCATGATTCGAGAATTCAGATTGAAAGTCGAAAAAATGTGGGAAGTAAATTTTACTTTGTATTACCAATACTCGCAGATGCCGAAGAAAATATTAAATAATATAATCACTATTGTAATTGCCGGAGTCCTACTCATCATCGGTCTCCATGGCAACGCGCAACAAGTAAAAACCTATACTATACCGGAGCATGAGGTAAAAAAATACCATCAACTTAACGATCAAGAAATAAGGCTGGGCGAATATAAGGATGATAAAAGTGTCCTGCTTATAAAACTGAACCAGCTTGCACATATTAATGCATCTCGAAAAAAGTATCGCAAACCGCCAGTCCAATTGGATATTTTGGCTTCCAGAGTCGCTAACAAAATAGCCAAAGAAGCGGCACTGGGAAATTTCATGGGGCATTTCAACACACGTGGCGAAAAACCCTATCATCGTTACGCTTTTGCAGGAGGAACAGCACATGTATCCGAGAATGCCTCTGCCCTGTCCTCCTCGGAGCATTTGGCATCGGCACCCAAAGATATCGCTGCTTATATGCAGCAGGCGCATAACGCTTTTATGGCTGAACGGGCACCAAATGACGGTCACAAGCAAAATTGCATCGACCCAAACCATAATTCCGTGGGGCTCGGTTTTCACTTACACAAAGGGCAATTTAGATATTACGAGGAATTCCTGGACCTTTATATGACCACGGGTGATTTCAAAACTACGGTTACGGCGAATGAAAAATTTAAAATTCCTGTTAAACCTATTAAAGGCAAGTATGTACATATGATATTGGCATATTACGAAAAGTTCCCAAACCCCATGAGCGCTTCAGCTATCAACCGACAGATGAAATACGACGACTATACAAATGACCTGGCTTATAAAATACTGCCCTGGGAATTACCCAAACCAAATGCCAGGGGATTTACCGAACTGGCATTTGATTTCAAGAAAAAAGGACTATACTACATCCAGATTTATTTGGATGACAAACCTTATACTTCCGGATCGGCTTCCACAAAAAATAAAATTCAGGCTTCGGGAATAGTGATAACCGTTAACTAACGCTTAATTAACTTATATTCCCCTTTTTCCATGTTGTTTTGCCATTGCAACAAATATAATCCGGGCCGTAATCCTTTTAAATCAATATTTATAACATCGTTCTCATTTGTGTTAAATAAATTTTGCTTCAACACCAACCTTCCGGAAATATCGTACACCCGGTAAAAAAACTTATTAAACGCCTCATTCAAACCCACAAAAAGCGTTTCATCTGCCGGATTGGGATAGAATCGAATACCTGATGTCTGCCCATTCAGAACATTTGTTGTTTCATCGTGAAAATACGTAGATACATCAGGAACTAAAGGTTCATGTTCCACGTTCAATGCAGAATCAACTGCAATGGTCATAAATTCGTAATGTTTACCCGGCGTACCGCTAAAAACAATTGAAGTATCAGAAATAAACGAGGTCACATAATACCATTCACCACCTACTTCCCGGTACATTACACGATAGTTCTTAATGCCTGAACCGACATCTGAACCTGTCCACTTTAACAATATTTCATCGCCGTAAACAGTTTCAGGTAAAGGCTGCATATGACTTTCCGGACTGTCATTATCTGCTTTCAACATCCATTCGTTGGTTATAATAGGATCATTATAATCAAAAAATATTCCTGCTTTATTTTTTATTTCCGTCCCGGATGGAAGATCGTCTAAAACCCTAACATCATAAAAAACAGAACCTCTCCCGCTAACCCCATCCTCATTTGGGGGAAGAAATCCTTCTAATGGACCGATTACGGGAAGTCCAGTTGTAACATCCAATGTGGTGAAGGTCCAAACCAATTCGCCGATATTATAATCCAGGCTCACGTCAATTTTGACCAAATATGGCAACCGCGGCCTTAAATCAACAATGCTGTTGTATTCACTGCCTACGCCATTTATAGTATATACATTATCGGCAATGGTAAAGCCGTGTAATTTGAGAGTGCTTAAATCAAATATATCAGAATCCAAGGTATCTCTTATTAAAACTAATTTGGCTGGTGCAGTGGCCTCTTCCTCATTTTCGAAACGAACCATATATGAAAAGTTTTTTTGCGTATTTAGCCAGCTCTGAGAACCTTGCCCAATCGGACCGCTTTTGTCGTTGGGATCGCACGAAGCAACAATTTGACCTAACGAGTCTTCCTTCTCCTCCATTTCTGTACAACTTTGAATCAGGTCGAAATCACCTTTAACAGTAAGCAGATCGCCAACGACTCTTGATGCAAAGCCGTACGTTCCTCCCGACAAAACGTCACCTGCACAATCAAGGCCAGTACCCACCAATGCGGATAAATAATTAATATTATAAGAAAAGCTGGCAAAATCCGGATCCCATGCATAATCGACATAAGGGGACACAAATGCATCGATAACACCAGTAGCACACGCCGCATACGGTATGTAACCAATTATCTTCGTAAAAATGGCATCGTTGCAATCGCCCACCCAATACTTCAGTGGAGAACCGTACATGGGCCGTTGTGTCCAAGCCCGACAATAGAAATCTCCTATTTCGGTACCTTCTACTTCCATGGCGACCACAAAACTTGATCCAGCCGGTAACTTTGGAACAATAAATGAATATGCTTTTGCATTGTAAGGCTTATCGATTAATGAATCTATCATCACATATTCGGGAATGCTGTCGTAATATAAGTGATCTTCTTCTAAATATTGAATCACATCAAAACCTATATCCTTCACCGTAATATTAGGCGACAGCGTAATCCACATTGGGACGCCAAGCGCGTCCACATCTCCACTATTTCCATAGCTGATATAGAAAAACTCCCTGGCTCCTTTGGTAAACAAGGATGGGGCAACAATATCGGCCCAAGGTTTGGCACCCACGCCTTCGGTTATGGTAAAGGCTCCTCCCAATAGGATGGTAGATCCATCCGGAATCATAACGGCTATATCCCTTGGTCCTGCCGGTTGCCCCCGCAAATCGAAGGTAGCCATAAGCCTGACGCCATCATGGTTAAATGTAGATCCGTCCACGGCCACCAGGTCATCCATACCATCCCCTCTTAACATGATCTCGGTACCAGGTTTAAAACCCGAACCGAATATTTCCAGGGTCACATCACCTATATTCCCTCCCTTACTTGGTGTGTATCGCTCCACATCTCCAAAATCTGGTTGGTCAGGAAAAGTTAAAGTGGCTATGTGTGGATGGTGCTTTTCGCGCAGCATACTGAACGTACCTCCTACATATAAAGTGTTATCGGCCGCTTCCATGGTCAATATTTTCTGCAGGTTCCCAAAACCATAATCCGCGATATTTACCAGCACCTGGCCGGATTGTGCCCCAATAAATGCTATGTGGCTCACACTGGTTGCTCCAACCTGGTTAAGGCTTTCTCCGGTTATCATCAACCCGTTTTGAAAAGGTTCCATAAAATCTATCGACATAGCATCCACATTGGCGTTCCAGGGCAAGAGATTGCCCGTAACCGGATCAACAGCGCCCATACGATTCCTATTCTCACCATTAATGGTTTCGAAAGTACCGGCCAGGAAAACCTGGTTGCCCATGGGCAAAATGGAATGTACATAGATAAAATCTTCAAATGACTGGCTATCTATTTCCGGTGCCCATGCATTGAGTTCTCCATAAAAATCGGTAAAAGCCACTTTAAACCTGGAAGAATCATTGACTTGTGTAAATTTACCCGAGAAATAAATCCCCGTGTTTTCTTCCGACACCTTGAGATGCCGCACTTCATCATCTGCCGTAATTGAAAATGGCAACAAGGTGCCTGACTGGTCAACAGCCGCCATCCTGCTTCGGTTTTCACCATTGACCGTAGTAAAAGCTCCTCCAACATATAAATTGCCAGTCTGGTTATCCTGGTCGATGCAATTAACGCTGTTGTTGAAAACAAAATTAAAGTACAACTGCTCCTCACCCAGGGTATCATCAAATGCTTTTATATTTTTCATGGAATTCGAATCCCATCCTGCCAAATAAATAACATCATTAATTTCATCTGCCTTTATATGGTTTACTGTCAGAAAATTTCCAATAGGAGCCCATTCCAATAGGCTACCATTAGATATCTTCATGGCATAAGCATTGTCTCTTTCGTGACTTTGAAGCAACAAAAACTCGCCACCTAACATGAGTTGTGTTCCCATTCCCGCAATAACATGCGTCGACCAATCCGGCCTCAAATTAAAATCCTGGTCGATATTGCCTAAATCATCAAACTTAGCAACGTGAGCAATGTTGTGGTTGCCGATATTCAAAAAATCTCCTCCCGCCAATAAGTCTCCGTTATGTTCGTACAACTCAAACACCTCGGCATTGGGTTCGGGTGCAAAATCGAGCAGGTTTCCTTGTGTACTGACTGCTGCCATATTTCTGCGACTAACACCGTCCACACTATTAAAATTACCACCAATATATATAACGGTATCAATTTTAGCCAGTGCATTTACCCGAAGGCTAAAACCAAAACCTTTTATATTCGGGCTCCACGGTTTAATTGTATTGTTAGTTAAATCAACCGCCATCACCCCTCCCGAAAAAGCACCTCCCACATACAGGTCATTGCCATCCACAAGTAAATCATTGGCCCGCCCCGAGGGCAGGTCCGGGAAAGACTCCACGGTACCATTGAACCTATTTATTTTTGCAATACCCGTAACATTTTCACCAGAAACCTGTGTAAAATAACCGGCTATCAATATCTTGTCACCTACGCCCACTTCACCACTTGTACTTATTTTATTTATTTGACCATTCGGTTGCGGGTTAAAAGACTCCAGATTATTGCTTGATGTGTTTATCGCGGCCAGGTAAGTCCGTGCATTTCCGTCAACTTCGGTAAACAGTCCTCCCATATACAAGATACCGTTCTGATAAAGAAGCGTATTTATTTTGTTGTTTATCTGAGGATCGAAATCCGGATCGATTTCCATGGTAGAAGTAACGTGCACAATGTTAGTTCGGGGAACAACACCCACCTGATCAAAATCTCCACCCAAATACCAACCACCCTGTCCATCCGGTTCTATGGCAAACACCTCCCCGTGGACGTATGGAAGTTGAAGGTTCGGGACAGTATCCTTATTTTCCAGCAAGGCTGCACCTCCTGTGGGATATCCAACCCTGTTAAAACTCCCGCCCACATACAAAACATCTCCCTTTTGCTCCATTGCAAAAACATGCCCACTGGGCGCCAGCCCTCTTTCCGCCAATGTTTGCGATAAAATTTGAAATCCTGCCATCAAAAAAATCATCACAATAGTAATATTCCTTCCCATAATGTAATTGATTTAAGTTTATGTCCCATGTAACGATGCAACCATTTATAGGTATTACGTGTTATATCATGGACGAGACCCAATTTATGGCAATTAGCTTGCGAACTCAATACTACAATTGAGGTATTTTTGTACTTAATTTAACTTTCTTCAAAAATCAACTTGGAAATCATGACATCAAATTCTACTGATCTCATGGCCTGTAAAAAGGTATTTGGCAAACAGAATTATCAGATTTTAGATGACAACTATAAATCTAAACTGATGAATCATCCTCTTATCAATGGAATTTTCACTACCGGCAAATCATTTGTGATAATTGCCAATACCCACGAATGGAGTATCGAGTTGGTAACAGGTGACACCATGAGTTTGACAGGTTATAATAATGAAGAGCTTTTGTCCATGGGTGGAAAATTCACGCTTGATTATCCTATTAAAGAGCATATACCCACCAACATGGCAACGGTAAAATCAGCCATGGAATATATTGTGTTATGCCCGGTCCAACAAAGGGAGATGGTGTTTGTCATTTATTACTATAAAGCTCAAAAATCAAATGGAGATATCGTCACCGTTCAACATCAAAGTATCCCGTTAATATTTGACGAACAAAAAATACCCTATATATTTTGTAACATTTGTACTGACATCAGCTATCTGGATGCAACTAACATACCTCATGGCTTGATACTAAATAAATCAACGGGAGAAACATTTAATGTTAATCACAATAACCTTCAACTTGAAAAAACAGAAGATGTATTTAGCTCCAGGGAAAAAGAAATAATCAGGTTACTTACGACCGGATATACAAGTAAAAAAATTGCTGATTTCCTCCACATTAGTTACAATACGGTAAGAACACATCGTAAAAACATACTCAATAAGGCCGGGGTTTCCAACACCGCATCACTCTTAAAATATGTAATGATAAACGGCTTATGATTTTTTCGCCCACATCGGTCAAATCCTGTAACACAAAATTGTTTTTTCTGCATCAAGTTCCTGACAAGTCGTTTCGAATATATTTTGGAAGGCTTTCAAATTTGAGGTTAACCCGTATAAACTTTCATATCCTGGATATTATATGAATGATAAGATTAAGATTTAATTAAGTAATTCAGACAAACCCCATCATCGATTCTTATTTATTACTAACAGGATATGGGCTCCGGGTCGAACCCATATTATTCAGTGAAGTATCAGCACTTCTATACGGCACCGCGGCCATAGCCGATGAGCGAACGATAGTTCCAACTAACGGGTTGGACTGACAATATCCATCTGTTTATGATAAAAAAAGGAATACTGCAATCCTTACAATCACAAGCCATTATTTAATAACCTATCCACATCAATTTTGTATAAGTTATAACTTAATGGCTAACCTTTTTGTTAATTAATTACTTTTGCAAAAAAATTTTGCAGCGTGAATCAGTCCAACATTCTTAAAGAGTACCAGAACAACCCTATTATAAATCAAGTAAAAACTGCCATCGCCGAAACTACCCAGCATATCTTTATCGCAGGCACAACAGGCTCTTTTAAAAGTATTTTAATGGCTGCTAGCCTAGATAAAGACTCCCATTTAGTTATATTGAATGACAAAGAAGAAGCTGCTTATTTTTATAATGACCTGGTTCAGTTGATAGGCGAAGAAAACGTTTATTTTTTACCCTCAACCTACAAACGATCTCCCGAGTACGGCAACTTAGAATCGTCGAATATTATATTGCGCACCGAAGCCTTGAACTTTCTGGCCAACACAAATAAAACGGGTATCGTTGTTAGCTATCCATTGGCATTGTTCGAGAAGGTTCCAACCATTACTCAATTAAAAGATTCTACATTAAATATTAAAAATGGCGAGCAACTGGATATATCCTTTGTAACGGAAGTTTTGAACGAATACCTGTTTCAGCGAGTAGATTTTGTATACGAACCTGGTCAGTTCTCGGTGCGGGGAAGCATTATCGATATTTATTCGTTTGCCAATGAAGATCCTTACCGCATTGATTTTTTTGGTGATGAAGTTGATTCTATTCGCACGTTCGATCTGGAAAACCAGCTTTCCAAAACCAAGCTCGACGAAATAGCCATCATACCGAACTTAAGTTCTGTTAATGATAAAGACAATATTTCCTTGCTTGATTTCGTGAATCGGGAAACCAAGATTTGGGCGTATGATATTGACTTTATCGCAAAAAAAATAAAAGATGTACACGTTAAAATTGTGCATCGCCACAGCCAGAAATCAAAAGACGCAAGTGTTCCTTCGCCTGATAAGTTTGTTAATGGCGAAACAATCCACAAACAACTGTGCAATAGACAAAGCATTGAATTCGGCAAAAAAAGTACATTTAAAGATGCGCAGGAAATAAAATTTAAAACAACGCCGCAACCTGTATTCAACAAAAACTTTGACTTGCTGGAAGAAGATTTAATCCGCAAACAAGAAAGTGGTTACAAAACTTTTATATTAGCAGACAACCCGAAACAACACGAGCGATTAGCTGCCATTTTTGAGGACAAGGGTAGCGAAGTAAACTATATCGCACAAGACAAAACGCTGCATGAAGGCTTTATTGATCACGACCTGCAGCTTTGTTTTTATACCGATCACCAGATTTTTGAACGATACCACAAGTTCAGCCTTAGAACCGACAAAGCCAGAATAGCCAAGCAAGCCATCTCACTCAAGGAAATCAGCCGCTTAAATCCGGGGGATTACGTGGTACATGTCGATCATGGGATTGGTCGATTTGGGGGGCTTGTAACATCTGAGGTCAACGGCAAAAAGCAAGAAGCCATCCGTTTGGTATTTAAGGATAACGATGTGTTGTTGGTCAGTATCCATTCGCTGCATCGAATTAGCAAATACAAGAGCAAAGAAGGCGAACCACCACGTATCAATAAACTGGGAACTGCTGCCTGGCAGAAAATCAAGGACAAAACCAAGAAAAAAGTCAAAGACATTGCACGCGAACTGATTGCGTTGTATGCCAAGCGTAAACAGGAACCCGGCTTTGCTTTTACCCCTGATAGTTATTTACAGACAGAGTTGGAAGCTTCGTTTATATATGAGGACACTCCTGACCAGGAAAAGTCGACCCGACTGGTGAAGGAAGCCATGGAAAAAGACACCCCCATGGATATGCTGGTTTGTGGAGATGTTGGTTTTGGAAAAACCGAAATAGCCATACGTGCGGCTTTTAAGGCAGTGGCCGACAACAAACAAGTAGCGGTGTTGGTACCCACCACAATTTTGGCCATGCAGCATTTTAAAACCTTTACCGACAGGCTCAAAGATTTCCCTTGCAACATAGACTACATCAGCCGCTTGCGTAAAACCAAGGATATTAAAAATGCCCTGAACAAGTTAAAAACCGGGGAATTAAACATCCTTATCGGAACACATCGATTAATAGGTAAAGATGTGGAATTTAAAGACATGGGATTGCTAATTATTGATGAAGAACAACGTTTTGGGGTTAGCATCAAGGAGAAACTGAAAAAAATAAAGATTAATGTGGACACGCTTACTCTTACCGCAACCCCTATACCGCGCACTTTACAATTTTCGTTAATGGGAGCGCGCGATTTATCCATCTTAAATACCCCGCCACCCAACCGCCACCCCATCCTTACCGAGCTTCACACCATTAACGACGAAATAATTAAAGAAGCCATTTCATATGAGTTAGACAGGAATGGTCAGGTGTTCTTTATTAATAACCGGGTACAGAACATTCATGAGGTTGAGGCGATGGTCAACAGAATTCTGCCAACCGTAAAAACCGTTGTGGCGCATGGACAAATGGAAGGGCAGCGGTTAGAAAAAATAATGCTCGATTTTATCAATGGCGATTACGATGTACTTATAGCCACTACCATCATTGAATCGGGTTTAGACATACCGAATGCCAATACCATTATAATCAATAATGCCAATCAATTCGGATTAAGTGAACTTCATCAGTTACGCGGAAGGGTTGGCCGGTCCAACAAAAAAGCTTTTTGTTACCTCATGGCACCCCCCTTGACATCTGTTACACAAGAGGCCAGAAGACGACTGAAAATTATCGAGGAGTTTTCTGATTTGGGAAGTGGATTCAATATTTCTATGCAAGATTTGGATATTCGAGGCGCGGGAAACTTGTTGGGTGGCGAACAAAGTGGCTTTATTGCCGACATAGGTTTTGAGACGTATCATCGCATATTGAACGAAGCCATTCTGGAACTTAAGGAAACCGAGTTCAAAGAGCTGTATCAGGAAGAAATTAATGGGGCTACCGACAAAAACATCCATTTTGTTTCGGATTGCACCATTGAAACTGATGCGAAATTATTGCTGCCCGATGACTACGTACAAAATATTGCGGAGAGAATGCAGCTATATCGCAAGCTCGACGGATTAAAGAACGAAGATGAATTGGAGGCCTTTAAATCGGAACTGATGGATAGGTTTGGTGCTATCCCAACCACCACCCTGGAACTTATTCAGGTGGTACAAATCCGTTGGAATGCCATTGACCTCGGTATCGAAAAAATCATCTATAAAAACAGCAAACTGATTGTCTATTTTGTATCCAATCAAGAATCACCATATTACCAGTCACCGGTGTTTACAGGCATCTTAGCATATCTTCAAAGACAATCCAAAAACATTAAAATGCGTGAAAAGGGTAAAAAATTAAGTATGGTATTTCCATCGGTAGACAATATTTCATCGGTCAAGAAGGTTTTCGACGATATTTACAGTTCTATTTTTCACGAACATTAATCGCAATTTTCGAAAAGAATTATCTCATCTAATTCTCCGTTTACGGAACATACCACATAAAGGTCGAACACAGAAGAACTACCATTTGTAAAAATAACTTCCACGGATTGACCTTTGTGGGTTTTGCAATCCATCTTTTTCAGTTCATCCAGCCACCCGGTATCGGAGTTTACAATCGATTTAAACTTTCTTCCTTCGATCTTATCGTACCCTAGCTGTTCCTGCGTATATACATTGCTCCTGACGATCTCAAAGCTATCGTTTAACACAAACGACATGTTCTTTCTTTCGAAAATAACTTTTTCGTAAACCTTATTTTTCCTCTCGCTAAACTTACGAACCGAAACATCCCTGAAAATTAACTGAACCGACTGATGATTGTTAAATTTCACCTTTGACCCTGCAATTTCTGCCCAGTAATAATCCCCATGCACGGTTTTCATCTTGGCTAAAAACGGATCTATCCTTTTATCCTGTGAAATAGAAGAATCAATTATTTCACAAAATTCTTCATAACTCTTATCTGCCACAAAGTTTTTAATGGGCAAACCCATTACATCTTCTATATAATGCGTTCTGAAAACATCTAATCCTAACCTGTTTAAATAAGCTATTTTACCGTCCCTTACCACCACAATAGGCATGGGCGAATCGGAGATAAACTCCCTGTAACCTTTTTCTCTTTCTTTTTGTTCAATGTCCACCTTATGTTTAAAAAACGCCAGGTCAATACTTATCCCCAGTTCTTTTTTGTTGATGGGCTTTACCAGGTAACCATATGAGTTTGATACTATGGCACGCTCTATCACGGGTGAAGAAGTATCGCTTGATATATAAATAATCGGCACCTCTAATTCGCGTTTCAGCATTTCGGCAGTCTGAATGCCATCTAATTCACCGTCTAAATGAATATCCATCAGAACAACATCCGGCTTAAGCACCTTGCATTTGTCAATCGCCTCCTTGCCCGAACTTGTTCGCCCCACCAACTCATGTCCCAAATCACGTAAAAACATGGTGAAAATTGCTGTTATAAAACGGTCATCTTCAACAATAAATACTTTTCTCATAATGTATGTGCCCATTTATTTGGTTTCATTACAAAGCTTTTTTTAGTATTTTTACCTCCATAAATTTCAGCCAGGCTTGCTTTGAAGCAAACTATGTAATTACCCAATTATTCGTCGTGTTTACAATAATAAATAATACAATCCGTGAATTTAGTCATAGATCAGGGAAATACATTTACAAAAATTGGTGTTTTTGACAAGGGTAACTTGATTCATTCCGATTCCGTAAAAAAAATTGATAAAAGTGTTCTGGAAATTGTCCAGTCTAATTATTCTATTAACAAAACGATCATATCATCTGTTCAAACCGATTACTCTAACGCAGAAGAACTTAAGCTGGAGTTGGGCATAAACAGCCATATTGATTTACATATTTTAAGCGAAACCAGCCTATTACCTATCAAAAGCATCTACAAAACGCCCCGGTCTTTAGGTAAGGATAGGATAGCCGCATTGGTAGGAGCATTTAATTTATTCAAAGGACATCCCAAATTAATTATAGACGCCGGTACCGCCATTACCATTGATTTTTTAGATGCTGACAATACCTTTACCGGAGGAAATATATCCCCGGGAATTCAAACCCGATTTAATGCACTTCACCAAAACACCAAGCAACTGCCTTTGTTAAAACTGAACCCGGAATCACCTTTTATGGGCTTATCCAGCGAAGAAGCCATCTGGTCTGGTGTTCAAAATGGCGTAATTTTTGAGGTTGACAGCTATATTGAGCACTTTAACAGATTGAATATCAATGCAAAATCTATTTTAACCGGAGGGGACGCATATTTTTTTGCCAAAAATCTAAAAAATCCCATCTTTGTAAATCCTAATTTGGTACAAACCGGTTTAAATACAATTTTAGAATATAATGCTAAAAACAAATAAATTAGCACTTTTGGTGCTAACATTTTTATCTATTCATCCACTCGTTCATTTATCCGCTCAACAGAGAACCTTCTCTGCACTTTCGCGTTTCGGTTTGGGAGAATCACAAACCATAGGATATTCCTCTAGCAGCGCGATGGGAAGAACGGGTATTGGAGTGCGATCTTCATACGGCATCAACAATTTTAACCCGGCTTCTTTATCTGCCCTTGACTCCTTATCCTTTTATTTTGATGGAGGTATGTCTTATTTCTGGCAGTCTCAGGAAACGCAAGACGGTAACATTGAAAATAGCGATATGGTATTTGATTATATTGCGCTTGCATTCTCTGTTTCACCTCGTGTGACTTCTTCCGTTGGATTTAAACCAATATCTGGCACAGGGTATAAATTTTTAACAACCGATGAGCAAATAAATTCCCAATCGCAACTTAACGGAAGTGGTAATTTAACCCAAGCCTATTTCAGCCTGGCCGTTAAACCCATTGAAAACTTATCCGTGGGTGCCAGCTTTGGTTATCTTTTCGGAAATCTTAGAAATATTTCCAAAGCGGAGTTTTTGGGTTCTACCCTGGCTTTAAATCATGGAATATACAATGAAGTAAGAATTTCCAGCATAGTATATGACTTTGGGGCCCAATACACACACCTGCTGGACGATGCCAGGTCATTAACGCTGGGGGTCACATTCCGTCCTAAAATAGGCCTTAAAGGAGATGCAACCTCGTATATTGCCCGCGGATCTATATTTGGCGACGACAATAACCTTTTTTATCCGGGTTCGACCGTGGACACACTGCGTCATCATAACAAAAGCCTTGATAACAACGAAATCGAATATGCCGGCTCGTACGGTTTTGGTTTTTCCTATAATATTAAAAACAAACTTACTGTTGCTGCCGATTATTCTGCAGAACTTTGGTCGGATGCCAAGCACTTCGATAAAACTTTCAGTTACAAAAACACAACCAAATACTCGGTAGGCGCTGAGTATATACCTAACGACAGATCGGCAAAAAGTTACTTGGCCAGAGTACGGTACAGAGCAGGCGCTTATGCTCGCGACGAAAACATCGGCTCCTATCGTGATGTTAACAACAACGTTATTAACAGCGACCTGAAAAATTATGGCATAACTTTTGGATTGGGTTTACCATTGAAAAGATCCAAAACATCGATTAACCTAGCGGTAGAATTTGGCAAAAGAGATGCAAACGGAAGCAACAATTACAAACAATCATACGGAAAAATTACAGCTAATTTTAGTATACATGAACTGTGGTTTTACAAAAGACAATTTGATTAACAAATATTTTAAACCTATAACACCATGTCAAAGAATTTAACAAAGATTTTTATCGCGGGAATGATAACTCTTATTGGTGCTCAGGCATTTGCCCAAAAAGGAGTTGAAGATGGTTCGAAATACGGCCACGGCGAAGACAGTCTTAGATGTCTTAAAAATTTATCATTGTTTACAGAATATGTAAAACAAAAAAGCTATGCGGATGCTGTAAGTTCTTGGGAAATAGTCTATAACGAATGTCCCCTTTCAAGTTCAAAGGTTTATACCGATGGTATTAAAATCATGGAGTGGCGCATCAAAAACGAAAAAGACAAAGCTAAAAAAGAAGAACTTTTTCAACAGCTGATGGGCGTATACGACAAACGCATCAAATATATGGGCAACCATAGAAAATATAACGAAAACTATATTTTGGGCCGTAAGGCAACAAAAATGCTTGCGTATAAAAGATCCATGCCTGAGTACAGGGAGCAAGCACAGGGACTGTTCGAGAAATCGGTAGCCGGACAAAAAAACAAAAGTGAAGTGGCGGTGTTGGCAACATATATGACTAACACAGTTGCCATGTACAAAGCCGGTCAAACGGGCGCAGAATCTGTGGTTAAGAATTACGTTACAGTGAACGATATTTTAACAGCACAAATAAACGCCACTACTAAAGCAAAAACCAAAGAGGTATTAGCCGACGTTAAAACTAACGTTGAGAAACTTTTTGCAACAAGCGGTGCCGCAGACTGTCAAACGATCGAAAAAATCTTTGGCCCTCAATTTACCGAAAACAATGATAACAAAGACTGGTTAAAATTGGTAGTCAAACTATTGGCTCGCGGAAACTGCGAAGATGCACAATTACTTTATGATGTATCTGAAAGCCTATATGAGCTTGAACCATCAGCTGCCGCAGCCTACGGTATTGCACGGGGTTACCTTAAACAACAAAACATTGAAAAGGCCACAGAATATTACACCGAAGCCATTGGACTGGAGGAAGATCCTATTCAAAAAGGAACGTATAATTATCAGTTAGGACTAATTAAGCAAAGCCAGGGCAAATTACAAGAGGCCAGAGCTTTGGCTAGAGAAGCAATCGAATTAAGACCTGACTGGGGTTCACCTTACATATTAATTGGAAAACTTTTTGCCGCATCCGCAAGCAACTTTGGTTCAAACGAATTTGAACACAAAACAGCTTATTGGGCTGCAGTGGATATGTTTGTTAAAGCCAAGAGCATCGATGCAGAAGTTGCTGAAGAAGCCAACGGACTAATTAGTATTTACTCTAAGCACTTCCCCGGAACCGAAGAGATATTCTTTCAGGGATTTAAAGTTGGCGACACTTATTCTGTAGGCGGATGGATTGGAATCAGCACAAAGATTAGAGCTAAATAATAGTGATTTTATAAATCATGAGATCCCACGATATTTATATCAGTACTAATAAATTTTTCAAAACTGCAAGTGCGTTGACACTTGCAGTTTTGTTTTTTAGCTTGTCATGCACTTCTAACAAACCAGAAGAAATTAAAGCATTGGAAGCCAACCAAAATTCACCTTCGCTCGAAATTGTGGACTTTGAAACTTTTATTTCGGATTCTGGACGAATCAAATATCACGTTACCACCCCACTACTCTTAAATTACGACAAAGCCGAAGAGCCCTACAAAGAATATCCAAAGGGTGGCCATATTATGACTTATGATTCGCTGAATACCATCGATGCTCAAATAAAATGCAAGTACGCTATCTTTCACGACAAAATACAATTATGGGATTTACGCAATAATGTAGAAGCCGTAAATGACGAAGGCGTTGTATTTAACACCGAACAGCTTTTTTGGGATCAGAAAAACGAACATATCTACACGGAAAAGTTTGTTAAAATCACTACCGAAGACGAAATAATAACAGGCTATGGCCTTAATGCTACAGAAAACTTGAAACAGTATACCCTCAAGAAAATGAGCGGAACCATCGGATTGGATGAAGAATAAAATGTTTTTAAATATTAACTGACAGGTATATTCTTCATTAATTATTTTCGTTTGAACCCTTATTATTATTATTTTCGACTTTAATTTACTCGGCGGCAAATGGATCACACCACCATCATTATTCTTGCTTTAATGTTTTCGGCATTCTTCTCGGGTTGCGAGATGGCTTTTATATCTTCCAATAAACTGTTGATAGAGCTGAATAAAAAGAAGTTTCCTAAACTGAGCAATATTATAGATATTTTTATAAGAAACACAGGCTTATTTATTTCAACATTACTGGTAGGCAACAACATAGCACTTGTTGTATACGGTTTACAAATGGGTAGGATACTTGAACCTCTTATTGGAATCTATGTAAGTTCCCCTACTGGTATTCTTGTTGCCCAAACAGCAATATCCACCCTTCTCATTCTCGTAACCGCAGAATTCCTTCCCAAGGTTTTATTTAGAATCAACCCAATATTGGTGTTAAACATAGCAGCTTTACCTTTGCTGATCTTTTACTCAATGTTTTATCCCATATCGCGACTAACCTTGCTGCTTAGCGACTTTTTAATGAAAAAGGTATTAAAGACGCCTACTTTGCAAACCTCGCAAAATATGGTACTGGGAAGAATCGATTTGGACAATCTGATATCGCACCACCATGAAAAGTTGGAAATCGATGATGAGGTAGCTAAGGAAGTAAAACTTCTGAAAAACGTGCTCGACTTTTCCAAAATAAAAATCAGGGAGTGCATTATTCCCCGAACCGAAATATCAGCCATTGAGATTGGAGAAGGACTGGAAATTTTAAAACAACGATTTATTGAAACCGGCTACTCAAAAATATTGGTTTACAAACACTCCATTGACAATATAATAGGATACGTCCATGTTTCCGAATTATTTAAAAAACCCAAGCAGCTTAAAAACGCCATCAATCCATTATCAATCGTACCCGAAACCATGACAGCCAATAAGCTGCTGGAAGTATTCACCCAAGAGCACAGGAGTATTGCGCTGGTAGTTGACGAATTTGGAGGTACAGCAGGTATTGTTACCATGGAGGATATATTGGAGGAGATATTTGGCGAAATTGACGACGAACACGATGTTTCTGATTTAGTAGAAAAACAGATTTCGGAAAACGAATTTATATTTTCGGGAAGAGTGGAAATTGATTATGTCAATGAGAAATACAGTCTTAACATGCCCGAATCGGACAACTACGAAACCATAGCAGGTTTTATTCTTCACCATCACGAAGCTATCCCCAAAAACGGAGAAGAAATTCAAATAGACAACTTCAAAATGAAGATCCAGGTCGCTTCTGACAACCGAATCGACCTCATAAACCTCACTGTCCTGAACCATCCTTAGCAACCCTGCTTCCACACTGCTTTTAGCAAACGTTTCAAGCACTCCTTCGGTTTGAATCAACATACTGTTTATCTACACCTTAGGCTGGCCGACAGATTTTAAGCACCAAAGAAAAATGTTTTTTTGCTGATTTTGCTCATTCCATGCGCTAGCGCACATCGTGTTCTCCATTTTTTTGTATATTCGTAACCTGATTTTTGAGAATTTAAAATTAACAATAAACAGAATGGCAACATTAGAGAGAATTAGAAAAAAAGGTGGAGTCCTTGTCGCTTTTATGGTGGGATTCGCCTTACTTGCTTTTATATTGACAGATTTCTTCAGCGGAAAAGGAGGTGGCCAGCAACCAAGTAGTATTGAAGTTGGAAACGTAAATGGTACCGTCATTAGTTACGATGCGTATCAGAACGAAATCAGTCAAGCTGAAGATTTTCGTAAATTAAGCTCAGGACAAAGCAGCCTGGACGAAAATATGCAATACCAGATTCGCGAACAGGTATGGGAGGAAATGGTGATGGATATTGTGATGGGCGAGAAATATGAGGACGTCGGGATTGATGTAACCACCGACGAGGTAATTGACATGGCAACTGGTAAAAACCCTCATCCCGGGATTCGCCAGATGTTTACCGATCCGCAAACCGGTATTTTCAATCAGTCCGCTGTATTGAATTTTTTAAGATCACGCAAAACAGATCGCAACAGAAGTTTTTACTGGCATTTTCTTCAAAAGAGTCTGGTAAACGAAAAGCTGAACACAAAGTATTCTAACCTTTTCCAAAAAGGTTTTTATGTAACATCAAGCCAAATCAACAGTGAGGCTGAGGCCAAATTGCGTAATGTAGACTTTGACTTTGTTGCCGTCAATTACAGCACTATTCCGGACACAACTGTTGAAGTATCCAAAAGCGAAATTAAAGCTTATTACAATGATAATAAGGACGACTTTAAGCAAGATGCCGAACGCACCATACAATATGTCACATTTGTGGTAAATCCGTCGCAAGAAGACAAGGAAATGGCCGAAAAATGGATCACTGACATTAAGCCTGAGTTTTCCAAACCGGAAACGGATGCTGCGCAATTCGTGACCATGAACTCCGATCTTCCTTATGAAGACAATAACCTGAAGATTGAAGATGTAAGGATCGCCATCAAAGATTTCGTTAAAAAGGCGAATGAAGGAGATGTCTACGGACCTTATTTCGAAGATGAAACCTACAAATTAAGCAGAGTTGTTGCGATTAAACAAATGCCCGATTCTGTTAAGGCCCGACATATTTTAATTCAGGAACAAGATCCTGCCAAAGGAAATGCCGTAGCAGATAGCTTGATGAACCTGATCAAAAAAGGTGCTGACTTTGCCAGCCTTGCCAGAACCAACTCAAAAGATACCGGTTCGGCCATCAATGGTGGCGACTTAAACTGGTTTAAAGAGGGAACCATGGTTAAGCCGTTCAACAATGCTTGTTTTAACAGCAAAAAAGGCGATGTCGTTAAAGTTCAGACTCAGTTTGGTATTCACATCATCGAAATTCAGGCGGTGGGTAAACTAACCACCAAATACAACATTGCCACATTAGCCAGAGAAGTTAAGTATAGCTCTAAGACATATCAGCAAGTGTACTCTAACGCCAATAAGTTTGCCGCCACAAATAACACAGCTGACAAATTTAGGGAAGGTATTAAAACCGAAAACTTAACACCTCGTTTTGCTACTTTAAAAGCTACGGACAGAAACGTTAGCGGATTGGAAAGTTCAAGAAGACTTGTTCAGTGGGCCTTTGAGTCAGGAGTTAACGATATGTCTCC
Organism: Saccharicrinis sp. GN24d3; assembly: GCF_052400645.1. Taxonomy (NCBI): domain Bacteria; kingdom Pseudomonadati; phylum Bacteroidota; class Bacteroidia; order Marinilabiliales; family Marinilabiliaceae; genus Saccharicrinis; species Saccharicrinis sp. GN24d3. The sequence continues at coordinate 27,796 of NZ_JBQTGI010000027.1, forward strand.
TACTATTTACGAATTTGGAAACCAATTTGTAATCGCAGTGGTAACCGAAGCTTCGGAAGAAGGATTCCAGGATGTAGACGATGCCTCTGTACAAAGTAGAATCAGGAATATTTTGGTGAAGGACAAAAAAGCTGATATTATCATGAAGAAATTCAAAGAGAATACGGCATCCAGTCAAAGTTTAACTTCATTAGCCCAAAAGATGAACAGCAAGGTTCAGTCAGCGGCCAACATCAACTTTGGATCGTTCCAGGTTTCAGGAGCCGGAGTTGAGCCTGCATTGGTAGCTTTAGCTTCGCTAAGCGATGTTGACAAAATATCAATCCCTGTTAAAGGAAACCAAGGTGTTTATGTAGTTAAGGTAACTTCCGAGTCAATCAGCGACACACCGGATATTAGCTCAACTAAAACACAGCTTGAAAGTACCAATAGCAGTAAATCCTACGGTCTTTCCCGTTCTATCAGAGAAAAATCTGAGGTTAAAGACGAAAGGTTAAAATATTTCTAGTAATTACACTAAGATACTTAAAAAGGCCATCGGAATTCGATGGCCTTTTTTTGTTTATGAATTTCGCATAAAAACAAACCCCAATAAAAAGGCTTTGTGCCAAGAGCACTTTACATTTATCTATAAACGTTACCCACCAGATACATACTCCCTCAAAAAGCCGTATTTACAAAACCGAAAAATCATGATACAACCTGGCGAAGCCGAAAATCAAAGCGTTTTTTGTCTTGACCAAGATGCCTGTACATGTTTAATATGTTTTCAATTTAACCCAGATTATGTATTGGAGGTTCGTCATGAGCATGGCAAGTACAATAAAACAAGGCATTACTGAAACGAGGCATAGCATCGTTCTGGTGAGTTGAAGTGATACAACGAAGTGTCTTGTTTTAAAGTAATTTCAATGTGTAATAGGATTTCTAATGTATATTGCGGGTTTAAACATATCTAACAGTTTTGGTCTTTGAGTCGATGCGCTTCCATAAAAAATATTTTGCTTACGTACCATACCTCCAATATTCTGCCATTTTGCTGAACATTGGAGGTAAGGTATTAACAAAAAAAGGCAGCCCCGTAGAAGCTGCCTATAATATCACAAAATAACAGTAGTCGATTACCCTCTATACAATGGATCTAAACCAATTGTTCCTACTATGTTATTGATAAAATCATCTGATTTAACATAGCCCAATCTTTCTTTGGCTACATTAATCCTGTTGTTAATATCCATTTCTTCCACAAGAAGCTGATTTTCCGGTTTACTTGCAAAATCCTCAAGGTCTGCCAACTGCTTAGTTGTAAACTCAAGTTCCTTTGTTTGCTTACGTTTCAATCGTTCCTGGTACCAATCGCTTTCAATCACGTAATCCCTGTTGAAGAATTTACGCAATTCAGGATCGCTAATATCTTTTCCTTCATATTCGCCATAAGCCATAATGCTCAATAGGATTTTCAAAGGAGGAATAGCGGCATTAACACTTCCATCGGCAAAATACGCCAAAGCCACTTTCTTTTGTGCTTCAACAATATTATTTACTCCGTCGACAAAGTCTTCGATACCTTGCAATTCAGGCTTCAACATCTCCTCATTAAATACCGCCTTAGGCTCATCAAACAGACGGTTCATACATCTGAACGCAAAGTTCTCAGTAATCCTATACCCTAAACGGCTCGCAAGAACTTTTTGCCCTTTGTGTTCAAAATCCTCCAATTTTTCAAGACACCCTGTTTCTATCAATAATTTAGGATCTCTGTCTTCAGGTACCAAGCGAGCCCATATTTCGGGAATAAGAAGACTGATATCATGGTCGAATCTATCCTGCCCAACATAACCCGCAGCGGAACTAAAGCCTTGGTATTCGGTTAAAATATAAGACAATAATGCATTGTTCAAATCGGACGTTGGCGCCAACATGTTAAAAGGCCCCTTGGTCAACGCACCCTCCGAACCAGCACCCGTAGTAGATGGTGACTTACCGGTTAAACTACAAATAAAGTCCATGAACAACTCCGGCAACTCCTGATAGTGAATTGGGTTATAAACGCTCAACGATCTAATCCCGGCTTTTTTGTCCGCGGGGTTATTTCTGCGCCCGGGCAATACCGCGTTAACCGTAGTTATTACGGGTTCATCCGGTTTTATTCTTCTGCGTAAACGAACACCTACATCTGCCAAATAGCTATCTTTGGTTTCAATGGCATAAATGTTTTTCTGTAAATAACGCGGGTTTTTAGTGGGTCCATCCTCTACAATACGGGTATGCGAAGGCGTAACGAAATATCCGTCCTTATCGCTATCGGCCACCTTGGTAATTAGATCCTTAACCGGCTTCGTGTATCTATCAAAACTCATGGCATCCTCAACCAGCTCAATAGCGTCGGCTTTGCGAAGCGGCTCATAGTTAGTTAAGAATGTACCGTTTTGAACAATATCAAACTCTGCATCCACGTCATATCCTCTAATAACAGCCTCATCAGGGCGCTGGAACAAGTGGCTTTCGCAGTTTTTGGTTACCTTAACACTCTTATTGGTAAATTCCGGGTTAAGGTGTTTAATTTTTTCAGCGGGCAAAGTGATAGAAGCTGTGATATCATCTTCCATCTGAATTTTATGACTGGGAACAAAGTCAGAGCGCAATTTATGTACCAACCAGTTTTGGTCCTTGCTAAATCCGATACGAACGTAACTACCGATAACCGGGTTATTTTTATACATCAATGTGGTTCCTGCCCGACCGTTCACAATTTCAACGGTCATATAATCTTTCCAGTTTCCTTTTTCGGTGTCGTTTCTGTACAAACGCTTTACAAAAAGAACCAAAGTACGAATATGTTCCGGCATATCTTTAAGGAACTTGTTGTACTCATCGCTATACTGATCGGAAGGAGTAAGAAGCTTCACTGCCGAACCCAAGGTTCTTTCAGGACTAAGGAACGGACGGGATACACCAGCATCGGGACGGATATTTTTCCAACGTTTTGAATAATCCTTGTTAATGATCTCGTCGGCAAGTTTGAAGTCTTCTTGAAGATTTTGAATGTTAAACGTACCATATTTAATGGCATTTTGAAGAGACTTGGAGATTTCTGACTTACCACCACCGGAAACAGTGCAGGGCTTATGGCAGAACATGCCTTCAGCGTTTGTATGGATCATTCTCCAAAGCGGCTGTGCCGGATGCTTAACCAAATCGAATTTATCCCCGGTTGGGTACACATAGGTCTTTTTCGGAGAGAGTTTAAGCTTAAATTCACTGCCATTGTTATTCCAGCTTACAGAACTTTTTTGTATGTCGATATTGGCGGTTTCAGGTATGTAAACAATATTCGCATACTTATTGTCCACGGCATAGCCCTCTGGCTTCACATCTACCTTATCGCCAAGCAAATCCATTGCCTCTTTAAAAGAATACTTGGTATCGAATTTATCGCAGAAATTTTTGCCAAATACGTTTTCACCCATTATTCCGCGCGGATAAGCAACGGCACCACCTGCGTGCTCCTCTTCAACCAAACCGTATAAATTTGCAGAATATCCGATTTGGGTTTTTACTTCCTTCTTAGAATAACCGTAATAGTTATCGGCAATTAGCGTAACTACCACCCCTCTGTCGTCGCGGCATGTTATTTTAAATGCTCCACCATCGTTATACAGTTCATCTTCATTTTCCCAGCACATTCCGTCATTTTTCTGACGTTCTGTGGCTTCGGAAATATGAGGCAAACCAATATCTTTCTTCTTTAATGTAGTTAGCTGTGGAGCTAAAATTACAGTTCCGGTATGTCCGGTCCAATGCTCAACATCAAGCGCTGCATCGTTCTCAGCCAGATTATGGTCACCGGCATTACCAAAAATACTTTCCACAAAATCAAGGTTACTTGCCAGGCACCCGGGAGCAAAAAAACGGATCTCCATACTTTTTTCCTCGATTACCCCTTTTACTTGCGGACAAACAATAGGACGCATCAATAACGAAAGCATCACTTTTGCTTGTTTTTCCTGATTCGAGGTGAAGGGAAGTACTTTATACTCTTCTGGCGGGTTTAACGCAGCATGTAATAGGTGCGCAAAGGCCACCTTAGGCACTTCCTTTTTATCTAAAGGCACAGGCAAACCACCCTCTACAATATGAAAAGTACCTTTAGTGGTTCTTTTATCATGCAGTGGATTATTTAAAACACCTTGTTTTACGCGATAAGATGTTACCAATTTATTTTTAAAGGTATCCCCATTGGGTGGCAAACTGATCTCTCGTGCCAGTCCCTTTTGGTTCAGCACAAATGTGTTGTTAGGAATACGAAGCGATTTACCAATTTCAACATCTTTAAGATAATCATCGATAAAATTCTGTATTCTGGTATCAACCGGAGAAAGGTGATCAGACAACAATCGTGATTTTTCCCTAAAACTGCTGATCAGGCTTTCTGTTAAATCCAGAAACCTTGCATTGGAAAGTTTTTTCATTGCATCGGTTTCGTCGTGGAACAGAGGTTGACCAAGGGCAGCCAATTGAAGGTTGATGTACTGGATCATATCCTTACGATCCTTCTTGGTTGGTTTTAAATTGAATACTTCCTCTTTCATTATATTCGATTTTATAAGACTTCTTATTTACGGTTGCCAAAAATAATCAATTAAAGATATTTTTCTTCATTGGAATATGAAATAATCCTTAATTGTTTTAGGTATTAACACTAAAACCCCTGCAAAATCTACAATTTGAAACAAAAACAGGTTGTAAAACATCTTTTCTTAAAAAAAGTAAACAAATTGATATTTAATTTACACATCATGTTTTGTCAATATTTCCAGATTATAAAAAAGGCACTAATATTACTACAATACAATGCGATAATTTGTTTACGGTTTTGCAGTAACAAAGGTAAATTTAGAAGAAATATATGACTTAGTAAATAGCTAAATATGGGTATTTGAAGAAATTTGGATAGAAATAGAGAATGAGTAGTATATAATTAGTTATGACGATATGTTAATGATACGAGTGTAACATATACTCCGAATTCAACGCTATCATTAATCCCCGAATCGAGTTCGGGGCGACCTGTTCCGCAGGACAGCGGAAGGCTATCGGCATACCTGTCCGGCGACAGACGGGATACCAAGTGTTAACTTCAATGTTAACATGGTATTAATAGTTGCCCTATAAGTGCTTAATTCTAATCGACAGGATAACATCGAACACCTTTCGCTTATTTAAATGATTCATTAGGCTTGGGTGCATCTTTTAATAAGCTTTAGGGAACGGTTCTGCTTCAAAGAGCGCTTATATAGAACCGTTCCTTTATCATTTACTCAAAAGATTCTTTAATCTCGTCGGATTCTTCCGTTTCAACAGCATCAAATTCATTCTTTTGTTCTTGCTCAAACTCAGCCAAGGGCTTCAAATTATCAGGAATAGGTTCGTTTACCTCATCTTTAAAATAAGGGAACACATCGGCAATATTACTTTCAATAATAGCTACAATATCGTAATCAACAGTCATTCCGCTCATCGATTCGTCAATTCTTTCGTGGGCCTCTTTCAAATCATTGGCCAATACCAACATTTGGTTAGCTACTTTTTTCTCCTTACCAGCCTCTTCGTCAATGGTAACAAACATCACCTTGCACTTATACCATTTATCTCCGTCATCATAGAAAAACAGATCGGTATAATTGGCTTTTTTGATGGAAGGCACAGAAAACTCCCCCGAAACGTATTGCTCCATCTCTTCATGTATTCTGCTTTCGGCCTCGGTATATGAAACGGCATCAACCAGGTAAGGAAGGTTCACTTTTTTCTGCTTCCCTGTTTGCTCGTCAATCTTTTCGTACTTCACTTTACATTCAAACCACGTATTCATTATTATATATCTTTTAATGATTATTTTCTGAGGGAAGCAAAGATAATTCCAAAATTGTCATTAGAAAATTTCTTATCCGTAATTCACCTAATAAAAAACAACCAACTTAAGACTGCCTAATTAATAGATAATTTATCATCTGATCATCCATGATATATTTGCGGTTATATTATAATAAGGTAAATTAAAAATCCCGGATTATTTAGAGTAAACAGGGTAATTTTAATTTTTTTAAAAAAAAACACAAACTTGGCTCTTTCGTTAATATCTCATATACATCTGTTTACAGGCATTACAAAAACAAGTTCGAACTTTATTAGAGAAAATTCATATTTTTTATACGTGTATTATTCGTGTTGATTGTCTTATATAGGAATGAGCTTGAAAAGCCCAAATATTTAATATCATGAAGCAAGAGAGAATTAGAAGAAACTTATACAAAGTTTTAAGAAAAACAGGTGTGCCAAGGAACAAGATTGTAGAGGACGCTGCTCTTACTGAAGAGTTGTTGATGGATGAAGTTGATTTGACTTGTTTTCTGTTCTTATTGGAAACCAAGTTTGAAGTTGAGATAGAAAACTCGGAATTGCCCATGCTTAATTCAGTAGGTTCAACCATAGAATATCTACAAAAACATTGCGCTTAATACATTTCAATGTCAGATTATAAATAACAAAGAACCAAGCTTTACGGCTTGGTTTTTTTGGGTTGTGGCACCAGGTTAATCTCTACGGGTGTTGACTTAAACACTTTCACCAATTCCTCCTCGGGATGGATCACATTAAAATCTTTCCAAAACATAGGATCGTATCCTACTATCTTATCGGCCAGCACATAATTAGTTTTAAAGGCTTCGGAATATCTGATACGCAGGCCTTTCCCATGCTGGGCATTGGTGATCAGTAAATCGGCGGATGCATGGTATTCCGACTTGATTTTATTTCGTTTATCCCGCATGTTAATTGTCAGCTCACCCCGCACACTGTTTAAAATCCACTTGTCACCATAAGGTCGATAATCCACCTGATATCGTGTATAAACAGGTATCGACTTCACTTTTCTGGCATTTTTCCGGATCAAATACTTATCGCTGTTACGCAATGTTTTCTTGGTCATGCTAAAATCAGCGCTAATAAGGGCAAAAGTCTCCACATCCACATATAGCTCCCCTTCGTAGTAAATGCTCTCCATCTCAACAATGGGCTTAAACCCGACTTTATACACCACCCTGTCGTGAACGATGTCTTTCCCTTTGTACATATAAAAATAATTATTGCCCTCTTCTCCCGAGATAAAATCGAGATGTTTGGCCACATCTATTGTTGAGAACAAGGCCGGCCCCCCGGCAAGCTTTAACCGTGCCACGGAAATATCTTCGTCCTCCACTTTTTTTCTACCTTTTACAAAACGGGCTTCTTCTTTATCAAAAGTATTAAGGTAAGAGCTCTTATAAATATCCAGAACAGCCTCAGACACTTCGATGTATTTACCATCCTGTTTAATGGTTTCCCTAAAAAATGCCGTTAACAACATAGGGCTTGTAAAATAATTTTGCGCTCTATTTTCAATCAAGCGCTGAATTATTTCATCAGGACGGATAAATCGCACTTTAATTTCCTTTATTTGGATGGTTTGTGGTTTGAGCGAAACAATAACAGAGGTATCCGAATGAGGAATGTGAATACTGGATGGACTATATCCAATCGAAGACATATTTATTTCCGAATCGACAAATTTACGAGGTACAAGAAAAGTAAATTCCCCCTCCATGTTGGTAGTAGTTCCAAGGGGTTCTCCTTTGACGGCTATATTTACCAGCGGAAGCTTTTGTCCGTTATCCGATGAAATAACGGTTCCTTGAATTGTGATATAATTACGCAGCGCCAATTCCCGCTTTTGATGCGAAATGATAATCTGTCTGCCAACGCCTTTAAAACTCAAATCGTAGTTCTTGAAGATGTCTTGCAGGATGGTAAAAAGGGAATGTTGCTCGTAATAAATATGTATCACTGAATCAACAGGCAAATCGGAAGGATCATAGGAAAAATCAAAATCGTACGTTAGATGAATAGAATCGAGCAACGCCTCAATTTTAATGGACTTATACTTAACATCAATTTTTTCGTCCAATACCTCATCCTGTGAATAGCAATAAGTACTTAGGAGTATAATTATTAAAATGTTTATTAGTCGCTTTGTGGCTCTCATTTAGTCATGGTTGTTCTGACAAACAGTCTTTTACGTAATGTGCCAAACGCAACCGTATCATTACGCTGCATCAAAGCTTCTCTTGCCAAAGACAATAACAAAAAGAGTTTCTTTCTGTACAAACACTAATATAACAAATTTAATGGATCTAATTCTCCTGATACTGGAAATCGACCCCATAAAGGCCATTTAAAACGATAATAATATGTTCGATGGTATATTTATCGAAAGTGGAACTGATTACATTGTCTTCTACATCAAAACCTACTGGTATTTCGATGGTTACGTCGTAAACCTCCTCAATTAAAGCAATGGCTTGAGTCAGCTTGTCCCGTTTAAACTCAAATTCTTTAGTTTTCCATGCCATAAAATTATTGCTGGACACTTGCTTCTTCACCAACGAATGATCTTCCGCATTAAATACAGCCTTATCTCCAGCATTTAGCACCACCTTGTTGTTTGGGTTAGACAAGGATGATACTTCAACAATCCCGGAGCTTACATTTACCTCGTTCAGGTTGGCATCGGGAAAAGCTTTGACATTAAAGGAGGTTCCAACAACCTTTATTTGAATTTGGTTGGTGTTGACAACGAACGGACGTGTTTTATCAGCCGCAATATCAAAAAAGGCTTCTCCTTTTAACGAAACCAACCGGGAACCACTGGCAAATGATTTAGGATACTCGATACTGCTGTTTCTGTTTAGATCGATGACAGAACCATCGTTTAAATCAATTTGCTCAATTAAGTTTTCGCTCTGCGCAAGTACCAGTGAATCGTCAACTACATTTTCTTGGAAAGGATTCAGGAACAGCATTATGGCAACAATTATACATGCCGCCGCCGCCACATAGCCAACATACAGCATCCTTATTCCTGCTTTGTTCTGGCCAATGGTTTTATTCCTTACGCTATCCCAGGCTTGGTTAACATCCACCCTGTCCGATAGCAATGCATGGTCCACTTTGTTCAAGCTTTCGGAAATTTTAATCCACTCTGCTTTGTGGTCTGTTTTTTCCAACCACTTCTCAAAGTCATTCACTTCCTTTTGTGATGCTTCCCCGGAATACACCCTTGCTGCCAAATCCCAGTTTATATTTTGTCTGTTCTTCATCATCTTCATGTTATAGCAATATGTTATACACTTGCTTTTTTAATTCTAACAAATTCTCTCTTAAAAACTTCAATGCTTTTCCCATTTGAGTTTCAACCGTTTTGGGAGAGATATTAAGTTTTTCGGCAATTTCCCGATACTTTAGTCCTTCTAATCTATTCAATTTAAAGATCCTTTTTCGTTGCTCCGGTAACCGTTCAATCGTTTGAGCAATTCTTTCCATCGCACCCGAATCAGGATAGTTCACCGTTTCAATAGCCTCTTCGGATTGAACTGCTTTTTTAAAGTCCCTCTCGTGCTGTACCCTCTTAATTTCGTTATGGCAGCTGTTTCTGACCGCAATCATTAAATACGATTTTAACGAGGTAATTTCGTACTGCTTCCTTTTTTCCCACAGCTTTACAAAAACGTTTTGCACAACACTTTCCGACATATCAATATCATGAACAAAAGTTTTCGCAAATGCCGTAAGACCCACATAGTATCGCCTAAAAATTTGTTCAAACGCTTTTTCATCACCTTTTTTTACCTGTGCGAAAAGCAATTGGTCGTTATATTTACCTGTTTTTTGCCGCATCCATGTATATACATTTATAATAAGACAAAGTAAATGCTTATTTACCCCTATTCTAAATTACATTTTTTTATTGCCATTGGAAAGTAATTAATACGGCAGCATGGTCTGAAGGGAATAATGCAGTAGTACTATCTACAACCGCTGCATCAATAGCTTTAAGGTGGTTACCTTTGTAAAAAACAAAATCGATACGGTCGTTGTAACCTTCCTTAAAGATTGGAGAATATGTGTTTCCGGATATTTCCGATGCGTTGGACCAAATTTCGCGGAAGGCATCTTTAAAGCCTTCTTGCTCCATTTTTTGGGTTGCCGGAAACGGAATAACTCTGTTGTATTTGTTGTATTTGTTATTTTCCGTCCAGTCTAGATGAGAGCCGCTGTTAAAATCGCCAGCTAAAATCAAAGGACTGGAATTAAAATCATTGTTCAGTTGCCCCAATTCGCTTAAAATAAAACGAACTTCGTTTCCTCGTGTAGCATCTTCCAGTTTCAGAATAGTGTCGGTGCTTATATTTTCGTTCATCAACAGGCCTTTTATATTTGGCTTAAAGCTGAGCCAAACCGGACACACTACCAGATGTTTGTTTTCGTTTAACAACACCTCAATACCGCCTGCATTAATAGGTTTATAGATATTAAAACTCTTTCCTAAGGGATATCGACTTAACAAACACAGATTATGACTTCTCCGGTAAAAATAGAAATCCAGTTTGTCGGCCAAATATTCCCCTGAACCAAATTCTTCCTGAAGGGCGATGATATCGGCGGCATTTTCTTCAATACATCCCGCTATCCTGTCCAATCCAACTATTCTCCCCTGCTGCCTGCCCCCGTTCCAAATATTCCAGGTCATTATTCTAATGGGACTTTCTGCCTCTTCGGCCATGGTCAATCTCTCTTTTTTAATACCTAAGTAAGCATCTGCAAACTGTCTATCCGACAATTTCTGCGACCATATCCCTACCTCATCAATCATCCCGTTAAAAGTATCCATAGCATAGTCCATCGAGCCTGCGTTACACCCTATGTACAAATTATAATCCGCATCGAAACCTTGAATTCCATTTAAACTTAAAACCCCAACCAATTTGCCATCGAAATAAGTGCGGGCCACCTGTTCGTTTTTGTCCATCATAAAACCGAGTTGATGCCATTTTCCATCATTAATTTTTTGACGAACAGGCGTAGCTGTATACTTTTGCAGCTGAAAACCATCAGAAACATCTAACTGCCACGATCCCGAAGCTGTGCTTGAAATTGCCCATCCCCTTTCGGTATCACTACCGATACTTTTATTGCCAATAATCCCATACACTTCACCATCATTTTCTTGCATCTTTACCCACACCATTACAGAAAAAGCGTTTTGTTGCCGAGGGATAAAGTCACCCTTCGTTTCGATAACGATAGGTTTGCGGTGGAATGAGTTCACGGTAAGGTTTAAACACGAATCTTTTAATCCCTGACTGTACGACATTTCCTGATTCCCGTATATCCGGAAAGGTTCGATACCCGAAGAGGTGTTATCTCCATCAAAATTAAAATATAACAAAGGAACAGACGGAATTTTTTCGGAGGGATTAAAAAAATGACACGCGGTGATCAGCAAGACATTACATGCGAATAAAATATATTTAGAGGATTTGTTCATATATTTAAGCGAGTAATAGGTACGTATTTTGTTTGTTCGAGAAAATTAGGCATAAGGTTACAAATTTTCTAACCCTTTTTGACCAATACCAATCATTCAATGATTTTAGTACCGGTTTCACTACGTTCCTTTCAATATTCATGGATACTTTATAATACTTCTGAACAAGTCATCGGCCTGCCTGCTATCAGTCAGGTATTTGTTTACATTCTGCTTTGCGGAGATCCCCCGGTGCTAACTTGATTGATTTGGCTTATGTAAAGACAAATCCGGGATAAACATTGAACAAATAAAATATATTCCCTATTTTGAACTAGTCTAATAAAAACATATACTTTTTAAATACTAAAACCAATTATCATGAAGAAATTCCTGATTACCATTCTTGTGGTTGTTATTGTTGCACTTGGAGCGGCAGCTATTTGGCTTGCTACGCTTGAAGGTGCGTATGACGTTAAGAGGTCCATTACTGTAAATTCTTCAAACGCGGAGGTTTTTGATTTGGTTCAAGATTTTAATAATTGGACGGCCTGGTCGCCATGGCTGTGCATGGAACCAGATGCTAAGGTAGATGTAACGGGCCATGGCAATACCGTAAACGATACCTACACCTGGGCTGGCGAACTGGTTGGCGAAGGGACGATTAGCCATACTAAAATAGAAGCAGGCAAATCGATTGAACAGGATATCGTATTTAAACAGCCCATGGAATCAAGCTCATTTGTTTATTGGGAATTCAGCAGCTTAAATGATTCAACTACCAAGCTTACCTGGGGAATGAAAGGTGAGATGCCTTTTTATCTGCGTTTTATGACCAAGATGATGGAACCTTGGATTGGCATGGACTATGAACGCGGATTAAAGATGATTAAAGAATTGGCCGAGAAAGGTTATGTTGCCTCAAATGTTGAGATTATTGGTATTGTTGACGCTCCCGCCATAAACTACGTGGGTCAGAAGGTAGCTTGTAACATGGACGATGTCGAATCTAATATGAAATCATCGTTTTCTGCACTTAGCAGCTATGCCATGGACCATTCCATTGAATTTGAGAAAGCACTATCTATTTACCATGTATTTGATTTTATAACAGGAAATATTGAATATTCGGCCGCAGTTCCCATAAATGAAGGTTATGAGGCCGAAGAACCATTTTACGTAAGTAAACTACCAACTACCAAAGCACTGAAGATAAAATTCTTAGGAGACTATAAGCATATAGGCAATGCCTGGGCTGCCGGTATGACTTATACCAGAACCCATAAAATAAAAGAGAATAAGGATATTCCGCCATACGAGATGTATTTAAACAGCCCTATGGAAGAACCTGACTCAAGAAAATGGGTTACAGAAGTGTATATGCCCGTAAAGGAATAATAATTTTTTATGCGAATCAAGGCTGTATGTTTGTGGAAGCATAGTACAGCCTTGATTCGAATGATATATTAACATGTATTATACAGAAGCCGCTAAACAAAGTGCGGAATTTTTGTGTTTGGGAGAAAAACTAATGATCCATGGCAAGAAAAAGAAAAGAACTGTTTCCTCACGTAGTTACTTCTGTCAATGAAATTACACCTGGTTATTTTACGCTGGAATTCGAAAGGAAATTTAATTTTATTCCTGGTCAGGTAGTGGCCGTTTCGTTAAATTTACAGGATGACCCGCGACTTTACAGCATTGCCAGTGGCAATCAAAAAGAGAACATGCGCATCTTGTTTGATGTATATCCCGAAGGACTTCTCACACCTCCCTTGTCTGCCGCAAATCCCGGAGATATAGTCCTGGTTTCGGAGCCGTTCGGAAAATTCACTCCTTCAGCGACAGAAGAATGGTGGATAGCAACCGGAACGGGCATTGCCCCATTTATATCGGTGTTGGAATCTGGCCAATCCTTACCTCAAAAGTTCTTGCATGGCTCCAGAACGCTAGATGGTTTTCTGTTTCAGGATTTTTTCAAAGAAAAACTAGCCGATAATTACCTTAGATTTTGCACGCAGGAAACCGGAGATGATGTTATCGAAGGAAGACTAACACATTGGCTTAACGATCAAGACCAACTGCCCAAAGATATGAAGTATTTCCTTTGTGGCAATCCTGATATGGTAGTGGACGTGAGAGATATAGTATTAAGCAAGGGTGTTGACTTTGACCATATAATGGCCGAAATATATTTTTAGCATCAGTTCTTCGGATGCACTTTGAAAATGCTTTATGAGTACATCGCACCCCTTGTTCTATTAGTAAATTGACAAGCCCAAATATAATATAAGTTGAACAATGCGGGTTAAAAGTCTTTCTCCTTGTCCTCTTTTAATAATTTTTTTGTGCTAAGCAGGCCGCATGCCGCATATATATCTTCACCTCTCGACTTACGAATCGTCGCAATAATCCCTTTCTTCTCCAACACTTCTTTAAATGCCTCCATGGTTTTATGCTTAGAACCTGTCAGCGGGGTATCTGGTATGGGATGAAATTTAATCAGGTTAACCCTTGACTTTAACCCGTCCACCAATCTAACTAATTCTTTGGCATGTTCAGTGGAATCATTTACCTTTTCAAACATAATGTATTCAAATGAAATCCTTCTCTGGCGTCCAAAATCATATTCTTTTAACGTCTCAATGACGGCTTCGATAGGATATACATTTTCGATAGGCATCAGTTCCTTTCGCTGATCGTTATAGGGACTGTGCATGCTGATCGCCAGATGGCATTCACTTTCTTCAATAAAGCGGCGCATGGCGGGAACAACACCAATGGTGGATACGTTTATTCTTCGAGGACTCCAGGCAAAACCCCAATCCGAGGTGATAATCTCCAGGCTTTTGAGTACTTCATCTATGTTATCCATAGGTTCACCCATCCCCATGTATACCAGGTTGGTCAGCACATCACGTTCGTCAATGCTCACCATTTGATTAAGTATTTCTCCTGCGGTAAGGTTTTTCTGAAACCCTTGTTTTCCCGTCATGCAGAACAAGCATCCCATTTTACATCCAACCTGTGAGCTAACACATAAAGTCTTTCTGTTTTCAGAAGGGATATAGGCCGCTTCGATAAATTTTTGGGTACTGGTACGGAATAGATATTTCCTGGTGCCATCAATGGATTCCTGAACATTATCAAATGGACTCAATCCAACATGATATGCTTTGTTGAGTATTTCCCGATTCTTTTTGGAAAGGTTCAACATGTCGTCAATACTATTCACCTTCTTTTTGTAAAGCCAGTCTGCAATTTGTTTTGCGGTAAACGCCGGAAACCCAAGCTCTTTGACAATTTCCTGCAGTTCTTTTAATGTTTTTCCAAACAGTGCCTCTTTTACCATATCCTTCACTTGCCTATAATACATTCCTTAATTATTTGCAAAGGTAGTATTTCTTTTATGTTTGAGCTTACTTTGGCAACACGCTTGTTTTAATAACAGCGTATATTTGTTGCAGAAAAAAATACATATGGCATGAAAAAATTCACACAACCTGTAAATATTAGGTTCTTCGATATAGATATGAACCATCACGTAAATAATTCGGTGTATTTTACCTATATGGAGAATGCACGTACGGAATTATTGATGAACGAATTTTTGCGCTGCAGGGAACAGGGATTGACTTTTGTGATTTCCGAAACCTCTTGCAAATATAAAAATCCTATACGGCTGGGAGATTGTGTGCTATGCGAAATGGTTTTTACCATGGTAAGGGCGGTTCAATTTAATGTGAGTTACACGTTTAAAAACAAACATAGTAATGAGGTATATGCCGTTGGCGACACTTTGGTTGTGATGATCAACGAAGCAAAAAATCGCCCTGTTCCAGTTCCTCAGGAATTTATTGCTAAATATGTAAATCCATAATCTACATATATCTAATAGGAGCATAAACCAACCAAAGGTTACAACATATTAGGGGTGCAGCTAACATCAAGCCTGAAACCTCCCGGTGTACAATCTTGACTTATCCGAAAATTGCAAGTGGACATTGAAATATTTTGACTTTTGGGACAGATTTCAACAAAATTAAGTGGCGATCCTGCCTCTACGTGGCAAGCAGCGTGATTTAACCTAGTGCAACAAATAAATATGCAGCTAGCAATATTTTTAGAACACTATTGACATTCTGTTAAAATTAAGGTAAATTGGTTTTAGTATTAATCAAACAAATTACTCGATATGTTAAAACTAATCTTAAGTGGTAATGTTGGTAATGATGCCACAGTAAAAGAAACCAACAACGGTAAAGTAATAAATTTTGATGTTGCCGTTTCAAAGAATTACAAAAACTCTAAAGGTGAGAAGGTAGAAAAAACCGAGTGGGTGAGAGCAGCTATATGGCGCGGCAAAGATTCTGACACCAAATTTGCCGAATACATTAAAAAAGGCAAAAAGGTACTGATTGAAGGCGAACCACACAGTTCTGGTTACCAAAACAAAAATGGCGAAATTCAATCGACACTAGAGGTGACAGTAAAAGATTTTGAGTTTTTAAATTAAATATTACACAACTTATTGACATGAAAACCGGCATTTATTGTCGGTTTTTTTATTTTTGTACTATTGCACATTATTCACAATATCGGGAATCAAAACGAATATTATAAAACTGCATGAAAACACCTTGTTGCGCAAAAGCCAAACACCTATTTATTGTTGCTTTTATATTTATGGTATATGCCTGTGGGCCTACTCCCCAAGAAATGGCCAAAGAGAAGTTGGACAGGGCAACACACCTGTTTAGTCAAGATCAGTTTAACGATGCCAAAGTGGTCCTGGATTCAATTCTGGATGAGTTTCCCAAGGAAATTGAATTTGTAGCTCGGGCAGAAGACCTGATGAGAACCATTAAAATAGGCGAGCAAGAACGGAACCTGGTCTTTTTCGACAGTGCCTTGGTGGCTAAAGAAAATGAACTTAAGGTTTTAATGAAGAATTTTATTGTGTCCGACGAATATGGTAAAAAACAGATTCTGATTCACAAACGCCAGAAACCGCAAAACTCATACAACAGAACCTACCTAAGAGCCCACCTGGATATGGAAGGTAATTTCTACATCTCGAGCAGATATTCCGGCGATTACTATATCTACCACAAAAAAATAAAAGTGTACGACAAGGGCCAATCCGTTATGAGCGAAGAAATACCCGAAGATGGCTTTGATAATAGAAAATTCGAAGACCAGGGAACGTATTGGGAAGTGGTCAATTACAAAAAAGGAGCCGACAACGGCATTATTGATTTTATTGCCCAAAACACGGACAAACCTTTAAAAGTGCAGTTTATTGGCAAAAAACACTACTACATTGTCATGGAAAAGTTCGATAAAGACGCTATTGCCGACGGATATGAGATTTCTTTTGTTCTGCAAGAAATTTCGAGGATTAAGAAAGAAAAGGAAAACGTGAAGAAAGAACTGGCCAGGCTGAAGTGAAATAAGCTAATGCCCCTAAATCTAAAGGCGAAGGTGAGTCGCTTGCAGAACCCGTCAAGGGTTTATAAACGGCTTGGTACCTCAGCTGCCCTTGATAGAACCTGAAAGCTTCCCAATTGTGCTTTTAGAAATTGGTTCAAAGAAAAAAATAATTTAATTTGAAATAATAAACAAAATCACAGGACAGAGCTCAGCTTACATTCCCCAGTTCACATACCCTACTAAACGCTTACATTCCCAATAGGTTCAATAGTGTTTGCAGCTCATCGATTCTGACATGATGGTATTCCCTTACCTTTGGCGTTAAATGGTCCATTTCAAGCTCCCTCTTCAGTTGGATTAACCTATCATAAATCAAATGTATTTCTTTATTAAGTTTCCGATTGTAATTTGCCATTAGATCATCCGATTGGTTACCGGGTTGTTTGTTTTGTACATTATAGGTTTCCATCACTAAATTATATTGGTCATTAATCCGATACTCTTACCCCTTCTAACTCTTCTCATTAAAAAAAACATCTTGAATCAATAACATTTATTGATTCAAATAAGCAATATCCATTTTATTTATTTCATCTGATGCAGTATAAGGAATAGTAAAAAAGAAAGTTGAACCTACCCCTTCTTCGCTTTCCACCCAAATTTTTCCATCCAGCATTTTCACATAAGCCTGGGATATAGCCAAACCCAAGCCTGTTCCTTCATATTCCCTGGTAAATGTTTCAGAACTTTGTCTAAACCGATTAAAAATCACTCTCTTATTTTTTTCACTTATACCTATTCCATTATCCTTTACATAAAACTCAAGGCAATTGTTCATCTTGCTGAATCCAAATGTAACATTGCCCTTGTCACCAAATTTAATCGCGTTATGTATAAGGTTTGTAAGAACTGAAAATATTTTATCAAAATCTGTATTTATGATTAATTTATCTGAGGCTATGTTCTTCTCATAAATTAAGCGCAAACCTTTTTGTTCAGCTTCCGGCTTAAAATAGTTGTAAACAGTGCGCATTTGCTGGCATATTTCTATTTCTTCATTAACAACGCTAACCTGCTCTGATTCTATTCTTGAAATATCAATCAGGTTATTAACGACATTAAGCAATCGTTCTCCACTAGTTATTATGGCATCAGTATAATCTTCAATTTCTTCACCTGAAAGCTCCGGGATTTTTAGCAAGTTCGAAAAACCTAATATTCCATTCATGGGCGTCCGAATTTCATGATTTATATTGGATAGGAAAACCGATTTTAACCTATCACTTTCCCCTGCCTTTAGCTTTGTTTCAATCAGCTGTTGGGCCTGTACCTTTAATTTTCGCTCCATTTCTTTCTGCGTTGTGACATCTTCTTTTACGACAAGAAAAGCGGTGATTACGTTTTGCCTGCTTTTTATGGGCGTGATCGTCACGCGTTCCCAAAAATATTCGCCATTTTTCTTCCTTGTGTTCAACTCACCCCTCCAAATGTCCCCTGACATCATGGTATCTCCAATCGCATTATATTTCTGTTCTGCATCTTTTCCGGCAAGCAGTAATCGCAGATTTTTTCCTATTGTTTCATGCGGGCAATAACCCGTAGTCTCGGTAAACTTTGGGTTAACATATTTTACAATACCCTCTTTGTTAGAAATTATTACCGCATTCGCACTGTATTCAAAAGCTGCTTCTAACGTTATGATTTCCAAGTCTTCCTCCCTGCATCGGTTGTTTTCGTGGACAGTATTCAAGCTTTCGTCTTCCCCGAGCATTTTAATATATTTGGAAACCGGACCATTTGCGATAATGGAGTGTTTCTTTGTACCGGCTTCTATTGTATTGGGATAATTCTTTTGTCGATTACTTTGTGAATTACTTTGCATTGGTACATGTAGGTTGATCATGTTTTTACCTATAGTTCATCATGTGAACCACCTAAGGCATCTACAGATGAATTATTTATAACAATATCCATATAATGGATATGATTCCTTCCAATTTTTGGGTTTGATAGATTTATTGTTTGCGTCATCTTTTTTAAGTAATGAAACGCGTTTCCTGTTTTTTTTAAATTCATTGCATGCCTAAATCTTGCTGTCGGAAGGAATAAGATCCTTTGTTTAAACCATATTCCTTATTGCGTACTTTTTGGATACTTCCTAATTCCTCAAACTTCCCAAGTCTCGTTAGTTCACTAATTACCAATTGTTCAAATGGCAAAAACCCCCAAAATGGATGAAGCTTATCATATTTGTACACACCTTTGATTGTATAAGAAATATATCGACGAAATAACCGGTGTAGTTGATCCGCCATTTGAGTTTTTGATATTGCCTTCATTTTTATGGCAACGATTTCATTGGTTATGTAAATCAAACTCTGAATTAACTGTGCCTTCAGGGTACTGTGGATTACTATTTCCACAATTTCCATGTTATACCCGCAAATATCCTGATTGCATTTGCCTAACGCTTCATTCTCTTTAACGTTCTGATAACATATTTCATCTGTTCTGTTTTCAATATAATCCAGCAATATGTCAATATCTATATTTATCATTTAAGTTGCTTTTTGCTACAAAATATTCAACATCATTTGACTATTTTTTAGCCGTTCGTTTTCAATTTCAAAACGAGAATGTCAAACACCGTGCCTAATATTCCAATATATTGTTATTCTTGTTCTTACAAATTACGTTTAAACATAGCATGAAATAATTAGTCATTATTCCGTCACAACGTAACCGAAAGTGCCACTATAACGACATCCCTATCTTAAAAGTCATACTGAAAACAAAGTGCTATTGTGATTGGGCAAATACGACAGTAGGTGAAGGGCCCTGTTCCATCAAACAGCCCATAAAATATGATCCCATGCTGGTTTTGTTGAAGGTGGGAAAGGTAGGAAAGGAGGCAAAGCTGCAACGTGTAGTTGATCAGAAGGTTAAACCACACCCATGAACTGTATTATTCACATCCAATGGGAACGTGGCACCTATATCTCTACTTATACTTTTTCAATATTTAATTTCTTCATTTTCGCCAACAGTGTGGTTCTTTTTAAACCCAACAATTCGGCCGCGCCAGCATCTCCGCCTATCTTCCACGAAGTGCGCTCAAGCACATGTTCAATGTGCCGCTTCTCCACCTCATGCAGGTAAAGGCTCTTGCCCTCCTCATGCCGGTAAGGGTGTTTGTCCTTCTCCTCTGCTGCATGATGATCACCCAGGAGGTCAACGCTTAAGGTTTCCGAACTCGAAATTATCACGCCCCGTTCCACTACATTTTCCAATTCTCTCGCATTCCCAGGCCATTCGTACCGCTGCAAACAATCTAAACTCGAAGCCGAGATGGATTTAACTTTTTTACCATATATACGGTTATATTTTTTCAGAAAGAAACTAACCAACAAGGGGATATCTTTTTTCCTTTCCCGAAGGGGGGGTATAGCCAGCTCTATGACGTTAATCCTGTAATAGAGGTCTGATCGGAAATTGCCATTAGCTATCTCATCGCTTAAAACCCGGTTTGTCGCCGCAACAATCCTTACGTTCAACTTCATTGTTTTGCTGCCCCCTACCCGCTCTACTGTCCCTTCCTGAAGGACCCTCAGCAACTTGGGCTGAATAGCCATGGGCATCTCTCCAATTTCATCCAAAAAAAGGGTTCCGTTATCGGCAATTTCGAATTTACCTTTCCGCAGATTAACAGCTCCCGTAAACGCCCCTTTTTCGTGTCCGAACAATTCACTTTCAATCAGATTTTCAGGAATCGCGGCGCAATTTATGGACACAAATGCTCCAGGCCTGTTGCTTTTTTCATGAATTGCCCGAGCTACCAACTCTTTACCGGTCCCCGTTTCTCCGGTTATCAATACCGGTGCTTTGGTCAGCCCTATGGTCTTAACCTTACTTAACAGCAATTGGAAACGATAGTCACAGGTAACAATATTGCTGATACCATGCTTGACTTTCAATTCCTTTCTTAAATAAACAACTTCATCTTTCAACCTTTGCTGCAATAATTCCAGTTCCTTGTTCCGTTTTTCCAACTCATGTAAAAGCTGCCTGTTTCTATGTTCATCATTATATTTATCGATGGCATTAAGAATATCCAGTCGTAATTTTTCCTCATTCCAAGGCTTCGACAAATACCGATATACCCTGCCCGTTTCAATGGCCTGCTTCACCACATCAAAATCCGCATAACCCGAAACAACCATAAAAACGGTATGCGGAAACTCATCTTTTACCCTTAATATAAAATCAATCCCGGTTTCTCCCGGCATCCTTTGATCAACAAGAACTACCTGTACATCCCTGCTCAATAAAACTTCATACCCCTCCTTTGTGGAGGTGGCGGTATAAATAGTTAAATCATCACCAAAACAAACCCTAAAAACATCAAGATTTGCCTTTTCGTCATCTATGTACAATACACTTCTCATTGCAATTCAATTTGTCAAAATCATCCAGGTTAGCGCCTTTTTGCTAAACAAGAATATAAATGTTCTAATTTGGTACTGTTTTTCTTAAAACCAGCTTTAGGAATTCCGGTCAAAAAAAAACAGATTAACAAATACCACGCCAACTTCACAGATGCTTGTTAATCTACATCTTATAAAATTCTTTTAGCTATAACACCAATAATAGTGTCGTTATTTCATCACGCCGGAATCGAATTTGTCAATATAATGACATTTCAATTTTAATTCGCACCTCAAAATCCACATTATCCGAAATAAGCTTAAAAACATCAAGATTTGCCCTTTCGCCATCTATGTACAATATGCTTTTCATCGAATTACCGTATGGCCATTTTCGATTGCTTACAGAAAAATTCTAGAACAAAAAAAGATATTAAAAGTTAAACATACTATTTTGTTTGATTTTTTTAGCGTAAATTAAAACATTTTGGTATTTCAGTCCATTAGTCAGCAATAACTGCACAAGTGGAATTTTCAAAATTTCCTATATTTTTATATTTCGCTTTATGCAGGCTTTAGAATAACCACTAACGCAATAAACGCTATACTTGTTCGATTCAACAAATAAAAAAAAATAATACTTTTGTCTGAAATCCAATGATTTTCGCACTCAAAAAAAAAACAGAAATTAATATAGACGCTCAGTTTGTTATAAGCAGCTCAATGTTTACAGATAATATTGAATACGACAATGAAAGAAGTTCCAAATACAGATAGTTTAATTCTGGATATTCATAAGATGATTTTATATTCCGTTCATTCTAACCATGAAAATAATTTTGTCCGTGGCAAATATTCTAAAGAATTATTCGGCATTGAAACCGACAAGATGCCAATCACCACGGAGGAATATTTAAATTTTATATTTCCCGAAGACAGAGAACAAACCATAAACAAATGGAACGAAAATATTATTGCAGGTGTAAATATCTATGAAACCGAATATAGAATACAACATATTGACGGAACCATTAAATGGGTTAAGGATACGTGCCATGTAATCCGCAACAAATCGGGTGAGGTAGAAAGGAAGATAGGCACTATTGTCGATATATCTCAATATAAAGAACATGAAATCCAACTAGTAGAATCCCAAAAGTGGCTGAACATTGTTCTTGACAACCTCAACAGTTCTGTGTTTATTAAAAATACCGACCTTAAATATATAATGAACAACAAATATGCAGAAAAGAGTATGCTTGTTGGCCCGGGCGAGTTGATTGGAAAAAGTGCTTTTGATTTATTCCCCAAAGATGTCGCGGAACAAATCGACAATAATGACAAGAAAACATTGGCCCAAAAGTCACCACAAAAACTCACCGTAAAAAACGAATTCCCTGATGAGATAACAAAAACCACTATAACTGAAAAAATCCCGCTGTTTGACCACAATAACAAAATATATGGCCTGCTGGGCATAACAACGGATATTACAGAATTGGCAGATGCCAAAGAAAAAATAGAACAGGATCAGTTATGGCTAAATCATTATGTAACTAAATTAGAAAATTACAATGAGGAGCTAGTGAAAGCAAGACTGCACCTGAAAGAAACCCAGAATCAATTGGTACAGTCTGAAAAAATGGCATCAATGGGTATTCTGACTGCCGGCATTGCTCACGAAATCAACAATCCCATTAACTATATAAGCGGTGGTATTGCCGGGTTAAAAAAATGCATTCAAAAACTAACCCATTATCTCATCAAAGACACTGAGAAAAATAATAGTCCCCAAAGCAACCCAAAGGATATTGCACAAACTATAGATTCTGCACAAATTATGATTGACAGTATAGAAAAGGGAATATCCAGAGTGGTAAATATTATTGAAAGCATCAGTAATTTTTCGCGGGATGCATCCAACCATTTCATAGAAGTGAACATTAACAAATTACTGGATTCCACACTACTTATTTTATACAGCAAATATAAAAACAACATCAAAATAATAAAAAACTACCATAACAAAGACAGCGTGTATGGACTACCCACCAAACTGAATCAGGTATTCATGAACATAATATCCAATGCCATTGACTCTATTGATGGGCGTGGGAACATTACCATTAAAACCTGGTGGGAAGAGAATGACGATACTTTTATTATAAGTATCAAAGACAATGGAACAGGCATACCTGAAAAGATTAAAGATAAAATATTTAATCCTTTTTTTACAACAAAAAATGTTGGCAAAGGTACCGGATTAGGATTATACATATCTTACCAGGTCATTGAAAACCACTATGGAACAATAGAGGTTAATTCTCAAAAAGGAAAGGGTTCCGAATTTATTATCAGACTGCCAAAAAACGATCAGCTAGCTTCCAGTTCCGGAAAATCGGATTTAACCCGCAATATGCATTAGAAAATCTATTACACATTGAAATTGTTTCAAAACAAGACACTTCGCTGCTTCACTTCAACTCTTCATAACGATGCTCCCGAAAGTAATCGGGACAAGTGATGCCTCATTTCAGTAAAGCCTTGTTTTATTGCACTTTCAATGTTCACGACGAAGTTCTAATGCATAATCCGGGTTTAAGTATTTAGTCCCTTAAAATATTGTATGGTTTTCCATCCCAACAAGAATCGGGATGGCTTTTACCTGGCAACATGAAGGTGTTTTTTAATGCCTTACGGTATTTCCATATACAACTTATCCTGGCTAATAGACAATGCGTTGGTTATAATGTTGGCTGCGCAATAAAAATTACCCCGTAAATGTGTTTGAATAAAAAATAAATGAACAACAACTAAAAAACACGCTACATTTAGTTTACTGTCAACATTTGGTCACCAAAACCCTCCTTCTCTTTTATTGAATCTCATATTCTTCTGAATACCATTACATTGTCTACATTGGCACACTAAATGCTGTCTATGAAAACATGAATTTTGCTTCAAATAGCTGATACAAAAACAAACAGAGGCAAAAGAAAGTAACTGAAGATGAAAGCATTAAAGTTCAAAAGCCGATTAATATTATTATCCATAGGCATTGTTTGGTGTTTACTGGGTATAACAACGAGTACATTTTTTTTATTGAATACAATAGATTCCATTGCCACCTTAAAAAACAAGATAGTTAAACCTGAAGCCATTAACGCAACGCGTTACGAAACAGGCAGCTTTAAAGAAAACGAAAACAAATTGAACGACAGGATCCTCTCTGACATCCACAAATCAATAAGGTTGATTCATGATTTAAAGTTTTCAAGGAGCACGGGTTACAATAGCAGATTATCAATAGAATTGGACCGATTAGCAGAACACTTTCTTACGCTGGAAAAAATAGAAAAAGAAGAACTGTCAGCGGTTCAAGAGCAAGTTAGACAAAGAACAAGAAAAGTGGAGCAACTAATAAAATTAAATATCCAACACAACAGAATATCAGCAGGTATTCTAATCGCATTTATTTTTTTTCTCCTATCTTTTCTAGGCGTCCTATTGTATTCGGGCTATCTACAAATGTACAAATTAGTGCAGGATAAATATACCTCGACACAAGAGGAAAATGTTACCAGCAAACCATGCCAGCGGAGCACAATAAATTCACTGATGGAACATCAAGCATTCGTTGAATCTTATCACAACCGATATCACATTCAGAATATGCGTGATCATTTCCAACTACCATATGGCTAGCAGATATTTAAAATCAATACTATACCATTGAATATTGAGACATATTACAACAATCACCGAATCACCGCTGAGCTTAAAAATATATTTAGGCAAACATCTTTTACAAAAAGCATACAGTTTTATTAAACCAACCAAATAAGAAATAAATCCAAACTCAACTGAGCCAAGCATGGCATTATTTATAACTCATAACACATATCACATGGAGCAAACAACAAAAAGAACACACAACGCATACGCGTTCCTTATCGGGGTTCTTCTTTTTTTCAGTGGCCAAATTTATTCCCAGTCCTACGGCGGTGTATTTAACAATCAATCGTTCGGCCGAAGTTACACGATTAAACCTTACGAGAAACTAAACATTGCTCAGGTTTTTTATAGCGGAAGGGCATACAATATCAATCTAAACAAGGAAGATTTACCCGGAGATATTCGAGTGAAAATTATCAGACCTGACAAAAATATAGTTCTATGGGATAATGCTAAGGACAATTACTCGACCGATATTCGGATAAGTCTTGGAACAACCCAACAAATTAGGATAGAAATAGAACCAAAAAACCCTGAGAATTTTAACGGTGTTAGCAGAAGTTTGGAAGTAATAATAAAGTATTACGATTACGAACAGAATCATGAACAAAATCATGAACAGAATCATGCACAAATACAAAATCCGCCTTCCAACCCTCCTGATTGTTTTAATTAACAACTGCTGTTTTACCTGTAAAAAAAATACTGATCCATTTTATAACAAGCCCTTCAAACACATCATGCCTGCGAACCAACAGATATATAGCAAAACCCGTACGCACTTAAATGATTCAGGGGAGAACGGGTATGTCATTATATGGTCACTTCATTGTCACCGTTGCCCATATATTGGCAATAAATAGATTTCGCATGGGGCCTATGGGCTATGGTCATCAAAAACAGAATCACACAACACATATAAAGTAGAAGGCACCATCAAACGTTTTGATGGTGCCTTCAATCTTTAACCAAACCTAACCCTAAACTATGAG